>JAAXXI010000030.1 GCA_013334565.1 Chlorobiaceae bacterium
TCGTGACGCACAACATGCAGCAGGCGTCGCGGGTGTCGGACTACACGATGTTTTTCTACGAAGGGCTGCTGGTCGAGCATGCGCCCACGGCGCAGTTGTTCACGAACCCGAAAGACACGATGACGGAAGATTACATAACGGGCAGATTCAGTTAACGCAAACCGGGGGAAAGCCATGTCAGAACGGCCGGTCCACGAACATATCAGGGAACTCTCGCTGGTGCTTGTCGAATTGTCGGACAAGGTGCTGCAGAACTTTTTCGAGGCGCTGCAGGCGATGAAGAACCGGGACGAACAGAGCGCACGGCGCATCAGGATGGTCGACAACGAGATCGACATGGCGGAGGTGAACCTTGAGGAGCAGTGCCTTGCCTTCCTTGCGCTGCAGCAGCCGGTGGCCAGGGACCTGCGGACAATCGTGACGATCATCAAGATCAACGACGACCTCGAGCGCATCGGGGACCTTGCGGTGCACATCATCGACCGGATACCGGAGATAGGATCGGAGATGCTGGAGTCGTTCGAATTCGAGTCGATGGGGACGAGGGCGGGGGAGATGGTGCGCAAGTCGATCGAGGCGTTCGTGAAGAGGGACCGTAACCTCGCCGACGAAGTCTGCGCGCTGGACGAGCAGATCGACATCATGCACCGAAAGGTGTTCAAGAGGGTGACCAGCCTGATGAAACCACCCGAAGCAAAGACGGACGAGCTTATCGCAGCGCTGAGCATCTCGAGATATATCGAGCGGATGGCGGACCACGCGACAAGGATCGCGCACGAGGTCATCTACCTGGTGACCGGTGAAATTGTGCGGCACAAGGACAGTTCCTTCGAAAAGCTCATAGAGTCCCTCAAAGAGTGATTTGCAACACCCGTAGGGTTCTGGCAGTATTGTTGTTTTTTTCTTGCAATTAATCCTTCCGGACAGCTAAATTGTCAGCACTTCGAATTATTTCAATAATCATAACCGAGGTTGATTGAACCCTATGGCTACAATGTTTGGAAAAATTTTCGGCGAATCCCCGAAATCAACTGAAACACCGAAAGCTTTTACCATCAAGATCGATCCGTCCAAATTCGGTCTGACAGTCAAACCGCAGGTTGCCGTCCATATTCAGCTCGAGTCCCTCAAGCAGAAACTCACCAAGCTCTCTTCGAACGTGGAGAACAACCTGATGCTGAGCATCAGGGCAGCGACCAAGAAAAATGTCGATCTTGCCGCATCGGCGTTCAAGTTCGACGAGGAGTATATCCAGAAAGGGAAGTTCGAGGTGGAATATCTCACGCTCGCTTATGCTTCTTTCCAGGGCCTCGGCGAAGAGCATCTGAAAGCGGTCGAAAACGCGAGGATGATCCTCAAGGAACTGGAGCGGCTTGCCCAGTTCGCCCTCAACATCGCCGACAAGACCGAATATGTCCAGTTCGCCAATGTTCAGGACCTGCACAAGGATGAATACGGCCTGAAACCGATGGGGGACATTACTGCGGAAATGATCAAGAAGGCTGTCGAAGCCTTTGTCAGCGGAAATTCGAAACATGCCAGCGAGACGCTTGTCATGATGAAAGAGATCGACGGGATCTACCAGAACGCCGTTGCAAAAATCAAGACTTCGGTAAACGACCAGAACATCACGAACCTTACCGGCATTCTTTCGATCCTTGACCATGTCAAGGCTTCTGCGGATGTTTCATGCAGCATCGCAAGCAACTTCTGCTGATCGTTCCTTTTCCGTTGGAAGGGAAGAGCAGCAATGGTCTGAAAAAACGGGTGTCGGCCCGTTTTTTCAAATTGTTCATATGAAAAAGATACAGGAACCACGAGAGAGGATGTTTGTTCGGTGATGCGCTGCAGATACGGAAAAAAGACATCTCCTCCATAAGAGGAACAGTTGACGATGAAGAGTCCCACAACGCTGATCGACAGGATAACGAAGCATAAGGTTCTGGTGTTGTTCCTCCTTCTGGTTGCCGTCTTCGCGCTTTTCTTTTTCCTCCGTCCAAAAGAGCACGGTAAACCCCTCGACAGAAAATATTTCGACAGGATCCCGGTTTCGGTCTTGCCGGCAGCGAAAGCCGCCATCAGCGACAGTTTCAGTACCGTAGGGACCACACAGGCTTTTCGGGAAGCCGATATTTTTTCCGAATCCGAAGGTGTTGTCCGTTCTCTTTCTGCCGAACCGGGAGAGCACAAGAAATCCGGAGATGCGCTGTTCAGCGTCGACAATGAACTGCAGGCCGCACTGCTGAGAAAAGCGGATGCCCACTACCGCCAGGCGAACCGAGATTTCGAGCGCTATAAAAACCTTTATGCGGAAGGAGCCGTATCCCTTTCTACTTTTGAAACCGTGCAGTTGCAGCGCGAGGAAGCGCTTGCGGACTTTATCGCCGCATCGAGGAAATATGGCAATACGAGGATAAAAGCCCCTTTCACCGGGGTCGTTACATCGAGGTTCGTGGAACAGGGGGAGCTTGTCCGTGAAGGGACGAAAGTGGCGCATATGCTCGACCTTTCCAGGGTTAAAATCATTATTTCCGTTCCTGAACGGCTGATTCTCAAGTTCAGGGAAGGGGTTTCGCTCGCGGTTACCAGCGATCTTTTTCCGGGTGAACAGTTTTCGGGAAAGGTAAGCGCAGTGAGCGACAAAGCGGGACGCGACCACTCATACCGTGTGGAAGTGCTTATGGACAATCCTTCTGGCAACCGTTTCAGGTCGGGCATGTTCGCCAGGGTGATCTATTCTTCCGAAGGAACGCACAATGCGCTTCTCATTCCCAGGACAGCGCTGTTGTCCGGCATCAGGAACCCGGAGGTTTTTGTCGTCCGCAACGGCCGCGCTTCGCTTCAGCATCTTGTGACAGGTCAGGAGTTCCGGCAGCAGATCGAGGTGACGGATGGCCTTGTTCCCGGTGACAACGTCGTTGTCAGCGGCCAGGACGAACTTCAGGACGGTGCCGGGGTCTCGGTGATAAACCGGAATACAGGGGCCTCCGTGAAATGACGCTTACCGAACTCTCCATAAAACGGCCGACGCTGATCGTCGTCCTTTTTTCGGTTTTCGCCATCCTGGGATTGTTCAGCTATGCCCAGCTGAAGTACGAGCTCCTGCCGAAGATGACCCCTCCGGTCGTGACGATATCGACCCCTTATCCGGGAGCCTCGCCCTCCGAAGTGGAAACATCGGTCACAAAGCCCGTGGAGGAATCGGTTTCTGCGATTGAAAAGATCAGTTCGATCACATCGACATCGACCGAAGGCCTTTCGGTCGTGACGATCGAGTTTTCCAATTCGGCAAATATCGACAAGTCCCTTCAGGATGCCCAGCGAAAGGTGAACGAGGTTCGCGACCGCCTTCCGGACGACGTCAGGGAGCCGGTCATTACCCGTTTTGCTCTCGACGAAGTACCCGTACTCCGGATAGGGGCGACATCCTCGCTTTCCGATACCGATTTTTACACCCTGCTGAAGGACAACGTCAAGCCCGTGCTTTCCAGCGTGGCAGGTGTCGGCGAAGTCTACCTGGTCGGGGGACGGGAACGTGAAATCAAGGTGAATATCGATCCTGACCGCCTCGAAAGTTACGGACTCACCGTATCGGATGTACTCAAGGAAGTAGGAAAAGCGAACCTCGACTTTCCGACGGGCAAAATAAAGGACAGCGACCGCCAGTTCGTCGTAAGGCTCGCAGGGAAGTTTTCCTCTCTCGATGAGCTGAAAAACCTCGTGCTCCGCTATTCTTCGGAGGGACCCGTTTATCTGAGGGATGTCGCCGAAGTGGAGGACGGGTTCAAGGATGTCACCACCCTGACGAGGGTAAACGGCCGGAGCGCGGTCGGCATCGTCATCATGAAGCAGAGCGACGCGAATACGGTCGATGTGAGCAGGCTTTCCCGGGAGGCGCTCGGGAAGCTCGCAACGATGTACCGCGACAGGAACCTCAATTTCGATATCGCCCAGGATGCGTCGACCTTCACGCTCGATGCGGTCAATGCGGTCCAGCACGATCTCCTGATCGCCATTGTGCTGGTCGCCCTTGTCATGCTGCTTTTCCTGCACAGCCTGCGGAACTCGATCATCGTGATGGTATCCATTCCGACATCGCTTGTAACCACCTTTATCGGCATGTATGTGTTCGGGTTTTCCCTGAACCTCATGACCCTGCTTTCACTGTCGCTGGTGGTGGGCATCCTGGTCGATGACTCGATTGTCGTGCTCGAGAATATCTACCGGCATCTTGAAATGGGGGAAGAACCCCGGCAGGCAGCTCTTGCGGGCAGGAACGAAATCGGTTTCACCGCGCTTTCCATCACGCTTGTCGATGTCGTGGTTTTTCTTCCCCTTTCCCTCGTGAGCGGTCTTGTCGGCAATATCCTTCGTGAGTTTTCCGTCGTCATGGTGATTTCAACCATGGTCAGCCTTCTCGTTTCCTTTACCCTGACACCGTTGCTCGCATCGAGGTTCTCGAAAGTGGAGCATTTCGAGGGCAGGAACCTGATGGAGCGTTTTGCCATGGCTTTCGAACGAAATTACCTGCGTTTTCTCCAGCTCTATCTGAAGCTGCTCCAGTGGAGCCTCGCCCATCCGAAAAAAGTGTTTTTCAGTGCCACCTTCCTGCTTTTCGCATCGTTCAGCCTTCCGGTTCTCGGGCTGATCGGCGGCGAGTTCATCTCCGTTTCCGACAGGGGCGAATTTTCCGTCATGCTCGAGCTTGAGCCGGGGACCCGGCAGCAGGACACCAACCGCCTGACCAGGACGCTCGAGCGCCGGCTCGCTTCCATGCCGGAGGTCCGCAAGCTGCTGGCAAATGTGGGGGCGTCCACCGAAGGTTTCTATAACCAGAGCGCCGACAATATATCGGAGATCAATGTCACCCTCAGCCCGAAAGACGAAAGGAAGCGTTCGACGGACGAGATCATGCAGTCGATCAGGAATGACCTGAAAAGCATTCCCGGCCTGAAGGCGAGCATCAATCCCATTGGCATCTTCGGTACCGCGAACGATACCCCGGTGATGGTCATCATCAGCGGACCGCTGAGAAGCCAGGTATCCCGTGTTGCGGAAGCGCTGAGGGACAGCCTCAAAACGGTCCGGGGTACGGCCGACGTCAAGCTCACCTCACGGCTCGGCAATCCCGAAATGAGGGTGATGATCGACCGGGAGAAGATGGCTTCTTTCGGGCTCACTATTGCCGATGTCGGAGCCGCGATGCGGACCGCCTATGCCGGGGACGAATCGGGAAAGTACCGGGACGGGCAGGATGAATTCGATATCAGGGTTGTTTTCGACGAGGCATACCGCCACAATACCTCACTTCTGGAAAACATCATGTTCCGCACCCCGTCAGGCGAACTCGTCCGCTTGGGTCAGTTCGCCGGTTTCGAGCAGCAGCGGGGATATACGCAGCTGCAGCGGCGCAACCGCAACAATGCGGTTTGGGTGAAGGCGCAGGTTGTCGATCGTCCCGTGGGAAGCGTCGGCCAGGAGATCGAGCGGATAATCGGCAACCTGAAGAAAAAAGGGATCATGCCGTCGACCGTTTCCTATGCCTACGAATCCGACCTCAAAAGACAGGGCGAGTCATTTTCAACCCTCCTGACGGCATTTCTCGTCGCGATTATCTTTGTCTACCTGATCATGGTGGCGCTTTACGATTCCTACGTCTGGCCCATGGTCGTCATGTTTTCCATTCCTCTTGCGATCATCGGCGCGCTTTTCGCGCTCGCCATGACCGGAAAATCGCTCAGTATTTTTACCATTCTCGGTATTATCATGCTTGTCGGGCTTGTCGGCAAGAATGCCATTCTTCTTGTCGATTTCATCAACAAGTTCCGATCGGAAGGGATGGATCTGGCGCAGTCCATCATCGAGGCGGCCAAGGAGCGCCTGCGGCCGATCCTCATGACGACGCTCACCCTTATTTTCGGGCTTCTGCCCATCGCTCTTTCCAGGAGTTCCGGGTCCGAATGGAAGTCCGGCCTTGCGGTTGCCCTTGTCGGCGGCCTGTCAAGCTCGATGTTCCTGACGCTTCTGGTCGTTCCGGTCGTCTATGTCTGGTTTGACGGGATACGGTTGAAAACACTCGCCTGGAAGGCAAGGTTTTCCGGCAGGAAATCCTGATTTTGCAGAGTAATTAACGTCGAATTTCAAGCAGCCCTGTCTCTTGACGGTCAGCAGGGCAGCAAGCATTACTGTTTTTATTATGCGTTTTTTTTCAAAAAATATGCCGGCATTGCTCATCTGCCGCATAGCGCTCGGTTTTTCCTGGATATATCAGGGAGCCGTACCGAAAATTGTCTGCCAGAGCAGCGGGGAAAGCGAATTGCTCGGTCATGTCATTCCCCTCAGGTGGATATGCACCGCCATAACCTGGATGGGAGCTGGAGAGATCGTATTCGGCCTCATTCTGCTTTTCGCCATCTGGAACTGGGTCTACTGGCTGAATATCGCCGCATTGGCAGGATTGACCCTTTTTGTCCTGCTTTTCGAGCCATATATGTTCAACCTGCCTTTCAACCCGCTTACGTTGAATGTTTCCCTTATCGCTCTTTCGATCGTGGCACTCCTCGAACTGAAAAAAATGAAAACTGAAGAAACCCTATGAACTTCATTCCTTTCAATGGGGAACTGGCCGGTGTCGTCCGCGTTTTCCTCAGGGTATCGATAACGATTATCGCCTCAGCCGCCTTGCTTGGCGCTGCGGGAACGTTCTGGGATAATATGTTCATGCTCCGGCTCCATCCCTATATTTTTTTTACCGGTTTCGGCAACCTCGCCATCCTGGTCCTGAACCGTTACCTTATTTCGGCAATCTATCCGGAACTGAAGATCGACCCGAGAAAACAGATGGACTATATCTCCCGGGTGCTCATTGCCCTTTTCCTGGTGACTGCCGCCGTTTCGATGGGGATTCCCCACCTGAAAGCTCTCGCAGGCCTGCTGCTCATTGTCACGCTCATGGGGCCTCTTCGTGATATCTTTACGACGCTTCCGGTTTCCGCAATCTGGAAGGAGGTATCGGTGCGCTACTATATTTTCGATGTTGTTTTTCTCATGGTAGCCAATATCGGCCTTTTTACGCTCGGCCTCAAGGAAGCGTTTCCCGGCCTTTCCACGATCATTCCCTTCTTCGTCACGCAGTCGTCCTATTTTCTGGGCTCTTCGTTCCCTTTGAGCATCAGTGTCATGGGATTCCTCTATACCTACGCATGGAAAAACTCACCGAAAAAAGAACTGGCCAGGAAATTGTTCAGTATCTGGTTCTATATTTTCGTCGGCGGTGTTCTGTTGTTCCTGGCCGTCATTCTTGTCGGCAATTATTCCGGTATGATGCTGATCAGCCATCTCCTGCTTTTCGGGGTCATGGCCCTTCTGGGAAGTTTCGCGTTGTTTCTGATTAATTTTTTTAGGTCACGGTTCAGGCATCCGGCCCTCGCCTTTCTGCTGAGCGGTCTTGCATTGCTTTTCGCAACAAGCGGTTACGGCATCATGAACATCTATTTTCTGAAAGGAGTCCCGTTCGGCACCCAGCCGCCACTGCCTTACCTGAGGATGTGGGTCTATCATTCGCATACGCACGCGGCCCTGCTCGGATGGATCACCTTTTCATTTACCGGCATGATTTATATCGTCCTGCCTTCGATCGTTCGCAAAAACTCCCTTGACCTGCTGAGAAGCGGGGATGTGCTCGCTCCGATCCTCGGTCCGAAAACACTGGGCAATGCTTTCAGACAGCTTGTGGCCATGCTTTTATGTGCGACAGCCGTTTTGATCGCATTTCTGCTTTACAGCAAACTCTTGCTTGCAATTGCAGGATTTTTATTCGGATGTTCGGTATTTTACAGTATTGTCAACCTTCGTTCCGAACTTTACGAGGGTTGAGATAAAACGTGAACTTTGTACAGGTACTCATGAGTGAAAGATTTTTTGATTCGGGCATGATGCCTCGTGTGGAAATGCCGCACGGGAGGAGAGCCGGGTCATGATGATACAGAGAAGGCCCCTGGTGTCGGTGACCATCCCGATGTACAACAACGCACCATTCATAGCCGAAACAATAGAATCCGTTCTCTCGCAGACCCTGGCTGATTTCGAACTGCTCATTTACGACGATCATTCCACCGACGGCTCGTGGGATATAGCAGCTTCTTTTACCGATCAGCGCATCAGGCTTTTCAGGAACCATGAGAATCTGGGCCCGGAAAGGAACTGGAACAGGGCGATCAGCGAGGTGAAGGGAAAATATGTCAAGCTTGTCTGCGGTGACGATATTCTCTATCCCGAATGCCTTGAAAAGCAGGTATCCGCTTTTGAGGATCCCTCAAATTCCGGAGTGAGCCTGGTGAGCTGCCAGAGGACGATCATCGATCCCGAAGGAAAAGTGCTTATCCGTAAAGTCAATTTTGTCGATGGCGGTCGAAAGGAACCTGTCGATGTCATCAGGAAGATGATACGGATGGGGACCAACATCATCGGCGAGCCGGTATGCGGCCTGTATCCCGCTGAGCTGATTGCAAAGACCGGAGGATACAGTGCGGTCGTGCCCTATACCATCGATCTCGATTTCTGGATGCAGATACTCAAGCACGGAGATCTTTTTGTCATTGACGAACCGCTGTGCGCCTTCCGGATCTCCGATCTCTCCTGGTCCTCCAGGATCGGTGATATGCGCTACCAGCAGTTCCTCGAGTTCATGGAACATGCTGCTGCCGACGAAAGTCACGAGGTTACGGACCTCGACCTCTTCATCGGCCGTATCAACTGTGCCGTGCAGTCGATGACAAGCCTGATGGGGTTCAAACTGTTTGCCGGTTCCGCTTCAGACAGAAAGAAGGTTCCGGTTTTTTCCTGAATAATGATAACGGAACATTAAACTCAAATATCCAATGAGACTTTCCAGGGAGGTAGCGCTTGTCACCGGAGCGGCAGGCGGCATCGGCAGGGCAGTGGCGACCTGTTTCGCCCGGGAAGGAGCCGAAGTCATCGTCAGCGATATCGACGAAGCCGGATCGGCTTCGACGCTCGAGGAAATCGAAAAGGCCGGCGGAAAGGGGACCGTTATCAGCGCCGATGTCATGAGGGAGGAAGACGTCGTATCCCTTTACAGGAGAGCGGTCGAACGGTACGGGCGGATCGACATCGTCGTCAATATCGCAGGAGGTGATTGCGAACCGGCTTCGGATGTCGAGCAGATCGATTACGTGAAAATGAGCGCGAACATCGACCTGAACCTCAAATCCTGCATGCTTTCATGCCGTGAAGCTGCAAGGGTGATGAAACCGCAGGGTTCCGGCCGTATTGTGAACATGAGTTCGCTGGTTTATCGGGGCAGTCCGAACCAGTTTTCCTATTCAGCATCCAAAGGCGGCATTTATGCGTTTACCCGTTCCCTCGCCATGTCACTCGGCCGTTTCGGCATAACGGTCAATGCCCTTGCGCCCGCACTGGTTGAAGTGCCCGCCTTCATCAGGGCGCTCGGGGAGGAGCGGTGGGAGATGCTCCGGAAGGATTGCTCGCAGCGTTACCCTCTCGGCCGGGTGGCCACACCGGATGATGTGGCAAGGTGCGCACTGTTTCTCGCATCGGACGATGCGGCTTTCATTACCGGCCAGATTCTCGAAATATCCGGAGGTGCGAGGCTCTGACATTCGTGCATGCATCCGGACGGAAAGGTCATGATTACCGGGCCTGTTAAAACTTCGTAACGAAAAACCCTTATTCCCATGGGCCTTGTGAGGATCAATACCTATTGTTTCGACCGTATCCATCTCTGGGTACGTTATGATAAAAACAGCGCATCCTTTATCGAGGTGGTGATCGAAGTGTTCTATCCCGTCACGAGGGATGCCGATGGGCTTGTCATGTTCAGCCATGGTTTCCTGATCGGGATCGATCCGCTCTTTTACCCCAAGAAACTGGCCGGGGCCGTTACCGGCGACAATCCGCTTTTCGGCATCAACCCGTCACGATATTACAATTACACTGCCGCAGCTGTTGAAAACAACTGGGCTTTCGCATGCGTTTCCGCTTCGCACCTGCAGTTCGAGGGCGTGCCCTGGCTCGATTTCGGGGGGAACCCGAGAGTCGGACAGGATGCCTACGCTGCCGCATCCTACCTCATAAAATACGGTTCGACCGATTATTTCTACATCCTCGATGAAACGAAACGGCGGAGCAGAAGCGCTTTCATGGAAGAAATCAAAAAAAACCGTTTCATGAAGCCGGACTGCAACAATGTCATTTTCGCCGGGCATTCGGTGGGCGGCGCGCATGCCCAGGTTGCGGCATGCGGGTTCGAGACCATACGGGAGATCGGCCGCGCAACCGGATATTCCTACGATCCGGTCATGTACGACAAAGAGGTCCTGCCGAGGAGTTCCGATCCCATGTCCGAATGGGAACCCGAAGAGCGGGCGAACCCTGTGGGACTGTTGCAGTTTTCACCCGTCGACCAGCGGATCCCTTTCCTGACCCCGGGCATGGAGTCTTACCGGAAAGCCCTTTCCGAAAAGCCTCTCGCAAGCCTGATGATCGTCGGTGAATGCGACTGTGCCTGTCTCGACAGCAATGTTATCCAGAAACCGCCGGCATGGTCAACGGACCCGGCCCGCACCACCCAGTTTACACAGCTTTCCCCGAAAGGGAGCAGCTCCTGGGCTGTCGTGGCCAATATCGCCAGGGGGAGCCATTGCGGCTATCTCACTGAAGATAGTTCTGTCTGCAGCCTTGCGGAAAGCCAGTGCCAGCGGTGCAAAGAGAAAGACCCCTGGAAGCCGGGTAGCGCCCAAAGCCTCTTCAGCAATGCGATCCTCGGGAAAATGATGGAGTGCTGCAGCGGAAATGATCCTTTCGGCGGGGATTTCTGCCTCTGGAAAAACAGCACATGCCTTTCATGGCTTGATATGCCTGAACCCGGCGGGCTGGTTGGCCTTGTGCCGTTCAGCGGCGGAGGTCATATCGATTACGCAGGCAGAGGCAGCCGCTGTCCCTGACTGGCAGGCTTCACATGAAATGCACCCGTTCGACATCTTTTATATGGTTGCATTACAGCTTCCTTTCCGGATATTTTTATCGCGGAATGTTCAACCTTTTCTTCAGGTTTGTTACCTTATTACCGGAATTGAAGCTATGCTTTTCCGAACTGTCCGGAACGGCACCAGTATGCTCAAAAATTTTTACCCGCTTTCGGTTTGTTCCCTGGACGCCGCATGCAGGGGTGATCATATCGACAATCGATGACGTTACATACAGCACCTGAACCGATAAGCGACACGGGTAAGGCTCCGAGGGAGATACCGTTCAATTATACATCCGCAGGCGATCGCCAGGCTATCTCGTTCCTGCTCGGCCCGAAAGCACTGCAGCTTCTCGACGAACTTCGTGAACTGAGGGTTACCGGCCGTTCTGCCCGCCTGCTCATGGGCATTATCGGCGAAATTCTCATTCATCGCCGCAACCCGTTCCTCTTCCAGGAACTGGTCGATTCCCCGACACGTCGTCACCGCCTTTTCGAAAGGGCATTGAAAGAGCTCGACACTATTTCCGAGGGGGCAAACGGCGAAACACGGGTGCTCGATATTATCGAACTTCTTCGCAACCAGCTCGACCGTTTCCGGACCGCCGTGAAGAAAACCCCGGAATTGCGCCGGAAGATGAAACGGGAGCTTGGTGCAATTGTCGGGCCGAACAATGTCCTTTTCGATCCTTTTTCCCTTGCCGCCCACGCCACCGATGCAACCGACTGGAGGCTTCACCTTCCTGTCGCTGTCGTCACGCCCGACCTCGAGTCCCAGGTCGCGCCGCTCATTACCGCAATAAAGGGGCTCGGGCTCAGCGTCATACCCCGAGGAGCGGGAACAGGCCTTACGGGAGGGGCAGTACCGCTCCGTTCGAGATGCGTGATCGTGAACATGGAAAAGCTCAATGCGATCAGGGGCATATCAACGAGAGAGTTCGAGCTGGATAACGGCCAGATCATGCAGGCTTCGGTTATCGAGGTCGAAGCCGGGGTCGTCACCGAGAAGGCGATGGAGGAAGCGGACGAACACGGCCTTGTGTTTGCGACCGATCCGACCAGCGAATGGTCATGCACGATCGGCGGCAACATCGCCGAGAACGCCGGGGGAAAAATGGCGGTGCAGTGGGGTACCTGCATCGACAATCTGCTCGAATGGCGGATGGCGATGCCGAACGGAGAAAACTGGATTGTCAGGAGGGCTGACCATCGCCTCCGGAAGATCCTTCATGAGGATTCGGTGACGTTCGAACTCTGGAACGAGTCCGGCAAGAGGATTGACCGGATCGAACTTCTCGGGACGGATATCCGTAAAAAAGGGCTCTGGAAAGATATCACCAACAAGGCGCTCGGAGGCGTTCCCGGACTTCAGAAAGAGGGGACCGACGGTATCATCACCTCCGCGAAATTCGTGCTCTATCCCAAGTTCCCGGAAAAAAGGACGCTCTGTCTTGAATTTTTCGGCCCGGACATGGACGAGGCAAGTAAAGTCATTCTCGAGCTTTCGAACCTTTTTCCGCTTCGGTCTGATAATCCGGAAGTACTTCTGGCCCTCGAGCATTTCGATGACGAGTATATCAGGGCGATCGAATACAAGGTCAAGGCGGCAAGAGCACAGACACCCAAAGCCGTCCTCCTTATCGATATCGCGGGAAACGCTCCCGTCGAGGTTGATAATGGCGTTGAACGTGTCAGGCAACTGCTCGATCATCACCCCAACACGCTCATGTTCCTCGCAAGGGACAGGGAAGAGGCCGTGCGTTTCTGGCTCGACAGGAAAAAACTCGGTGCGATCGCCCGAAGGACCAACGCTTTCAAGCTGAACGAGGATATTGTCATTCCCATCGATGCACTTGCCGAATTTTCGAGGTTCATCGATGAAATGAACAGCGGGGAAGAACGTTACGCCCAGAGGCTTTTTATCGAGCGGGCACGGTATATTCTTTCGACAGCCAAAATCAGCGATGACGGGGAACAGTTCGCGTCTAAAATACCGGCAGGCCTCGAACTCTGCAGGGCTTTTGACGAGAGTGTCGTCGCCGCATCTCCGGAAAACCTCCGGACACTCGGCATCCTGCACGAGTTTTCGGCAGAACTCAGCGAGCTGGTCCAGGGTTATCCTTCAATGCAGACTGCGTTTGAAGAGGCTTACCACCACGTCCGCAACAGGCGGATCGTGCTCGCCACCCACATGCATGCCGGAGACGGCAATGTCCATGTGAACGTTCCGGTTCTTTCGAACGATCGCGCCATGCTCGAACGTGCCGACAAGGTGATCGACATTGTCATGGAAAAGGTAGTCGCTCTTGGCGGAGTGGTTTCTGGCGAACATGGCATCGGTGTCACCAAACTGAAGTACCTCGACCCTTCGATTGTCGAAGAACTGTCGCGCTACCGCAGCAAGGTCGATCCGGACGGGATCATGAACCCTGGCAAGCTCGAGGATTACAGCGCGCTCGATCTTATCTTCACGCCCTCTTTCAACCTGCTCGAACTCGAAGCTCACATTCTCAAAAGGGCCCAGATCGCCGAACTTTCAAAGAAGGTCGATTACTGCATCAGGTGCGGAAAGTGCAAGACCGACTGCTGCGTCTATTACCCTGCCAGGGGCATGTTCTACCATCCACGCAACAAGAACCTGGCGATCGGATCGCTCATCGAAGCCCTCCTTTTCGACGCGCAGCGCGAACGCTCCACCGATTTCGAGCTCCTCAAATGGCTCGAGGAGGTTGCCGACCACTGCACGATCTGCCACAAATGCCTTAAGCCGTGCCCGGTCAATATCGATACCGGTGACGTCTCGGTGCTCGAGCGCGAAATCCTTTCCGAGTGGGGGTTCAAGCACTCATCGCCCATAACGGAGATGACCCTGCGTTACCTTGAAAGCCGCTCGGTACCGTTCAATGCGTTTTTCCGCCGTACCGTGCTTCGCGGAGGGGGTGCGGTGCAGCGCGCAGGTGCCATGCTCACCGCTCCGATACAGCCGGAAAACAATCCTCCGGCACTCTATCCGCTGAAGCTCATGCGATCCCCGGTGCCGCCTGTTTCAGACCAGACCCTCCGCGATGTCATTCCGGAGTGCGGGCAGGACCAGGTGCTTGTCTTCGAGCCTTCGGGCGAGGCCAAATCCACGGTATTCTATTTTCCCGGCTGCGGTTCGGAACGTCTGAACTCGTCGATCGCCATGGCGGCAATCCATATGCTGCTCGAAACCGGGACGAGGGTGGTGCTTCCGCCTCCTTTCCTCTGCTGCGGTTTTCCTGCACACGTCAATGCGAAGACCTCCCAGCATTCAAGCATCGTATTGCGCAATACCGTGCTTTTCAGCCAGATCAGTGATATGTTCTCGTACCTCGATTTCGACGCCTGCGTTGTCACCTGCGGCACCTGTATGGAGGGGCTCGACGAAAACGAGAGCGGGAAATTTTTCGGCGGCAGGATAGTCGATATTGCGTCGTATCTTCTCGAGAAGGGCCTGAAGATCGAAGCCAAAGGGGAATTCCTCTACCATGCCCCATGCCACGACTCGCTTGCAGGCAAAGCCCTGCAGACCCTCCGCGGCATAGGAGGGTTCGGTACGGTGGCTCCTGTGCCGCACTGCTGTTCAGAAGCCGGAACATTGTCGCTCTCGCGACCGGATATTACCGATTCGATGCTGCAGCGCAAACGGGAAGCCATAAGCGAAACGCTTCACGGCAAAGGTGAGATGATCATGCTGACCAACTGCCCTTCCTGTGTCCAGGGACTCGGGCGCAATCTCGACCTTGGTATACTGCCGAAACACATCGCGATGGCGCTGGCAGAAAAAAGGTCAGGCTCGGGATGGATGGATAAATTCAGGAACCAGGCGGCTACAGCCTCGAAAGTGACGTTTTAGGGGATAGCCCCAAATCCGGAAAATTCGATGAGTTCTGTTTTTTTTCATTCACTGTCGCTGGACAGGGTTTTTGAAATAACGGGATCGAATCCGGACGGCCTCAGTACCGATGAGGCTTTTGCAAGGCTTCGGTCTGTTGGGCCGAACCGCATTCTTGCCGAGAATAAATCAAGCCCATGGCTGCTCCTCCTGCAGCAGTTCCGTAATGTGCTCATCATAACCCTCTTGATTGCGACGGTGCTTTCCGCCTTTCTCGGTCATGGTATGGAAGCGGCGGCAATCGCGGTTATCGTGATTTTTGCCGTCCTGCTCGGTTTTTTTCAGGAGTACCGTGCTGAAAAAGCAATCGAAGCGCTCAGGAAAATGGCTGCACCTACTGCCAGGGTGCTGCGTGACGGAAAGGAGACCGTCTTGGCTGCCGAAGGGATCGTGCCAGGCGACATACTGTTTCTTGCAACAGGAGACCGGGTCGCGGCCGACGCAAGACTTTTGAAGTCGAGCAACCTCAGGACAGACGAGGCATCCCTGACGGGGGAGTCGCTTCCTTCGGAAAAAGATACGGAAGCCATAGTTGCTGCGGAAGCCCCTCCGGGTGACCGGAAGAATATGGTATTCGCCGGAACAACGATCAGCTATGGCAGGTCTGTTGCCGTTGTGACGCAGACAGGCATGCTGACCGAGTTCGGACGGATAGCGGCCATGCTTCAGGCCGTTGAATCCGAAAAAACCCCCCTTCAGAAAAACCTCGACAGGATTGGCGCATCCCTGGCGAAAGCTGCATCGGTCATCGTTCTGTTTATTGTCATTTTCGGCTTTATCAGGGGACAGCCTTTCATCGAGATGCTCATTTTCGGTATCGCCCTTGCCGTTGCGGTTGTTCCCGAGGCCCTTCCTGCGGTTGTGACTATTTCCCTTGCGCTCGGGGTCCAGCGCATGGTAAACCGAAATGCGCTCATTCGGCGCCTGCCTGTCGTTGAAACTCTCGGCAGCACGACGGTGATCTGTTCCGACAAAACAGGCACCCTGACCCGTGACGAAATGACCGTCAGGGCATTATTCGTGTCGGGCCGGCTGGTTGAAGTGAGCGGTTCAGGCTATCATCCGGAAGGCGATTTCACGACCGCGGACGGGAGTGCATTGCCCGGGACGCTCCGGGAACTTCTCCTTGCCGGAGTTCTCTGCAACGATGCCCGTCTTCGGCAGGACAGCGAGGGAAAATGGACGATTGCCGGTGATCCTACCGAAGGAGCGCTGCTTGTCGCTGCGCGAAAGGCGGGGATCGACGAAGTGCTGATGCGGGAACGTCACGGACGTGTAGACGAGCAACCGTTTTCTTCAGAAACAAGGATGATGATCACGCTCAACAGAAGCGGTCCTTCACTGAAAGCCTATATCAAAGGAGCGCCCGAAACCGTTCTTTCACAATGCACTTCCGTCATGACCGACGACGGGATCGCTGAACTTGACGAAAAGATGCGTACTGCTCTTTTCGGTGAAGCCGACAGCCTCGGAAAGAAGGCGCTGCGTGTTCTTGGATTTGCTCTCGGAGAGGTATCCGATATCGGCAGCGCTTCACAGAACATGACTTTCATCGGTTTTGCCGGCATGATCGATCCCCCCCGATCCGAAGCGAAAGATGCCGTCAGACATTGCATGGATGCCGGTATCCGTCCGGTAATGATCACCGGCGACCACCCATTGACCGCTGAAGCCATAGCGAAAGAGCTTGGAATTTTCCGCCAGGGCTCGTCCATTGTGACCGGGGTAATGCTCAATGCAATGGGTGAAGAAGAGTTGCGCCGTTCAGTTGGTGCCATATCTGTTTATGCACGGGTGGCTCCAGAGCACAAGTTGCGGATTGTCAGAGCATTGCAGAAAAACGGAGAAGTTGTCGCAATGACGGGAGACGGCGTCAACGATGCGCCGGCTTTGAAAAAAGCCGATATCGGGATATCAATGGGCATAACCGGTACCGACGTTTCAAAGGAGGCATCAGCGATGATGCTCACCGACGATAATTTCGCATCGATTGTCGCTGCAGTCGAAGAGGGACGCGGCATTTACGACAATATCCGGAAATATCTCACCTATCTTCTTTCTTCGAATATCGGAGAGCTTGGCCTCATGGCGGGCGCCACGATTCTGGGGATTCCGCTTCCCCTCACTGCCGTGCAGATTCTTTACGTGAATCTTGCGACAGACGGTCTTCCCGCCCTTGCGCTTGCCGTAGATCCGGCTGAAAGGGATATCATGAAGCGCATGCCCAACGACTCGAAAAAGGGGATTTTTTCCCGTTCCGTCCTGGCATTCATGCTTGCCGGGGGATTATGGTCGACTATCGTGAACCTCTCCCTTTTCCAGTGGGCACTTTCTTCCGGGAGGTCTCTGCAGGAATCTATGACCATGACGTTCGTTTCGCTTGTGCTCATCCAGTTTTTCAAAGCCTATAATTTCCGTTCGGAGAAAGATTCGATATTCAAACGCCCTTTTGCCAACCGGTGGCTCAATCTTGCTGTTGCCTGGGAACTTCTGCTGCTCGGTCTGATCATTGCCCTTCCATTGCTTCGCGGGCCTTTTGGAACCTGTCTTCTCACCCTTGAAGACTGGGTTATCCTGACAGCTGCAGCCCTGACCGTAATTCCGGTCATAGAAACCCTGAAATTCATGCTCAGGAAAGGGATGTTCAATCCTCTCCTGAACGGTAAAAGATGATGTATGCGGAAGCGCTGAAGGCGGAATTGCGACTATTTCCTGCCGAGCAGTTTTTTCATGATGTCGAGCATGTCCTGTTTCATGACCGGTTTTGTCAGGAAACCGTCACAACCGGCCAGTTGTGCTTTATTTCTCTCGTCTTCCGAAGCGAAGGCTGTCTGCGCAACGACGGGGAGGCCGGGACGTATCGACTTGATTTTTCTTGTCGCGTCGAGCCCGTTCATTTCAGGCATCCTGATGTCCATAAAGACGAAATCGACATCGGGATGACGCTCGACCAGGTCTACTGCCTCAAGCCCGTTGCGGGCAGTCAGCACCCTGATCCTTTCATTCGTGAGGTTGGTGACAAGAAGCAAGCGGCTTGTTTCGTCATCTTCAGCTATCACGATCGTCATTCCGGAAGATGGTTTCAGTGTGTTTTTTTCTTCAACCGTATGTGATGACTGAGGGGCGTTCTGCACTGATCTGTACTTACAGGGGATTGTGAAGCGGAATGTGCTGCCGATACCTTCCTTTGATTCCAGGGTGATCGCTCCACCAAGCATCTCTATGTAGGCTTTCGATATGCAGAGCCCCAGGCCTGAACCTTCGTGGTTGCGTGTCAGGGAATTGTCCAGCTGCCTGAAACGGTCGAAAATCTTTTCCTGCATGGCCTTCGGAATGCCAATACCGGTGTCGGAGACGAAAAATTCAAGCGTATCGCCTGTTTTTTCATACCCGAAGGCAATCGTTCCTTTATGGGTGAATTTCAGCGCGTTCTGGATGAGGTTCGTCAGGATCTGCAGGATTTTTTTTCTGTCGGTATCGATGATGCTTTCGCTGTCGGAAAGAGCGTTCGAACATTCAAGCGACAACCCTTTTTTCTCCGCCTGTGGTTTGAAGAATGCATGAAGATCACGAAGTAACGAGTTGACAGGAGTTTCGCTGATCTGGATAAACGTTTCTCCTGCCTCGATCCTTGAAATGTCGATGAGGTCGTTGATGAGGCTCAGCATCCTCTCTCCGCTCTGAAGGATGAGTTCGAGAAATTCAGCCTGTTCTTCTCCTGTCAGTTCCGGTTCTTTCAGGAGTTCGGCGAACCCCAGAATGCCGTTCATCGGGGTACGGATTTCATGGCTGATATTGGCAAGGAATGCAGTTTTCAGCCGGTCGCTTTCTTCAGCTTTTTCCTTGGAGGCAATGAGTTCGGTCCAGAGCTTTTTCTTTTCGGTGATATCCTCCTTCACCGAAACGAAGTTGCTGATGACACCTTTTTCATTGACTATCGGGGAGATGACGGCCTCTTCCCAGTAAAGTTCCCCGCTTTTCTTTCGATTGTACAGTTCGCCGTGCCATACCCCTCCCGACAGAATGGTCTGCCAGATTTCCTCATTTATTTCTTTCGGCATGAGCCCGGAGTGAAGGATTTTCTCGTTGCACCCAAGCACATCATTCTTCTCGTATCCCGTATGTTTTGTAAATGCAGGGTTTACATATTCGATATTTCCTGACAGGTCGGTGATAATGACTGTTACAGGGCTTTGTTCGATTGCCGTGCTGAGCTTCCTGAGCTGCTTTTCTGCATGTTTGCTGTCGCTGACGTCGTGGACGATCGAATAAAGCAGATCTTTGCCTTCGATATGGATATTCGAAGAAAAAACGTCGACATCCCGCACGGACCCGTCAGCAATGCGGTGGCGGAATGTAAATCGCTGAAGCTCGCTATTTCTTGTCTGGCCCATCATTTCCCGTACCTTCCGGACTGGCAGGGTGTTGATGTCGAAGATGGTCATTTCGCGCAGCTTTTCAGCCGGCCATCCGTAATATTTTACGGCTGCTTTATTGGCATCGATGATCCGGCCGATATCAGGCTCGATGATGAGTTTGACTGCTGAATGTTCTTCGAACAGGATTCGGAACCGGTCTTCACTGTTTTTCAGTGCCTTTTCTTCGGCAATTTTCCGTTCATGGATGTCGATGCCGATTCCGATAAGGAAAGGAATGCCGTCGATGATGATCCGTTTGCCGGAAATCCTGAACCAGCGGAAATCCGACCCTCCTCTGATGAGCACCCTGACTTCCTCGGAATCCTCGATGCCGTTGTTCATGATGTCCGCCATTCTCGCGGCCACCATCTGCCGGTCGTCCGGGTGGATGGTTGTGATTGCGCTGAAGTTTTTCATTTCGGCATCGCTTATGCCGACGACAACATCCCGCTGATAAGCGTTCCATTGCACGTATTTTCCCTGGCTGTCGAGCAGATAAAACGCGCCGGGGATGGCGCCGATGACGGCGTCGTTGAATATCTGACGGTTTTCCGCTTCCTTTTCGACAAGCTTGTGTTCGCTTACGTCATGAGAACGGACATAGATTTTTGTGATTTTTTTGTCTGTTTCAGCAACAGGATGGATGGTGTGGCTGTATATCCTGTTATTCTGCAGGTCTTCGAACAATGTCCTTTTCGAGGTATCGAAAACAGTGTCGAACTTTATTTTCCTCTCCCGGGAAAGTTCGGGAGGCATGATCGCATAAATATTTTCATTCACGCACCCGGTTTCCTGTTTACCGTAAAGGATGGCGAATGCCTTGTTGGCATAGAACACCGTTCCTTTGCGATCGATGATGAACGCCGGGTCCGGAATGGTATCGAAAACGGTTTTCAGTGCGGTGTCGAGTTCGCAGGGGGAGTTGCCGCCGCGGCTGCTTTTACTTGTATGCATTTCCGTTCAGGGGGCTTGAACATGAAAAATAGATTTCCCCATCGATATGAAAGGAGTAACCCTCTCATTGCATACAAATAAGGAAGGATGGGAAACGGTGCGTTGCTTTACGTAAATTTACGCAGAACAGTGCGAAAAACATTGAAACTCTTTTAATTCTTTTTTACCTGTTCTTCATTCAGCGTTCCGATAATCCTGTCCTGTTTCCTGAAAGATTCGGCAGGGTATGGGCCCTGCCAATATGAATATTGCCGGGTGATGGTTTAATAGTTTATGTTTCGCTGACGTTGGCCGAAAATAAAGACGCCTTGTGTTGGCTGTCTCTATTATTTCTCTATCTTTTTAAGAGCCGTTTTTTTATTTCCCTCGTAATTGATCATGAAACATGTCGTTATCGTAGGAGGAGGTTTTGCCGGGATCAACGCTGCAAAAGTTCTCGGCAACAGAAAGGATGTGAAGGTCACCCTCATCGACAAGAACAACTTTCATCTTTTTCAGCCGCTGCTGTACCAGGTTGCCATGTCGGCACTCAATGCAGGAGAAATTGCCTATCCTCTCCGGATGCTGCTTTCCAGGTACAGTAACGTTACGGTTTTCAAAGGGATCGTGAAAACGGTCGATCCACGCACAAAGACCGTCTTTACCGATTTCGGTGAAATTTCCTGTGATTACCTGGTCCTGACTTGCGGTGCAAAACATCACTATTTCGGGCATAACGAGTGGGAGGAATTCGCTCCCGGACTGAAAACGATCGGACAGGCCGCTGAAATCCGCAGAAGGATTATGGAAGCTTATGAGAATGCGGAACGTTCAGGAAGTGATCTCGAGAAAAAAAAGCTGCTTACATTCGTTATTGTCGGAGGCGGGCCTACCGGGGTGGAACTTGCGGGTGCCATTGGCGAGATGAGCCGTTATTACCTCTCGAAATATTACAAAAACATCGATCCGAAGCTATCCAGGATTTTCATCGTACATTCGGCATCGAGGATTCTGAATACCTTTTCACCCGAACTTTCTGCCAAAGCCACCAGAGCGCTTGAAAAGCTCGGTGTTCAGGTATGGACATGCAGTCCGGTCAACAGGATCGATGCGGACGGCGTCCAGATCGGCAACGAGCGCATAGAAGCCGGGACCGTGCTCTGGGCTGCAGGGGTGCGCGCAACGAGCATTGGCAGGACAATAGGGTTCGAGACCGATCAGACGAACAGGATTGTCGTTTCCGACGACCTGTCTGTCCCGGGTTATCCTGATGTATTTGTTGGCGGGGACCAGGCGCATTTCGACCTGGAGCAGGGCGGGACACTACCCGGCCTCGCTTCTGTTGCTATCCAGGAGGGTCAGTCGATCGGCAGGAATATCATTCAGGACCTTCTGGGCCTTCCAAGACAACCCTTCCGGTACAACGACAAAGGCCAGATGGCCATGATCGGAAAAAATGCATCCGTCGCAGAACGGGGAAAAGTAAAGCTTTCCGGGCTTCCGGCATGGCTTATCTGGCTCGGGGTCCATATCTACTACCTCAGCGGGGCAAAACACCGCCTGTTTGTTATTCTGCAATGGGCATGGTCGTATTTCACTTTTGGCCACGGGGCCCGGATCGTCAACAAGGAGTGGCGTTTCTATGCAAATCTTCCCGAACCGGCAGAACCTGCGGAAAAGGAACCGATTTCCCCGGACCCGTCCTGTGCATACCAGCCCGCCAGTAAAAAATGATACCATGCATCAACCGGTGAAATCAGTGTTTGTTATTGCCCCAAACGGAACGATTTCTGTTTTCCGGCAAATTATAATTTTCGTTTTTACGTAATTCAAAAGGAGATCCGATTATGGGAACAAAAGGCCGTGAAATCGTGGGCGAACATCTGGGGAGGGTGCTCGAACTCATGAACAGGGCATTCGCCGACGAATGGCTTGCCTATTATCAATACTGGCTCGGGGCAAAGGTTGTCAAGGGTCCCATGAAAGATGCGGTGATGGCGGAGCTGATGCAGCATGCGGCCGACGAGCTTCGTCATGCAGATATGGTCAGCGCCCGCATCATCCAGCTGGGAGGGACTCCGCTGACAAATCCGAGGCAGTGGTTCGAGTGGACGAACTGTGGATATGATGCACCTGACGATCCGTTTGTGCAGAAAATCCTCGAGCAGAACATTTCCGGAGAGCAGTGCGCTATTTCCACTTATAACAGCATCATCCAGGAAATTGGCCTGAAAGACCCGATCACCTACAATCTTGCCGTTCAGATCCTTCAGGATGAGGTTACCCATGAAGAGGACCTCCAGGCACTCCTTGAAGACCTTGGCGTGTTCCTGAAGAAATGACACACTTTTCCGGGGTTATGTTTATTCCAGGAAAAACAGCAAAAAGGAAGGCCGGTTGCACAAGCATGCCGACCTTCCTTTTTGTAATCACCATCCTGTTGAGCGGCAGCCGATATTCGGCTGAACGGCAGTGCGGCGGTCAAGGCATCACATGCTGACGGCTACCTCTGAAAGATAGGTCTTGATGGACTGATGTTTTCCGAGGCCGAGCTTTTTGTGCATCCTGTAGCGGATGCTTTCCATTCCCCTCGTTGATATGGAGAGAGAATCCGCGATATCCCTGGTATCGTAGTTCAGTTTGACCAGAAGGGCGATCCTCATTTCCCGCTGGTTGAGGTTGGGGTGTTTTTTCTGGAGCTTTGAGAGAAAAACGGAGTCGGATTCGGTCATCTCGACGTCCAGCCTTTTACCGATGGTTTCGGTTTCAATCAGGCTGAGGCAGGAGTTTGTCATGGAATTTTTCAGGGAAGGGTCGATGTCGAGTACGGAGATCTGGTCGAGCAGTCTTCTCAGCTTGGCTGTTTTTTCGGCGATTGCCGTAGATATCCTCGTCAGTTCCATATCCTGGGTGGCGACCCTCGTCCTCAGCTCTTCGATTTCCTGTTTGAGCTGCTGTGATGCCTTTTTGTTTACTTCTGCCTGTGCATTCATTTTTATTGTCATTTGGGTTATTCGGTTATCGCATTCCTGCCTTAATTGTGCTATTTCTTTTTCTCGTTCAATTTCTTTCGCCCAGAGATCTTTGCGGAGCGATTCGAGCGACTGGAAAAAATGAAAGTAGATGCTGTCTGAAGGGGGAATGGTGACCGGGGCATCAAGAATATTGAGCCATGACATTTTTGCTATGGCACTGATGAACTGCTGCCTGACATCGGAAACTTCCGGGTTGCCCTGCGGCTCCGGTTTCTCCGGACAAAGGCTTGCCGTCTTGTACGAAAGGATTTTCTGAAGGGCCTCTTTGTACGTTTCCGCTTCGACGATGCAGAATCTTTCTGGAGCTACTGCTGCAAACGACCTGAGGATAAACTTCATGGATCTGCTTGCCCCGAAAAAACAGATGCAGCCGAGATAGGGTTCCCAGTTGAACAGCAGGTCGGCAATCCCTTTTTTATACCGGTAGGAGATATCGATGACGTGATTCAGGTCGAAAATGATGTGAAAGTCTTTGTCGAGCAATCCTGATTCGCTGAGAATATTTTTCAGAAGCCCCACGTCCATGTAATCCATGACAATGTCATGTTCCGCCTCCACCCAGGTATGCACGATATCCTTGCCAACCAGCCGTGCATGCTTTGTATAGCCGGTTTCAGGGTGATGGTTCTGCCAGTGGCTTTTTTCAACTACTTTAAGCCTCCGGGGGGTGACGGCAGCCATTGACATCTAATTCTGAAATTTCATGGTCGATGTATAGCGTGATATTCAAAGTAAAAATACTATTTATTTCAATTAATTGTTCAAAAACTTTTTGAGTGAAGTAAAAAAATAAGCCGAAAGGGAAAAATTACATCGCATTGATGATGAATATTACGTTGTTTTATTGCTCGCTTATGAGGCCCGGCAAAGTGCAAATCTTTCGCCTTTATCTATGATTCGGAAATTTTACTGCTTCTGCGAATAAGAGTATCAGCTGTTTTATGGAATAAAGTCCCTGTTCCAGGCATTCCGAGTCCTCCGTATCCGGCCGCTAACGCACACGGATCAAGAACTATGGGTAATGAGTATACTGTTAATGAGTATGCTGTGTTTTAAAGAAAAAAGGATCCTTCACTCCGCTATGCTTCGTTCAGGATGACACCGGTATGTAAGAACAAACTGGACCGATCTTGACATTCTGTTTTTTTCCTGTCGTTCAGTCTTATTTCCTGTCATTCTGTCTTTTTTTTTGTCATTCTGAATGAAGTGAAGAATCCGGAAGGGGATTGCGTCTGGTAATGGATGCTTCACTTCAGGGCCCCTCTAATTATTTGTTCCGAACCCCTATTGCTCGGGTTGGTCCCGATGAATCGGGATCGAAATCCTCATCCCGACTTGTCGGGACTCCGGGTATAAAGTTTATCTCGATAACATCGGGACTCCGTCCGCCAGACACTCGTGCTTCTCACGACAATAAATAGAGATGCCCTCCATTTCATAACGATCAGCATGACAAACAGCGATGTCATGCCGGGTGCTCCGTATCCGGCATTTGCCACACGCGGACTATGAACAATAAATCCGTAAATTTTGGACAGTCAATTCACGGCAAGCAGTACTCGATCATGGAAGGCAGGGCGAAGTGTCCGGATGTTCGTGTTTTATAATTTCATTACGCTATGCTTCAGTATGCAATGACAGGCCTGTCTTTTCAATTGATTCATCGCTTTTTGACTGACTGATTAACAATGTCCTTTTACCTTCTGTTTGTTCGGAAGCTGCCGAACTCCACGAAAGTAATGGCGTGTGCTGAAAATTCATGGTAACACCTGCCTGATTATGAACCATTCGCATATTTTTGACGAAGGCAATCCTCTCGGGGAGAAGAAAACACGATGGGCGGTACTGCTCACCCTGGTGATGATGGTTGCCGAAATTTCGGGAGGCTGGGTTTTCAATTCCATGGCCCTTCTGGCAGACGGCTGGCATATGAGTTCCCATGCCCTGGCTCTTGGACTGTCGGTAATCGCCTACAAGGCTGCCCGCCGCTTTGCCGGAGATGCGAGATTCGCCTTCGGCACCTGGAAAATCGAGATCCTCGGCGGTTATACGAGTGCTGTTTTTCTGGTGATTATCGCAGGCCTCATGTTTTTCCAGTCTGTGGAACGTTTGCTTTTTCCTTCTCCGATCCATTATGAACAGGCCATAGCGATTGCAATAGCGGGGCTTGGGGTCAACCTGCTCTCTGCATGGCTGCTCAAGGACGATCATGTGCACGATGATCACCATCACGATCATGATCATGGGCACGGAACAGAGCATCACGATTTGAACATGCGGTCAGCTTACATTCACGTGCTTTCGGACGCGGCGACATCCGTTCTTGCCATTGTTGCACTGATCGGAGGACGGTTCTGGGGGGCAAGCTGGCTTGATCCGCTGATGGGAGTCGCCGGTGCGTTTCTCGTCATCGCATGGGCTGTTGG
>JAAXXI010000084.1 GCA_013334565.1 Chlorobiaceae bacterium
GACTGAGGACTGAGGACTGAGGACTGAGGACTGAGGACTGAGGACTGAGGACTGAGGACTGAGGACTGAGGACTGAGGACTGAGGACTGAGGACTGAGGACTGAGGACTGAGGACTGAGGACTGAGGACTGAGGGCTGAGTGGGGACTGGGGAGTGGGAAGTGGGGTCCGGAACAATTCCTCCTTTTTCACGATATGGTTGCTGGCCCGGTTTTTTTTCCGGGAAAGACCCGCTTTTCTAGTTTACCGGTTTTCATTTCGGGGTAGCAGGTACCTGTTCCGGATTCGGAATGAAATTACTCTCCGATGATTTTGACGAGCACCCTTTTCCTTCTGTTTCCGTCGAATTCGCCGTAGAAGATCTGTTCCCAGGTTCCGAAATGCAGCTTGCCTTTCGTTACGGCGACAACTATCTCGCGACCCATGATCTGGCGCTTGTGGTGGGCATCGCCGTTGTCTTCGCCGGTACGGTTATGCTGATAACGGCTGACGGGTTCATGCGGGGCAAGTTCCTCGAGCCAGCGTTTGTAGTCCTGGTGCAGTCCCGACTCGTCGTCGTTGATGAAAACCGATGCGGTGATATGCATGGCATTGACGAGGCAGAGGCCCTCCTGTATACCGCTTTCCCTGAGCGCATCCTCGACGTCACGGGTGATGTTCACAAAGCCCATCCTCGACGGGACGTTCATCCAGAGTTCCCTGTGGTAAGATTTCATGGTGAATAATGGTGTTGTTTTACGGGATGATAAACAGGTTGTTCCTGTTCTGTTCAGTCAAAGCAGGCGCTGAACCTGGTCAGATGCACATAACGGATAATTTTATGTTATTTTCAATATGCAAATTAAGCTGTTCATGCCCCACACCGTAACAGTTTTAAAATAACAGGGATCCTTTTGAGTGGCTATACCTGCACGGTCAATCCTGATCAATGTTTCGAGGATTCTCTTTCCTCTTGCGCTTGTCGTTTCACTATATGAGGCTACAAGCCGTTCTTCCGGTATCCTTCCATTCAGCAACGGTGACAAGGTTCTTCATCTGCTCGCTTTCTTCACTCTTGCCATTCTCGATGATTTCGCATTTCCCGGAAGGGGGTTCGGCTTGCGTAAAATGCTCCCCCTTGTCTTTTATGGTATTCTTATAGAAGTCATACAGTTATTCCTGCCATACCGGAGTTGTGACATCACTGATATTCTTGCGGATTGCGGTGGGCAGGCGCTCTATTACCTGCTCATTCCGGTCCTGAAAAAAATACCCATCCTTCGTGAACGCTGGAGCGATTGAGCCTCAGGACCTCAGTGATTTTCAGATTGTCGATTTCGAGGAACAGGATGATATGCCGCTCGGAATGATAATAGGCAAATGTATATATAAATTAGTTTTATGTTTTGTTGTTGAAAACCGCTGATCCCCCTGCCTGCTCAAGTCATGAAAAGCGAAAACAGATACAACATGTCTCCCGCAGAAGATACCGTTACCGTTCTTGTCGTTGATGAAAGCGATGCCATACGGTTGATGACGTCCCGGAGCGTTGAAGAACTCGGTTATCAGTCAGTATTCTGATATACTTGCGCTTTCTGAAAGAACAGCAATGCAGAAGTGTTCCGTCAACTCCCGGTTATGAAACAGATAAGACAGGGAAGAAGCGCGGATTTTCCTTATCGTGATGTAAGAGCATGAGCAAGCAGGGAAGAGGAATTCCGGCTTTTACAGGCAAGAAATTTGTAACGCTTTTTTATCTTTGTTGATAGGTTTTTATAAGTGCCGGCACATTTTGCCTGTCAACATCCGGAATCGGACGCAGGTTTTCAGGCCCTGCATTTCCGGGATAAATTCAACAACGATATGTCCGAGGTTTATCAATACCCGATAACTGCACCCGGCTGGTGGCTTGACTACTACTATTATTTCACCTGGATGGTCAGCCTGCTGGTCATAGCCGTCGGGTGGGGCGTTTTTTTCAGGTACGGCAAATTCAGCTACGGTATCGACCTGGGATGCATCTGGAAGACCAGTCTCATGCTCGCCCTTTTTGTCGTTACGTTCGGTGGCCCCATGTACTACAACACCAGATTCGACGCCTACCACAGCAAGGACGGCGATTCGATCAAGCTTTCCGGCGACAAGCTGCTTTATCTCGACAGGAAAGGGAACCAGAAGCAGTTCCTGCTCAAGGATATCACGAAGATCTACCAGGAGGAAGTCACCTACAATCCGCCGCCCAGGATTTTCGTAGTTGCCGGAAAAGCTTCTCCGAAGGATTCAATTGCCATAACGACGGTCCTGCCGGAATACAGGCGTTTCATTGACGAACTGTCGAAGGCGGCCGGGGTCGAGGCGAAGCTGAAATGATCATTTGCTTTTCCTGTAACGCATTTTTTCAGAGAGGATCGAGCGCCATTGCTGCTTGTAATTGAAATAGGCAATACCACAGCGGTCTTTGCGGTTTTCAGCGAAGGTGCCTGTATCGAGGCCTGCAAACTGTCAACCGCATCGCTTACCGGTCAGGAAGCGATCGAAAACCAGCTTTCCCCCTTTCTTGCAAGGTATCCTGATCTCCTGGATACCGCATTCTGCAGCGTGGTGCCGGGATTGGAACAGCCGGTGCTGGATGTGCTCGGCCGACTTTTGGGCGGGCGCGACTCACGGGGGCGCATAATGCAGGTGGCTTCTTCACTCAATCTTCCGTTTTCACTGCGCTACGATTCACCCTCAACTTTCGGCCCGGACAGGATAGCGCTCTGTGCCTACAGCCGCAGGCGTTACCCCGGCGAAGCCGTCATTGCCATCGATATCGGTACGGCCATCACGTTCGATGTCCTCGGTTCGGGCGGAGATTATCTCGGTGGACTTATCATTCCCGGTCTCGACCTCATGGCGCGGTCGCTGCATGAACATACGGCAAGGCTTCCGATCGTCAGTATCTCCGAGCCGGTTTCCATCACCGGTTTTTCAACGGAAGAGTGTATCAGGAACGGCATAGTCTGGAGCTGCGCAGCCGGTATCGAGGGTCTGGCGGAAAAAATCGCTCGCAGGCTGCGTGAAGAGCATGGCGAGAAGGCGGCCCGTATCATCGCTACGGGCGGAAACGCTCCGCTTTTAGCAGGAATGACCGCATTGCCGGCGGAGGTAGACGAACTTGCCGTACTTCGCGGGACCCTTTACCTGTTCGAGCTCAATTGCTCCGGGGTTTCCTGAAGACACCCTTTCCCTCCTCTATGGCCTTCAGCACCACTGCGTCATCGACGTCGTGCTCGTAAAGGAATGCTGCCCCGAGTTTTTTCAGCAGGACGAAACGAAGTTTTTTATCGAGCTTTTTCTTGTCGGAAAGCATGCATTCAAGCAGCAGGCCGCTATCGGTATCGAGGAACCTGCGCTTGACCAGGCCTCTCGGGAAGAGAAATTTTCCGATGATCGCGAGCCCTTTTTCCAGGGACAGTTCATCGAGGAAGCCGAGGTTGCGGGAAAGGTGAAGTGCGCAGGCCATTCCGATGGTTACCGCTTCGCCGTGCCGCATGTGCCGGTAATCGGCAAGCTTTTCGAGGCCATGGGCGAAGGTGTGCCCGAAATTGAGGGTCGCGCGCAGACCGGTGGTTTCCCTGAAATCCTGTTCTACCACATCAGCTTTGATCCCCGCGCTTTTCCGGACAGCTTCGCTTACCCATGGTTCTCTCAGTGCGGCAATGTCGCTGAAATGCTCATCGAGGAAAGACAGGAAGTTCACGTCCGCGATAAAGCCGTATTTGACCACTTCGGACATTCCCCCGTAGATTTCCCGTTTCGGCAGGGTCGCAAGGAACGAGGGATCGATGAGCACCAGTTCGGGCATATGGAAGAACCCGATCAGGTTTTTGCCGAGAGGATGGTTGACGGCGACCTTGCCTCCGATGGCGCTGTCGGTCATCGCCAGAAGGGTGGTCGGAAGCTGGATGACCGGTATGCCCCGGAAGTAGCTCGCCGCCACGAACCCGCCCAGGTCACCGACGACCCCGCCGCCGCAGGCCAGCAGGTTCCAGCTCCGGTCGACGCCCGCTTCGATCATCCTGCTGTAGAGCTTGTAGGCTGCCGTGAAACTTTTTGAAGCCTCCCGTGCCGGGACCACGAGGACCGTGAACAGGAACCCCTCGTCACGGAGGGTTCCGATAACCCTTTCACCGAACAGATCATGGGTATGTTCATCGAACAGGACGACGGTTTTCAGGGAAAGCCCGTGTGTTTTGAAAAGCTTGCCGAGCCCGGCGGTAACGGGGGTGCCAACAATGATCGTGCTCAAAATCCTGGTGTTTTATTATTGATGCCTTCCTGCTTCGGCTTTCCGGATATACCGTTCTATTTTCCGCGTCAGCTCCTCGACGGTCGAGCCTATTCGTTTCGAATCGGTCTGGACGGTAATATCTGCAGTTTCGTACCGCCTGGACCTTTTCGAGATTATCGTGTCGATTTTCCGTTCGAGCTCTTCCTTCGAGAGTTTTTTTCCGTCATCTCCCTTGAGAAGGGGCCGGTCGGTCTTGTTGCAAAGCCTTCTTGCAAGGATACCAGGAGAGGAATGCAGATAGACCAGTGTGCCGTTGTCCCTGATGGCTTCGTAGGAGCGATCGTTTTCGAGAACACCGCCGCCGAGGGATACCACAAGTTCATCACGGCTGCAGAGATCGGCGAGCGCATTGCACTCCAGATCCCTGAAAACCGGTTCGCCGTCTTCGGCAAATATTCTCGTGATGGATTTTCCGGCAAGGTTTTCAATGAGATGGTCGAGATCGACGAATTCGTAACCGAGCGAATTGGCAAGCAGGGGCCCGATCGTGGATTTTCCCGATCCGCTGAAACCAGTCAGAAAAATAAGCGATGGATGTTTTTTCACGATTGTTTTCAAACCCCTCGGTTGCACTGTCGTTGCCCGGAAGCGGGTCAGGGCGGGCTTGCCCGTAACGTTTTTCCTGTGCCGCCAATATATGAAAAAAGCGGAAAAAGCCCTGATCGTGCAATGACTGAAGCCCTGCAGCCAAAAGGAGTTGTTGACTGATTGCCCGGAAACCGTTAGTTTCCCCTTTTGCATCTCGCAACTTGCTGAATCCATTGCTGTTACCTCTCATGAAAAAGCTTTTCATCATGAAAGCCGGGTCGACATTTTCATCGACCCTCGCTTCGTTCGGTGATTTCGAAGACTGGATCAGGGACGGTCTCGGGAAGGTACCGTTTCCGGTCGAAGTTATCGATGTCAGGAAGGCGGACGCCTTGCCTTCTCCTGCGGATTGCCTCGGTGTGATCGTGACCGGTTCACATGCCATGGTAACCGAAAACCTGCCATGGAGTATCGCTCTCGAACGCTGGATACCCGGAATTGTCGAGGCTGCCGTACCTTTCCTCGGAATCTGCTACGGTCATCAGCTTCTCGGGCGGGCCACCGGGGGTGAGGTCGGCTACC
>JAAXXI010000031.1 GCA_013334565.1 Chlorobiaceae bacterium
AAATTCGGTTTCATCGGCTGGAACTGCGGGGGCGGATCGGCAAGGGTGGTTGCCGAAAACGCCATACACGCAAGGAAAAGCCCGGCAAGAGATGCCGTCAGGCTGAATGCACGTTTTTTCTTCATGGCTTTGACATTTTTGTTCGCGACATCGTGAAGAATAAATAAGGGATGACATCAAATATTTGGACGATTCCCCGAAAAAAAACATGTGGAAATAAAATCAATCAACAGATGGAGTTCTTGAGGCACAGGTCCATTGAACCTGTAAACTGAAGATTATTGCCTTGATATTCCTCCATATGATGCACAGGCAGGACAGGTGAAACAGAAGAAACGAACGGCGCCATTTGTCATTTTTCTCCTGTAAGCAATATCAATCAAACAAAGTCATGGTTTCCAGCGTTCCCTTTTCAGCCATGGGTGCAAAACAGCAAGGGCTGACCGGTAGCCTGCTTCCATGATCTCGGGTATGCGGTGCGTATCGACAAGGCTGAACCCCGAAAGGTCCGGACAGATGCATAAATCGACACCCTCGACCTGCATTGCCGTCGTATTGGTGACGGCGCTGTAAAATGCATTCAACAGGATCCCGATAATGTTTTCAGGCGCCTGGAAACGATGGCACGCAAGCAGATCGACGCAGACAATCGTTTCGGCGCCATCATCCTCCAGCGGCGACACCGGAACGTTCTCCACAAGGACGCCGTCGACCAGCAGGGAACCGGAATCTTCCACCGGTTTGAAAATGCCTGGAATACAACTGCTTGCCATGACGGCATTGGCCACGTCTCCTTTCCGGAAAACCACTTTCCTGCCCGTCCCGATATCGGTTGCGATCATGCTGAGGGGGATAGGGGCATCTTCGATCTTCTTTTCCCCAAGAAGCCCGGTAACGATACCGCCGAACTTCCTGTTGGAAAGCAGCCCGTACTGCGACAGGACCGGGCCTGAAAGATCGAACCAGTCGAGGGCGAAGGTGATGTCGCGGATCTCCTGCCAGCTTTTGCCGAACGCATGGAGGGCTGCGATGAAAGAACCGATGCTGGTACCGCTGACCATGCCGACCCCGATGGACAGCTCGTCGAGAGCCCTCAGCACCCCGACGTGGGCCGCACCGAGGACAGCTCCGCCTCCAAGCCCGAGTGCAATGTTTTTCATACGATCAATAACAGGTTAAAGGGTTGAGGGGCCGAACTGCTCACGTATCGAACATCTCCACGATTTTCCTGAGGAAAGCGAACTTTGCCGGCCCGTAAGGAGGGTAGCGAAGAGACGGATCGGGAAAAATCGAGTGATGAAAAACGCTCCTGCGGTAACTGAAGGCATCGAACCCCGCCCTGCCGTGGTAGCGGCCGAACCCGCTTTGGCCGGTGCCGCCGAAAGGAAGGCCATGGATCGCAGACTGGAAAAGCAGGTCGTTGATACAGAACCCGCCGGAACGGACCGAGCCCTTCACTTTTTCAATGACCACATTGTCCGGAGTGAACAGATAGACGGCAAGGGGATCGGGGTTGCGCGACACGATGGAAAGCGCATCGTCGATCGTTCCATAGGTGAGCACAGGCAGAATGGGCCCGAAAATCTCTTCCTTCATGACGGCATCTTCGGGGGAGATATTCGTGAGGATCGTCGGAGCGATATACCTGGCATTGCGTTCCCGTTCGCCCCCGACGGCTGTTTTACCCGCATGCATGAGGCTTTCAAGACGGTCGAAATGCCGGTGGCTGACGATGCGCGCATAATCCGCGCTTCGTTCGGGATCGGGACCGTACAATGTTCCGATCGCTGTCTTCAGTTCCGGCAGCAACTCATCCGCGACGTCCCTGTGCACCAGCAGGTAATCCGGCGCAATGCATGTCTGGCCGGCATTGAGGAACTTCGCCCAGGCAATGCGCCGTGCGGCGGCCCGGAGATTGGCGTTTTTTTCGACGATACAGGGGCACTTGCCCCCGAGCTCGAGAATAACCGGGGTCAACTTCTCGGAAGCGGCAAGCATGATTTCCCTGCCCACCCGGCGGCTGCCGGTATAAAAAATACAGTCGAAAGGCTCCCTGAGCAAAGCTCTTGCCTCCTCCGCACCGCCCTCAACGACCTCGACAGCGCTGTCGTCGAGATATTTCGCGATCCCCTCCACCAGCAAGCGCGATGTATGGGGAGCCTGTTCCGAAGGTTTCAGCACGACACAGTTACCGGCGGCAAGAGCGCTGACCAGGGGAGCAAGGCAGGTATTGATCGGATAGTTCCATGCGCCGATAACGAGAACGACTCCAAGCGGCCATGTCTCCACCCGGGCCCGGCCGAACCGGTAATGGAGCGGTAAGCGGACCCGTTCCGGCATCATCCATTTCCGCAGGTTCCGCAGTGCATGACGCACTTCCCCGCCGACAAACGCCGTCTCGGTGAAAAACGTCTCCGCAGGTGATTTACCGAAATCCAGGCGCAGAGCTTCGGCAAGATCGTTTCCCCGTTCGGCAAGAAAACGCTGAAGGGCGGTCAGTTGAGAACGCCTCCATGCATACTCCGAGGTCCTGCCCGTCTGGAATGTGCTTCTCAACGTTGCGAGCCGTTGTTGCATCGACGATAAGTCCATGTACCGTATTATTCGCTTGAAGGGCACCTCGATTAATTTGCTCCGAACCCCTATTGCTGTGTTGGTCCCGATGAATCGGGATCGAAATCCTCATCCCGACTTGTCGGGACTCCGTCCGCCTTGCGCTCGTGCTTCTCACGACAATAAATAGAGATGCCCTAAAAAAAATCAAACATTGAAAGAACATCTCCGGTTCACTAAATTGCACAAAAAATAACTCAAGCAGCAACAACATCTCACAGTATGGATTGGATAGCACAGCCTGAAGCATGGATCGCGCTCCTGACACTGACCGCACTTGAAATCGTCCTCGGTATCGACAACATCATCTTTATCTCCATCATCGTCGGCCGGTTGCCGGAAAACCAGCGCCCGCAGGGGCGTGTCATCGGCCTGGCACTTGCGATGCTGACACGCATAGCGCTGCTGCTTTCGATAACCTGGGTCATGGGGTTGACAGCCGGGCTTTTCGCCCTGTTCGGTGAAGTCATCTCGGGCCGCGACCTCATCCTCATAGGTGGAGGGCTTTTCCTCCTGGCGAAAAGCACCCATGAAATCCACCAGAGCCTCGAAGGTACCGAAGAGACGAGAAAAAGTTCTTCAAAAGGAAGTTTTATGATCACCATGGTGCAGATCGCCATCATCGACATCGTCTTTTCGCTCGACTCGGTCATCACCGCCGTCGGCCTCGCAAAAGATGTGCTTGTCATGATTATGGCCATCGTCATCTCGATCGCCATCATGATGTTCGCATCGAAAGCCATCGGTGAATTCGTCGAAAGGCATCCGACGATCAAGATGCTTGCCCTGAGCTTCCTCATCCTTGTCGGTGTCACCCTCATCGCTGAAGGCGCCGGCTTCGAAATCCCCAAAGGGTACATCTACTTTGCCATGGCCTTCTCGATCTCCGTGGAAATGCTGAATATCCGGCTGAGGAAAAAAGCCGCAGAGCCGGTGCACCTGCATCCAAGCATGAATATCGACGGCGAGGAAGCCTGAAAAGCGAAAAACGCACTGCAGCCGCTTTTCGCTTTTCAGGATGCGGGGACCCCCATCCGGTCACTTTCTGATCATCCCCGGGACAGCCCTGGGGAATTTGTCCGCTCCCCTTCGTGTTGAAATAGGATCGGCACTGAATCCCTGCGGCCCGAAGGAAAAACCAGAAAAGCAGCAAAGGCCATGTCACTACCCACCCCGCTTCCACCCGAGAAACTCTGCAGGACCTGCGATCCTTCCCTGTTCACGTTCAGCACGACGGCCGAACTCGGCGAGCAGGCCGGCATGACCAGCCAGAAAAGGGCGTTCGACGCCATCAGCTTCAGCATGGGGATCAGGCACGACGGCTTCAACCTCTTCGCCCTCGGCCCCAACGGCACAGGAAAACAGACGGCGGTCACCGGGTTCCTCGAAGGCATCGCGCCCGGTTCACCGGTCCCTCCCGACTGGTGCTACGTCAACAATTTCGAAAAACCCCGCCACCCGAAAGCCATGCAGCTTCCTGCGGGGAAAGCCTCCGAGTTCGCCCGCGACATGGAACATCTTGTCGAAGCGCTCTTCACGGTGCTGCCGGCAGCATTCAGCAGCGAAGAGTACCAGGCGCAGGAAAAAAACATCCGCGAAAAATTCCAGGAGCAGCAGACTGAAGCGATCGGCAGACTTGAAGAGGACGCGGCAAAAAAAAATATCGCCCTCATCAGGACGCCTGCCGGGTTTGCTTTCGCCCCCGTAAAGAACGGGGAGGTTATCAAGCCCGAGGAGTTCATGCAACTCGGAAAGGAAGAGCAGGTGACGATCGAAAAGCAGATCGAGGAACTGAAAAACGCACTGCAGGCCATCATGGGCCAGATCCCCAAATGGCAGCGCGAAACCCAGGAACGCATCAAGGAACTGAACCGCAACATCGCAAGTTTCGCTGTCAGGCCGCTGGTTTCCGAGCTTTCTGCAACGTACAGTTCCATACCTGAAACCGTCGATTACCTCAAAGCGCTCGAAAACGATATTGTCGAAAATTTCGACCAGTTTCTGGAAAAAGAACCTGACGAGAGAGAGTATTTCCTTGGCCTGCCGCCGGGAAGGCTCAGCATGAAAAGCCCCTCGTTCAACCGTTACCGGGTAAACGTCATCGTCGACAACAGCAGGACCACCGGCGCACCGGTCATTTATGAAGACAAGCCTGCCTGCCAGAACCTTGTCGGCGATATCGAGCATCTTTCCCAGATGGGAACGCTGGTTACGGATTTCACCCTCATCAAGCCCGGTGCACTCCACAAGGCGAACGGCGGCTACCTGCTTGTGGACGCCCGGAGGCTGCTGCTCGAACCGCTCGCTTACGAAGCGCTGAAGAAAGCGCTGCGCACGAGGCAGATCCGGATCGAATCCCTCGGCCAGCTCTACAGCCTGATCAGCACCGTCTCGCTCGAACCGGAGCCGATACCGCTCGACATCAAGGTCATTCTGCTCGGTGAACGGAGCCTCTACTACCTCCTGAACGATTACGACCCCGATTTCAGCGAACTTTTCAAGGTCGCAGCGGATTTCGAGGATGAAATGCCGGCCGATGACGGCAACAGGCTCGCCTATGCCGGGATGATAGGCTCGATGGTCAGACAGGACAACCTGCACCATTTCTCCGGCGCGGCGGTCGCCAGAATCGTCGAATACGGCAGCCGCATTGCCGGGGACGCCACAAAGCTTACCGCGCACCTGCAGAGCATCTTCGACCTGGTACACGAAGCCGATTACTATGCGGGCTCTTCTGAAAGGGATACCGTCGAAGCTGAAGATGTCCAGCGTGCGATCGACGCGAAAAAGCTACGCTCCTCGCGCGTCCAGGAAAAAATCCGGGAGGCGACCCTGAAGAACATTATCCTGATCGACACCGAATCTGAAAAGACCGGGCAGATCAACGGCCTGGCAGTCTACACCATCGGCGAACAGAGCTTCGGACAGCCCGGACGGATCACCGCGAGGGTGCGCCTCGGAAAAGGAGAGGTCGTCGATATCGAGCGTGAAGTTGAAATGGGCGGGCCTATCCACTCGAAAGGGGTCCTGATCCTTTCCGGCTTCCTCGGTGCCCGATTCGGCATCGAGCAGCCTCTTTCGCTCTCCGCCTCCCTTGTCTTCGAGCAATCCTACAGCGGTGTCGAGGGAGACAGCGCTTCGAGCGCCGAGCTCTATGTCCTGCTTTCCGCACTTTCCGGGGCCCCGATAAAACAGTGTTTCGCGGTCACGGGATCGGTGAACCAGCATGGCGAGGTCCAGGCCATAGGAGGTGTCAACGAGAAAATCGAGGGCTTTTTCGACCTCTGCAAGGCAAGGGGGCTGGACGGAAAACACGGGGTCCTCATCCCTGCGTCGAACATCGACAACCTCATGCTTCGAAGCGATGTCGTCGAGGCCGTGAAAGGCGGACTTTTCTCGGTTTATCCGGTCACCCATATCGATGAAGGGATCGAGCTCCTGACCGGCATACCCGCAGGCAAGCCCGACGGGAACGGCCAGTACCCGCCTGACACCATCAACGGTATGGCGATGGCCAGGTTGCGGGAAATGGCCCTCAGACTGAAAAAATTCAGCGCACCCGAAGAGAACGGAGAGGCAAAAACCATGATGCCCGCAAACTGAAAATGGAGCCAGGCATGCCCGATCGTCAAAAAAACATCCGGTTCCGGCACATCGCCGTCGCCATCGACTGTTCTCCGCACAGCCTGGCCTCGCTCGCCGCCGCCGCTGAAATCGCCAGCCACACACAGGCCGAACTGACCGGAATATTCGTCGAAGACATCAACCTGCTCCGGATGGCCGAACTGCCGTTCACGCACGAGGTCCGCATGTATACAGCCGAACCGGAAAAAATCGATCCATCGCACCTCGAACGATCGCTCAGGCTTCAGGCAAGGGAGGCGCAAGCGGCGCTGGAACGCTACGCGGAACAGTTCACACTCAGGCATACCTTCAGGGTCTGCAGGGGAAAGGTTCCCGCGGAGGTGATGTCTGCAGCGCTGGAAGCCGACCTGCTCGTGCTCGGCAGGAGCGGCCGGGCGCCCGCCTGCAGGAAAGGGCTCGGATCGACGGTAAAATGCGCACTTGCCGGGAACGCCAGGAATATCCTGATCATGCAGACCGGGTTCCCGGCTTCGGCAGATTCCACCCTCGTCATTTACGACGGCACCGATGCCTCCAGGAGTTCGCTCGCCATGGCGGAAAACTTCCTGCAGGCCGGCGGCACCCTCCATATCCTCATCCTGCCGCAGAGCGCCGGGCATCTGGAAACCCTCGAAGAAGAACTTTCGGAACTTGTTCCTGCCGATCTGCTGAGGGTCGAGTACCATGTGCTCCCTCCGGGAGTAGACAACAGCACCGTCCTTGCCCGCTACATACATATGGCAGGCTCGGGACTGCTCGTGCTCAGCGACCGCATGTCGCTTCCGGCAGAAACGATCCACGACCTGATCGGAGAAATCGATTACCCGGTCCTGCTTGTCAGGGGGTGAGAACAGATAAAGAGAGATGCACTGGAGAGCTTCTTGTGCTTTTTTCCTTTATGCAGAGATGAGCTTGTGCATGAATTGCGACGAAGAGGGACAGAGCGACGAAAATTGCGGTGTCCGTTGAATTGCCTCCGGCGCATCAGAACGGCTTGAGTCCGTGTATCCCAACCTGGAAAAAAAACCTGACGCTGTTGTGGTCAGAAGAAACAGTTCGGTCATCCCCTGTTTTTTCGCCCATTGCTCGGCATGTTTCACAAGCATCCGGCCGATACCTTCACTGCGAAAGGTAACATGGACCGCGAGGGAGCGTATCAGCCCGTATGTTCCATAGTGTTCGACACCGATAACACCGGCCAACCCTGAACTGCTGCTGAGCCCGAAAAACTGTGTCCGGCTGTTTTCATGAAGATCTTCCACGGAAAGACCGCATGACTTCAGCAGCGTGACAATTTCTGTGTTTCTCTGCAGTGGTACGATATGCATGATCAATTCGTTTGCCGCCATGGATCCTGCCTGACGGTCACCGTGAAACCAGCATGCTGCCGTTCTCCAGTGTTCCCCTGGAACCGGAAAACTTTTTCGGTTGACGGCACTGTTCTGTATTCAAACTGAAGACCTTTTCATCCTCTTCCCTGCTTGCCGAAATCGAAATCCTGATTACAGGGCCACTTCTCCCGAAACTTCAGCGAGACATTGACAAGGCTGATGAGAACAGGAACTTCTACAAGCGGACCGATGACGGCGGCAAACGCTTCCCCCGAATCGATACCGAAAACCGCAACGGCAACAGCAATGGCCAGCTCAAAATTGTTGCTTGCCGCCGTGAAGGAGAGCGTGGCCGATTTCGGGTAATCCGCTCCGATTTTCTTTCCGAGCCAGAAAGAAACAAGGAACATGATCACAAAATAAAACAGCAACGGAATCGCTATACGAACCACATCAAGCGGTATTTTCACGATGTATTCCCCTTTGAGGGAGAACATCACGAAAATGGTGAATAGCAGGGCAACCAGGGTAAGCGGACTCACTCGGGGAATAAACTCCCGTTCATACCACTCCTTTCCCTTTGCACGAATGAAGAAAAACCTCGCGAGGAAACCTGCGATAAACGGGATGCCGAGATAGATGAAAACCGATCCGGCGATTTCGCCGACGGTAATGTTGACGGCAAAACTGCTCATGCCGAACTTTTCCGGCAGGAAAGTCAGAAAGACCCAGGCGTAGACAGAAAAGAACAGGACCTGGAAGATCGAATTGAAGGCAACGAGACCGGCGGCATATTCGGTATCGCCTTTTGCCAGTTCGTTCCAGACGATCACCATGGCGATGCATCGGGCAAGCCCGATCATGATAAGGCCCGCCATGTAATGAGGCATGTCGGAGAGGAAAAGCAAGGCAAGGACAAACATGAGCACCGGCCCGATAACCCAGTTCTGAAGCAGTGAAAGCCCAAGAACTTTCGTATTCCGGAACACATCGCCCAGTTCTTCATATCTGACCTTGGCCAGCGGCGGAAACATCATGACGACAAGGCCGATTGCAATGGGAATATTGGTCGTGCCGGACTGGAAGCGGTTCCAGAACCCGGAGATATTCGGGAACAGATAGCCTGACAGGACTCCCGTACCCATGGCAAGGAAAATCCATAACGTCAGGTAACGGTCGAGGAATGAAAGCTGTTTCGTTGAAATGCTCATGGTTTATGCTCCTTTGCTGATTTCATCGGCAAACTGCCTGAACCTTTCACCAATCTCGTCGCGGACCCTCCTGAAGACGGCAAGCACCTCTTCATCACTTCCGGTTGCCGCCGCCGGATCGTCGAAACCGATATGCAGGCGGTGTTTCACCTTTCCGGTAAAAACCGGGCAGGATTCTCTCGCTCCGTCACAGACCGTGATAATGTAATCGAAGCGCTGTGAAAGAAACTCATCGACAAGTTTCGGGCGATGGGTGGCGATGTCTATCCCGACTTCACGCATGACCTTGATTGCAGAAGGATGCACGGCAGGCGCCGGTCTGGTGCCTGCAGAAAAGACTTCGAAACCTTGAGAGAACGAACGCAGAAATGCTTCCGCCATCTGGCTCCGGCAGGAGTTTCCGGTACAGAGGATGAGAATTGACTGATTCATGATTTCAGGTGGTTATTTTGGATCATCAGAATACGGCATTGAAGACGAAACCGACCAGCATGATGCCAGTCGCGACAACACCGGCGAAAGCAGCGATCAGTTGCGGTTTGAGCACTTTGCGGAGGATGATCATTTCAGGCGCCGAAAGCGCGATGACGCTCATCATGAAGGCCAGAACCGTGCCGAGTGCCGCTCCTTTGCCGAGCAGGGCCTGAACGACCGGTAAAATTCCGGCGGCATTCGAATACATCGGGACACCGATTAGCACGGCAAGCGGGACCGACCACCAGACATGGCTGCCCATGAGCGAGGCCATGAAATTTTCCGGGACATAGCCATGGATACCCGCGCCAAGACCTACGCCAAGGACGATATAGAGCCATACCTTGCCGACGATCTCCCTGACATGGTTGAAACCTTCTCGAAGGCGATGATGCCAGCGCAGAGGCTCGGAGGTGAATTCGGAAGAAACCGCGCTGTTCTGCAGCTGCTGCACCCACTCCTCCAGATATCGCTCCATTCCGAGTTTCCCGATGAGCATCCCGGCGGCAACAGCGACGATGAGCCCCATGGCGAGATAAAGCGATGCGACTTTCCAGCCGAACATGCCGAAAAGCAGTGCAAGCGCCACCTCGTTGACCATCGGAGCGGAAACCAGGAAGGAAAAGGTGACGCCAAGAGGAACGCCTGCCTGAAGGAACCCGATGAAAAGCGGAACGGCGGAGCAGGAACAGAAAGGGGTGACGATACCGAGAGATGCGGCCATGGCGTTGCCGATGCCGGACCTTCTGCCTGAAAGCATGGCCCGCGTCCTGTCAGGCGAAACGAAAGTATGGATCACGCCCATGACGAACACGACCGCCGTGAGGAGCAGAAGCACCTTGGGCGCTTCGTAGATGAAAAAATACAGGGCTTCGCCGAATCGGGTAGTCCTGTCGAGCCCCGTGAGCCGCAGAAAGGAATCAGGCAGAAATTCAAGGTTGCTGTATACCAGCGCCCAGGCAACCGCTGCCGCTCCCGTCAGGAAGAGGGGCTTAAGGTCGGGATTTCGATGTTCCGGGTTCATTCATTCTCCTGTAAAACGTTTCAGCAGCAGCCGGATGAATGGTTTCCGGCATGTTTTCCCGAATTTGAACCGCAGCAGCATCCACCGCTTTTTCGCTTCAGTTCACCTTTCACAGGGAAACCTTTTTCAGCCCACCGGACGATGCCATGCTGCATGTTGACAACCTGACCATACCCATGGTTCATGAGAAAATAAGTTGCCATAAGGCTGCGTTCCCCGACATGGCAGGCAATGATGACCTGACGGTCGGCAGGGATTTCATGATACCGTTCTTCGAACTGGCTGAAAGGAACAAGCATGAGATTGCGCACATCGAACGATGCTTCTGCAAACTCTTCGGGTTCACGGACATCGACCAGCAGGACACCTTTTTCAGTCAGCCCGAAAGCGGTCGTAGGACATATTTCAACTGCATTGTTCATGGTCTGTCGGGTTATCGGGTTAATAAATCCTTCAGTTCGGCACGGTCAGGAACGCGGCCTTTTAAGCGCACTTCTCCATCAACGACCAGGGCAGGCAATGAAAGCACGTTGTAGGTCAGGATCTTCTGGATATCCTCAACTTTTTCGATCGACGCATTGATGTTTTCAGCCGCAATGACGGCCTTTACCGCATCGGCGAGCAGGTTGCACTTCGCGCATCCGGAACCAAGAATTTTCACATCTTTCATAGTGTTGCAAGTTTTGTTTATCGCAAATGAACGATTGCTGTTTTAAAAAAAAGCAGCGCATTGCCTTCATGAGCAATTACGATGCTCACCGGCATTGCCGGAGAAAAAACTGCCGAACAGCTCGCCTGCCTTTTCCATGTTTTCCCTGTTGATGCAGTACTTCACTTTTGGCGGGTTGATCTCTCCCTTGATAAGCCCGGCTTCGAGAAGCGCTTTCAGATGCTGGGAAATGGTTGACTGGGCCATGGGTATTATTTCCGTCAGCTCACCGGTAAAACAGCATGACTCCCCGTCCAGCAGCTGGAGGATCCTGAGCCTGACGGGATGGGCGAGAGCCCTTGCTATTGCCGCAAGCGATTCTTCGTCGCAACTGTATGCAATGACTGAATTGGTCCTTTTCATATCCCCCACCAGTTAGTTTATCGCAAATATACGATTAATAAAACCAACGAACCAAATTGTCAACACCGTTTCTTTCAAAGAACGATGGTCACGGACAGCAGAAGGGAGCAGCAAAAAGGCTGTAAAATCCCATGGGGCCTGCATCATTCCGGTCGTCTGCCATTACCTGCCGGGATTCATTTTTGATATCGTTTCCGAGGGAGGCCTCGATGCCCGGCCGGTTAAGGGTCCGGAAAATTTCTTCCATTTTTTCCGGCGGATAGGGCATGTTCCTGTCGAGCCACCAGGTCATCAGGGAAAGCAGCGAACTGACGAGGTGGTGAACGGTTATTTCTACAGGAACGGGCCGTGTTTTACGGTTCCTGACAACATCTTCCATTACCGGCGTCAGAAGTCCGGAGAGGTAACGGTGAAGATACCTCAGGATCATTTCTCCGCTTTGCTTTCCGGCAACAGCCTTGTAGAGCCGGTGGTGCCGACCGGTGTGGAGGAAGAGCTCCAGGACGATGTTGAACTCCGTATCCCTTCCTGTTTCTCTTGCCGCACGCAGCTCCTGCTGCTGCTGTTCGAAAAGGTTTCGGAGATGTTCGAACCAGGAGAGGAGCAGATCGTCTTTGTCTCGATAATGGGCGTAGAACGTCGAACGGCCCACATCAGCCCTGTCGATGATATCCTGCACGGTTATGTTTTCGTAGCTCCGTTCAACGATCAGGGACATCAGCGCATCGAGCATCAGCTTTCGGGTTCGGCTGATCCGCCTGTCTTCCTTTTTTTCTTTCATGATCTTTTCTTATTGGTGTACAAATCAGGCCGTTCCGTCCGGAACAGGACAATTCGCCAGTATTGATTGTTGACTTGAGCGGAAAAACGAGCTATCATATAGTCGAACACAATGTTCAATTATAAACAATCTATTCGACAAACATAAAATGACGGAAATCAAATACATGGAACAGCAGGGGAAAAAAGGAATCGTGGAGGCAGTCCGGGAAATGTATGCGTCCACCGCAACAAGCAACTGCTCCTGCTGCTGTGGGGAGAGTGCCTCGACCAGGGAAGCAGGCAGGGAATGCGGCTATTCCGACCGGGAACTCGACAGTATTCCCGCAGATGCAAACCTCGGGCTCGGCTGCGGAAATCCGGTGGCCTTGGCGGAGATCCGCAAAGGCGATGTCGTCGTGGACCTCGGTTCCGGCGCGGGAATCGATTGTTTTCTCGCTTCAGGTCTGGTCGGTGAAGAGGGGCGGGTTATCGGGATCGACATGACACCCGAAATGATCGATCGGGCAAGGCTGAACGCAAGCAGAAACGGTTATGGCAACGTCGAATTCAGGGAGGGAAGGATCGAAGAGCTTCCCGTCGATGATACGACAGCCGATCTCGTCATCTCAAACTGCGTCATCAACCTTTCAACCGATAAACCCGGGGTGTTCAGGGAGGCGTTTCGCATTCTGAAACCCGGAGGCAGGCTGATGGTTTCTGATATTGTTCTCCTGGAAGAACTTCCCGAACCCGTCCGGAATTCGATGGATGCCTATGTCATGTGCGTCGCCGGAGCGATGCTGAAAGAGGAGTATCTTGATGCCATCAGGCAGGCTGGTTTCCTTGAGGTCGTCATCACAAGCGAAAACCGGTTCCCGGTCGAACTGGCTTTGGCTCAGCCAAAACTGAAGGAAGCTGTGGAGAAGATGAACATACCCGTGGCGGAACTTGCCCGTATAGCCGGGTCAATAGCGAGTATCAGGGTCTCAGCGAAAAAAGCGGCTGTGTGAGATTGGCCGGGTGCCCGCCCATGCCGATGCATCCCGGCCATCGCCATGAAGGAAATGAACTGCCTGTCAAAGCATCAGCCGTTCGATCAGGATGGCGGCGGAAACCGAAGCGTTGAGTGATTCGACCCGAGGTTTCGCGCCGTAATGGGGAATCCGCACAAGCCGGTGGGCGAGCTCCTGAACCTGCCTGCTGACCCCGTTCGCCTCATTGCCGATGACGAGAACGAGCTTCGCCGGCCATGAAGGGTATTCCCGGAAATCCCTGCCGTCGAGCGATGCTGCGGCAATGGTGTACCCTTCCCCGGAAAGCCTTTCGAGCTCCCCGTGAAGGCTGCCTGCCTGGTAATGGCGCAGGGCGTAGATACTCCCGGCGGAAGAGCGCACCGTTTTCGCATTGTAGGGATCGGCGCTTCCCGTGCTGAAGATCACGGATTCGCAGCCGAACCAGGCGGCAGTGCGCATGATCGTGCCGGCGTTGCCGGGGTCCTGCACATCTTCAAGCGCGACGATGAAAGAACCCGCCTTCCCGGTACCGGCAGACTCCGCGGGGGTTTCTTCCTGCTTCCGGAAAACCCCGATAATTCCCTGGCTTGTCGAGGTGCCTGCAAGCTGGGCGCATTCGGCATCCGTCATGGTAAACGTCCGGTCCTCCCATTTTCGGGCAAATCCGGGATCGAGGCCGATTCCATCGCGTACAAGCAGCGTTTCGAGCATCTGCGGGGAAGGCATGCTCGTGCAGAGTTCGCGGACAGTCCGCAACCCTTCAGCGAGGAAAAGCCCTTCGCTGTCCCTGTACTTCTTCTGGTGAAGCTTGTGGTAACGCTTGAGCTTCGCCCTGCTTAAAGCCGGGATTCCGGAGGGCTTCATGACGGACGGCCTTTCTGTTTCAGCCGGTCGATCACCGACCTGGGGTCATGGGAAAAGTCCTGGGGCATGGTCCCGCCCGCTTTCGACAGCGAAGCGGTATCGAGCTGCACGGAAAAACCGGCTTCGGCATCCTCGTCCATGTCCATGCCGCTCTGTCCCGACGACATGCTCCTGCGGATGTAATCGTCGAAACTCGCCCTGTCGGATGAAAACGCATCCATCGCCTCTTCGAGCGAGCGCTGGCATACCTTTATGCACGCTTCACCCTCAACCGAAGCCATCAACCTCATCCGGCGCAGGATATCCTCCCTCGATACACCTTCGAAACCGGCGTCCTTCATTATTTTTTCACAGGCAGCTTCGTCGATGGCTTCCATCTTCACGAGAAAAGCGGCAATGCCGCCGTACCTGCCTGCATGGACCCTGATCGTCTCTTCGAGCGAAACCCCGGACATCGTTTTACCTGCTTCCCTGAAAGCCGGTTCAGGGTCCGCACCGTCGGTTTTCGCGTTTCTGCCCGAAAGGAATTCCCCGTCGATCCCGTATTCCCTGAAGCGTTCTTTCAGAAGATCGTCGCGCATTGCCCTCGATCGCCTCATGGACACCGTCTCGATTTCTTCCGGCCGGCGTACGAGCTGCCCGGTGACGGCAACGATTCCCGAAAGCGCGGCGGCAATGACAACAATAAAAAGGATGAGCTCGGTCCTCAGGCCGAACATCACCGCGGAAAGAAGCTCTGCGACAAGAAGAGCGGAAAAGAGGGAGAGCTGTATCTTCAGGGACATTCGATCGTTCATGGCACCTTGATGGTTTGCGGCAGGAATTCGCGGGGACGGTACGTGCCCTCGCCCGGCAGATGGAACCCCGGACCTGTCGTTTCGTTGGCAATTCATCGAATTTAAGCGTTATTGTCCAATAAAAGGAACACAGCGCAATTTGCCATGCAGGAAAAAAAAGTTGAACTCATAGCCCCGGCCGGCGACATGACGTCGCTCGTTGCCGCCCTGAAGGCCGGAGCCGATGCCGTCTATTTCGGGGCGGAAGGGTATAACATGCGCGCCAGGACCGGTAATTTCACCGAATCCGGCTTCCCCGCTGTCCGCTCGCTGTGCGACGAGTACGGCGCAAGGGCTTACCTTGCCCTGAACACGATCATCTACGACAGGGAAATAAAGCGGATGACCGAAACGGTCTCCAGGGCGAAAGAGGCCGGGCTCGACGCCGTCATCTGTTCGGACATGGCGGTCATGGAAACCTGCAGGGAGGCAGGCATGCCGTTCCACCTCTCGACGCAGGCATCGGTGAGCAATTACAGGGCCGTGAAATATTACGCCGGGCTCGGTGCGAAAATGATCGTGCTTGCCCGTGAACTGTCGCTCGATCAGGTACGGAATATCACGGCAAAGGTCCGGGAAGAGCACCTCGACCTGAAGATCGAATGTTTCGTCCACGGGGCGATGTGCGTCGCGGTTTCGGGGCGATGCTTCATCTCGCAGGAGCTCTTCGGCGAGTCGGCCAACCGCGGCAAATGCCTCCAGCCATGCAGGAGGCTCTACCTGGTAACCGACCCGGAGGAAAACCACGAGCTGGAAATCGGCACCGACTACGTCATGAGCCCCAAAGACCTTTGCGCAATCGAATTTCTCGACCTGCTCATCGATGCCGGCATCAGCGCATTCAAGATCGAGGGCAGGAGCCGGAGCCCCGAATATGTGCACACCGCCACATCGGCCTACCGCCGTGCCCTCGATTACTGTTCCGGTCATCGCCAGGACACCGGTTTCAGGGAACATTTCGGCAGGCTTACCGGCGAACTGAAACAGGAACTCTCCCTTGTCTACAACCGGGGCTTCTCTCCCGGATTTTATTTCGGCAGGCCCTTCGATGCCTGGGTGAAGCAGTACGGATCGCTCGCACTTGAAAAAAAAACCTATATCGGAGAGGTGAACAGGTATTTCCCCAAAGCTGTAGTTGCCGAGATCTCCATTCTGGCGAGGGGACTGAACAAAGGGGAAAAACTCTCGATCGTCGGCCCGAAAACAGGGGTTGTAACCTGCACCGCCGATACGTTTTTCACCAACGACATTCCGGGAAACGACGCATCGAAAGGCGATACCGTAACGATAAAATGTCCGAGGGTGAGGAAAAAAGACCAGGTCTACGTCCTCGAAAAACGGCGGTAAGCTGCCGGCACCGAAAGAATAGTTTTTTTCCGTCGGCAAGCTTTTGCGTACCTTTGTAACAATAAAGGGCAAATCTGGTTATTCTGCCGGGAAGCACGTGTGCAAGGCGCAGAGAGTCCCGGCAATATCGGGATAAACTCCGAAACCGTTGTGAACACGTGCTACATGGGGATTTCGATCCCGAATTGACAGACGTGCCCTGAAGCTGACCTTTTCAGAACGTACGCAGTCGGAGTTTGTACAATGATTTACAAGGTCATTTCCAAGACGGAGTTCAGGAAGTTCATCGACGCACTGGTCAAGCACAATACCGCTTACGGTCCACGGGCCGTCGATACCGGAAAAGACGGCAAACCGATCTACCAGTTCATGCCGGTAACAACGGCCGACGAGATCGACTTCGATTACACCGTCACCCACTCATCAGCCAAGCATCTCTTCCTGCCTTACCGTGACGAACTGTCGCGTTTCAGATTCAACGACGAAGACTGGGAACAGGAGGTGCGCTACGAAGCGCCGCCCCTTATCCTGATCGGGCTCAGGCCATGCGACATCAACGCGATCAACATCCTCGACGAAGTGATGCTGCATGGGCCCTATCCTTCGCCCTACTATCTTGCCAGAAGGAAAAACACCTTCATCATCGGCATGGACCACCTGCCGCTGCCTGACTGTTTCTGCAAGTCGATGAACCGGCATACGGTCAATCACGGCTTCAATCTCTTCTGCTCGGACATCGGTGACAAATATTACCTTTCGATCAACTCCTCCAAGGCATATACCTTCCTGAAGGAGTTCATGCTCGAGGAACCGTCCTACGAGGACAACTGCCTCCTGATCGAACGCCGTAAGACGATCAAGCAGAGCTTCACGACCAATATCGAGGTGACCGGCCTGCCCGTTTTTCTCGACATCGAGTTCGACTCGCCCATCTGGCAGAAATGGGGGGACAAGTGCCTGAGCTGCGGTTCATGCGCGATGGTCTGCCCGACCTGCTACTGCTACAGCGTCGAAGAACGTTTCGATGTAGACCTCAAAGGCTCATCCAGGCAGAACCACCTCTATTCGTGCAACCTCATCGATTTCGCCCAGGTTGCCGGCGGGCATAATTTCAGGCCAAGGAACGGCGACCGCCTCAAATACCGCTACTACCACCACTACCGCGGCTTCGCCGCGAACGACAACCAGCAGATCTGCGTGGGATGCAACCGGTGCGGCCGTGCATGCCTGGCAGACATCAATCCCAAGGACGTCATCAACGATCTCAGACTGGAGCGAGAATCATGCATGATATGCGTTTCACCCTCCCCGGACAGGACCTGAACCGCGAACCGTTCGCACTCAAGCCCCCGGACTTCCAGAAAAAATGCGAAGTCATGATCACCGACCGGGGGTACAAGTGCCGGCTCACCAACATCGTAACGATCTCCTCGCAGGAGAAGCTGTTCCTCCTGCGCATCATCAACCCTCAGGAACGGGAGCTGTTCAACTTCAGGCCGGGCCAGTTCCTCATGCTCGAAGTACCCGGATACGGTGAAGCTCCTATCTCCATATCGAGCGACAACAGCAACCATGAATTCATCGAAATCTGCATCCGGAAAGCCGGGCATGTGACATCGGCCATGTTCGAAGCGAAACAGGGTGCTATAGTCTCCATCAGGGGACCGTTCGGAACAGCGTTCCCGATGGAGGCGATGGAAGGCAGCAACGTCCTGCTCGTGGCGGGAGGCCTCGGCATCGCCCCGGTTCGCGCGCCGCTTTACTGGATCGGCAACCACAGGGACAGGTACAAGAACGTCTATCTCCTCTATGGCGCGAAGGAGCCGTCCCAGCTGCTCTTCAGCTACCAGTTTGAAGAGTGGAAGAAAGTCAGCAAGGTCGAACTGATGACCATTGTAGAGAAACCCGATGAATCCTGGACAGGCAGGACGGGAATGATCACGGAACTGTTCAACGATTTTTCCTTCGATGCGAAAAAAACATTCGCTATCGTCTGCGGGCCGCCGGTCATGTTCAAGTTCGTCTGCAACTATCTCGACGGCAAGGGCATTCCGATGAACCGGATGTTCGTCTCCCTCGAACGCAGGATGCACTGCGGCATGGGAAAATGCTGCCGGTGCATGGTCGGCTCGACCTTCACCTGCCTGGACGGCCCCGTCTTCGATTACTGGTCGGTCATGAACCTCAAGGAAGCGATTTAGGGAGTACCACATGAACCATCTCGGATTCAAAATCGACAAGGTGAAGATCGCTTCGTTCGACTTCACCTGCTGCGAAGGATGCCAGCTGCAGCTGGCCAACAAGGAATCCACACTGCCCGCATTTCTCGGACTGCTCGATATCCGCAACTTCCGCGAGATATCCTCTGAACGGAACGACGATTACGACATCGCCCTCGTCGAGGGAAGCATCACCCGAAGCGACGAGATTGAACGCCTCAAGGCGATACGCGCCCAGGCGAAGGTACTGGTGGCTTTCGGGTCCTGCGCCTGTTTCGGCGGCGTGAACAGCCTCAAGAACAAAATCCCCCGGGAGGAAGCGGTCAGGGGAGTTTACGGCGATAAAGCGGTCGAGACGATGCCTTCGACGAAAATCAGCGATATCGTCCCGGTCGATCTTATGATCCCGGGCTGTCCGGTTTCCAAGGCCGAAGTCGAACGCATCATCGTGGGCGTCGTGACCAGGGCACCGAACAACCTGCCGAAATATCCGGTCTGCGTGGACTGCAAACAGAAGCTCAATACCTGCCTGTTCGACCTGGGTGAAGTGTGCCTCGGACCGGTCACCAAGGCGGGATGCGACGCCGTCTGCCCGTCCGGCAAGACGGTCTGCCTGGGATGCCGCGGACCGGCCGACGACATGAACTTCCCCTCCTTCATCCAGATCGTGAAGGAAAAAGGGCTCAGTCTGGACGAGATGCTTGAAAAACTGGCATTTTACAACGGTTTCGCAGATTACCTCGACCATGAAAGTTGATTTCAACATCGATATACACCACCTGCCGAGGGTGGAGGGACACGGCAACGTTCACATTTCGGTAAAGAACGGAAAGCTCGAGAAGGCCCAGTGGGAGGTGATCGAAACCCCGAGGTTCTTCGAAATGATGCTTCGTGGAGTGAGCGCCGAACGGGCATCGTTCCTGACTTCCCGTATCTGCGGCATCTGTTCGATCAGCCATTCGCTGGCAAGCATCAGAACACTCGAACGCGCCATGGAAATCGATCCGCCCGAGGCGGCAAATGCGGTCCGGCTCCTCGCCATGCATGGCGAAACCCTGCAGAGCCATGCGCTGCACCTCTTCTTCCTGGCGGCACCCGACTTTCTCGACATGCCGAGTGCGGTTCCGATCCTGCATGCCCATCCGGAAATCGTCAAGGCGGGACTCCTGCTCAAGGAACTCGGCAACGAAATGAGCGTCGCCACCACAGGCAGGGCGACCCATCCGGTCAGCCTGGTGCTCGGCGGCGTGAGCAAGGCCCCGTCGAAACAGCGCCTGAAAGAGCTGAAGGAAATGATCAGGAAACGGCATTCTGCCCTCGAGACTGCCACCGATTTTTTCAGGACGCTCGCGATCCCGGAGTTTGTCCGTGAAACCGAGTTCATTTCGCTGCATAACGGCAAGGACTACCCGTTCATCGGAGGCGACCTGGTTTCGACCGACGGCGTCGTCAGGGACGAGAACGACTACCTGCTGATGACCAACGAGTACACGACCGATTTCTCGACATCGAAGTTCACCCGCGTCAGCAGGGAGTCCTCCGCTGCCGGAGCACTGGCCCGCTTCAACAACAATACCAGGTACCTCGGGCAACGCGCCAACGAAGTTGCTGAATCCTTCGGCCTCGAAGCGGTCTGCCACAATCCTTTCATGAACAATATCGCCCAGCTCGTCGAGTGCCACCACATCTTCGAAAGTGCCGAAACGCTCATCGACCGCCTCCTCAACGACGACCTGCAACATATCCGAACGGCTTACGAACCCAGGGCAGGAGAGGCGACCGGCGCGGTCGAAGCACCTCGGGGCGTGCTCTACCACCACATGGAAACTGACAAAAACGGAAAAGTGGTGAAAGCCGACTGCATTATCCCGACGACGCAGAACAACGCCAACATCCATTACGACCTGCAGGCGCTGGCCGCCGAGGCCGTGAAGGCCGGCAAAACAGACCGGGAGACTGAAAAGCTCTGCGAAATGCTGGTTCGTTCCTACGACCCGTGCATTTCATGCTCGGTTCATTGAATCCGGCAGCGCCGGTCTACGGCCCGGCACCCTTCCGGAAAGCATTCGGATCGGCATTGTAAAGGGTGGCATCACCTGCCACCTGCAACATCTTCATAGATACTATCTTCCTGCCTGTTGCATCCTTTTATTTTTTCGGCTATTTTTATACTCGACAATAAAATCAGCCGAAACAAAAAGTGCCATACAAAACAAGAACACTCGAGCGCTTTTTCCTGCAAGCGAGTCAGCAATTTCCCGTCATGCTGCTGACCGGACCTCGCCAAACAGGAAAAACAACATTCCTTCGACACCTGGCAGGTGACGAGCGGTCATATGTCACTCTTGATGATCCGATGCTCCGGGCACTGGCCAGGGAAGAGCCCGCGCTGTTCCTGCAACGTTTCACGTCACCGGTTCTCATTGACGAAATCCAATACGCTCCCCAGCTCCTGCCCTACATCAAAATGGCAGTGGATAACGAACCGAAAGCCGGAAAATACTGGCTCACCGGTTCACAGCAATTCCATTTGATGAAGGGGGTTACTGAATCGCTCGCCGGTCGTGTCGGAGTTGTCAACCTTCTTGGATTCTCGCAGAGAGAGCTTTTGGGCACTCCTTCAGCACAACCGTTTCTACCGGTCCCCGAAGTCATTAAACAACGTGCGGATAGCCGGCAATTACTGCTGCCCGAACTCTACCGGAAAATCTGGCTCGGATCATTTCCCGATCTCCATCAGGAGATTCCTGCCGATCATGACCTGTTCTACAGTTCATACGTCCAGACCTATCTGCAACGTGATGTCCGGGATCTGGCCAATGTCGGCGACGAAAGTGCATTCCTGAGATTTCTCCGCTCCTGTGCAGCACGCACCGGACAGATGCTCAATATTCTGGACATTTGCAGGAACAGCGACATCAACCATGCGACCGGAAAACGATGGCTCTCGATTCTTGAAAATTCAGGTATTGTGTACCTGCTCGAACCGTGGCACACCAATATCAGCAAACGAGTTCTGAAAACCCCGAAACTGTATTTCCTCGATACGGGACTTGCGGCATGGCTGACGGAGTGGACCTCATCCGCAACGCTGGAAGCGGGAGCGATGTCAGGAGCCTTTCTTGAAAGCTGGGCGGTATCGGAGATTATCAAAAGCTGGTGGCACAACGGCAAGCGCGCCCCCCTTTATTACTATCGGGACAAAGACGCCAAAGAAGTCGATCTGCTCATTCATCAGGACGGTACAATCTATCCGGCCGAAATAAAAAAAACGGCAAAACCTGGAAAAGATGCCATTCGCCATTTCAAAGTACTTAAAACACTGAAACAACCGATCGGGCAGGGATGCATCATCTCGCTTGCCCCCATGTATGTCCCGATCACATCGACCGTCGATAACATACCGGTAGGAATACTTTAAACCTCGGTCAGGAAAACAAGACCTGAGCCCTATATGAAACGTTCCAGCATTTTTCCGGTCAGTTCGGCAAGTTCCTTTCTCTGAAGAGGATCTCCGGCAACCGGTGAGTAGCGTGCAGGCCGGACGTTCTCGAAATATTCGCCGTTGCAGCCTCCGTTTGCGATCTCCATAACCGTCGCATAGACCTCTTCACCGCCGATTGAAACATCGTCGCCGCCGAGAAACCATCCGGCATGGAGCAGTTTGGTTGAGATCACGCCGGGATCGAGGGAGTTCGAGCGCAAGGGCTTGTCTCCGAATGCGCAATCGAGCGTACACTTATTGGGCACCTCTATAGAATGTCGTGAGAAGCACGAGTGCAAGGCGGATGGAGCGGAGAAACCGGAGTGTACACTCAGTACATGAGGATTTCGAGCACCACCCAACGCAGCAATAGGGCTTCGGAACAAATATATAGGGGTACCCTGATGTTGAAGAGCTTGCTCCGTGCATAGGCATCGTATCCCGAATAGCGTTGCTCGCCCTGCATGTTTAACGGATCGAACACTGCGCTGTGATGATCGACCGAACTCACATTGAGTACCGAGCCCCCGTTCGCGATCAGCATCGGCTTTACAATATTCGTAAGCAATACATGGGCGAGGTAATTGACCGTAAACGTCATCTCGTATCCTTCCGCTGCGAGTGTTCGTTCGGGCATATAAACCGCGGCGTTGTTGATCAGCAGGTCGATGCCGGAATAAAGTCCACATAGCTCCCGGCTCATGGCATGAACGGCGTCGAGATCGGTAAAATCGGCTTCGAGCGTGCCAATCGGTTCCACGCCTGCGGCCAGGAAAATATCCGAGCATGCGCGGCTGATCCTCGAAGCATCGCGGCCATGCACGATTACCCGGTGCCCCGCCGAAGCGAACCGCTTCGCCGCCGCAAGACCGATACCATCAGTGCTTCCTGTTATACAGAGTGTGAGGGGGTTCATACTTGCTGTTGGTTATTTCTCACTGCCTCACCCTCGCCGAGGTGTGATTCAACCTGAGCCGAACGTGTTCAGCTTTGTTGCAATCGATAGAGACAACGCCCATTATCCATGCCATCTAAATTTCCTGTTTTCAATTTACACGGATAATTCCACCCTGCAATATCCATACTTGTTATGCCACATTTTCATTCAAATCCGTATATTCCGGTAAATTGCCGTACAAAACAAGAGCTATCATGAAAACGAACGTCAAGGAAAAAGGCAAAACAGCCGATCAACAATCATCCGATACCGGAACAAGGCAGTCAAGGATCAATATCGGTACGGCAAAAAAAAGCATGGGTGCCGGCAATCCAGAGTCAGCTGTCCGGAAAGATGCAAAGCAAGACACCGACAGCAAAGCCCGTCTTGAAGCAAGAATCTCCAGGACAACCCATACCCGGATAAAACTTGCTGCAGAGATTCAGGGAAGAACCGTAACCGATTTTGTCATACATGCTGCTCTCGAAGCCGCCGCAAAGGCAATCGAAGAGAATTTTGTCGTTCAGCTGTCAGTTGAAGGACAAGAGGCTTTTGCCGAAGCCCTGCTCAATCCACCTGAGCCGAATGACGCTCTCAGACGTGCATTCGAAAGGCATTCGGCACTTACAGGCATGAACGACTGAGCGGTTTTGTGCCCATGAGTTTCCCGAAATTCTCGATAACCCCGTTGAGCCGTGAACATCAGAAGTCCGGATTCTGCAGCGGCTCCGATCTGCTCGACCGCTATTTTTCCGAACGTGCCGGTCAGGATGTGAAAAGAAATCTCACGAAGTGCTTTTTAGCGATCGACTGCAGTAACGAGAGCATTGCAGGGTTCTATACACTTTCAGCAGCCCAGATTCCTTTGCTGCAACTGCCGGAAAAACTGGCCGTCAGGATGCCCCATTATCATGCTGTACCGGCATCGAGATTGGGGCGACTCGCCATCGACAAGAACTATCAGGGGCAGGGGCTTGGCAGTACCCTCATCGCAGACGCGCTGATGCGCTCGTCAAGTTCTTCGGTGGCTGTTTATGCCATGCTGGTCGATGCAAAGGACGAGAACGCCTTTAAGTTCTACCTGCACCACGGATTCATTCCCTGTACAGGTGCACCGCAAACATTGTTCCTGCCGTTAGACACGATCAGGAAACTCTGACAGTCTCCCTTCAGAACTCATTATTCGTCCGGCAGTTAAAACGGTTTATCCTGGTCTGCAGCAATAGCTCCGATCAAGACGTGTTCTGAAACGAAGTTTTATTGGTAAAATCGGTGTTTCAATCGGGTTAGTGATAGTTGCCATAAGTGCTACCACATATGCAAAAGGAGATATGGTCATGTCCCAGACAAAAGGTGTCAACTTAGACGACGCTACACAGAAGCGGCTTGCAGCTCTCGCTCATATTCGCAACAGATCGACCCACTGGCTCATGTGCAGGGCAATCGAAACATTCCTGGATCGTGAAGAAAAATACGAGCAGGAAAAACGGGAGGATATGGATCGTTGGGAAGAGTATCAATTGACCGGTGTCGCCATAGCTCATGAACAAGCTGCCGAATGGCTTGAAAATCTGGCACAAGGGAAGGTGAAAGCTTGCCCCAGATAAAATGGCTGCCGGACGCATTGGCTGATATTGAGCGCCTTTATGCTTTTCTGTACGAAAAAAAACCTTAAGCGGCGGCACGAGCCGCAAGGGTCATTCTTGACGGTGCAGGCCTGCTGAAATCGAACCCGGAGATTGGCCGTCCCATGGACGATGATACCGGAAGACGTGAACTTGTTCTTTCTTTCGGCGCCAGTGCTTTTGTGCTGCGTTATATGTGGGACAGGCACGAGACGGTTGTCATCATTCGTGTCTGGCACAGCAAAGAAAGCAGGTTGTAGCGCCTTGCAAGCCAGCTTTCTTCCTCTCAATCCATCGGCCTGAATGTTTCCCGATCCTCACAGAAAAGTTTACGTAGTTACGAGCGTCCCGTCATCCGTTCGGATCCGCTCGATCCTCCCTCATGGAACTGCAGAACTTTTTGCCCGGCACTTGATTTATATTTGTACCTTATCAGGTAACATATAATGCATAAACTGACATGATAGCAATAAGCACAACTGAACTGCGGAAAAACCTGCGAAAATATCTTAATCTGGCCCAGACAGAGCGGGTCATTATTCAGTGCGGAAAGACTGAAACCTACGAGATCGTTCCGGCTCGCAAGATCAGTGATAACGATGACTACTTCTCCAATCCAGCACTGATCAGTGCACTGAAAGAGGCTGAAGAAGATATTGCTGAAGGTCGGGTCCGAAAGGTTAAAGATTCTCGGCAGTTATGGGAAGATATACAGTAAGTGTAACCCGTCGGGCAGATAAAGACCTTAAGTACTGGCTCCAAAGCGGAGACAAACCCGTTCAAAGAAAAATTGAAAGAATTTTCAGTGAACTTCAGGAACATCCGACAACAGGAACCGGAAAACCGGAACAACTCAAAGGTGACCTGTCAAAATACTGGTCAAGAAGGCTCAATAAAAAAGACCGGATCATCTATAGCATCGATGACGGCGTTGTTGTCG
>JAAXXI010000032.1 GCA_013334565.1 Chlorobiaceae bacterium
AACTCCTGCAGGTCCGTGGCTTTCAGCGGATTCTTTTTCAGGGTATGATGGATATTGGTGCGGTAGTCGTAAAACCAGACTTCGTGTGTCCAGGGGTCTTTTGCTGCGGGCATGACATCGAAAAAGAAGACATTCGCCTTCACGCCTTGTGCATAGAAGATACCTGTCGGCAATCTCAGGATGGTGTGCAGTTCGGTGGTTTCAAGCAGCTTCTTGCGCACCAGCTCACCGGGGCCGCCTTCAAACAGCACGTTATCGGGAAGCACTACGGCGGCTTGCCCGTGAACCTTCAGGATGGTATGGATATGCTGCAGGAAGTTAAGCTGCTTGTTGGCGGTTATCGCCCAGAAATCCTGCCGGTTGTAGACAAGGCTCTCCTTTTCCTGCTCCTCGTCGTCGTTGGTGAAGGTCATGCTGCTTTTCTTGCCGAAGGGAGGATTGGTGAGCACATAATCGTACCGGGCACCGTTATCGGCAACAAGCGCATCGGTGGATGAAACCGAGACATTCCCGTCGAGCTCGCCGATATTGTGCAGGAACATGTTCATCAGGCAGAGCCGCCTCGTTCCCGGAACAATTTCATTGCCGCCGAAGGTGCGGTGCTTCAGAAATTCCTTTGCTTCCCGATCGAGACTGTAACGGGCTGTGATGAAATCGTAGGCTTTCAGGAAGAAACCGCCCGTTCCACACGCCGGGTCGCCGATGGTTTTCATGGGTTCCGGCCGGATGCATTCCACCATCACCTCGATCAGCGCACGGGGTGTGAAGTACTGTCCGGCCCCGCTTTTCATATCTTCAGCGTTCTTTTCGAGCAGCCCCTCGTAAATTTCTCCCTTGACGTCAGCCCCCATCATCACCCAGCTCTCCTTGTCGATCATGTCAACCACCTTGTAGAGCATGGCCGGATCGGCAATCTTGTTCTGGGCTTTCAGGAATATCTGTCCGAGCATGCCGGGTTTCTGCCCGAGATCGCGCAACAAGCGAGTGTAAAGCTCTTCGAGCTCTGCGCCCTTTTTTCCCTTGAGCTTCGGCCAGGTGTATTCCTGCGGAATCCCGATTTTGCGGCTGTAGGGCGGTTTTGTATACTCATCGGCCATTTTGAGGAAGATGAGAAAGGTCAGCTGTTCGAGGTAATCGCCATAGCCGACACCGCTGTCGCGCAGCACGTGGCAGAACGACCAGACTTTCGAAACGATTGCTGAGGGAGTGTTGGTCATGGATACGTTCATTGATGCCTTTTACGGCTGTTCATTTTCTCAGACCTGATGCGTTCGAGAAGCCTTTCGGCAGGCTCCCACTCCGGATCGTTGCGGGTTGCCTCAAGTTCCTCATTACAGAGCAGTTTTCCTTCAAAAGCTTTTTTCAGGATGCTTTGCCGAAGAGCTTCAGCTTTTTCCAGCGACTCCTTGATGGTTGTCTCCATATTGTCGCAAACCGAGAGGCGAGTTTCTATTTCCTGTACGATTTGGGCCTGCTCTTGGAAAGACAGGAGCTGTATTGGCAATGAATTGATGATCTGAGAATTCAGATTAGCCATTGTTGTTCCTCGACTCTTTTTTTCGAGATGATCGACAATACGTCTTTCGCTCAGAATCAGGCTATATAGTTTTGAAATAAAGTGTTGTCCTAATCGGATATACAGGCTGCCAGTTCCACAGAACCAGCCTGCCTGAGCTTGTAAAACAGGAGCCGTCCTCCCCATCTCTCCTCTTCTCCCAATAATTATGTCATTTTCTTGAAGGAAATATTGAGGTAAGGAATTCGCTTTATCTATCGAGATTCTCACTCTTGGAATGAGTTTTTGATCTTTGATATGCTTTGGATTTATTAGCGGGATGCCATTTTCCGTGTAATCATCATAGTGTAATTGGCTCCCAAATGGTCCGATCTGAACCTTCTGAGCAATATCACCAATTCTTCCCCATATCCACGCCTTCGGCAATTCAGGCAACTCATCAAGTTCATCTTGAGAAATAGGGGTTACAGGCTTGAGCTTTTTTCCCTGATTGTTTGCAGCCAGTTCTCTTTCGGATGTTATTTTTTCGAGCAGTTCCTGCGCCGTCAGGAGGCCGGTCTGCTGCTCACGCCATGCTTTGGTGAGTTCTCCTTCAAACGCCTGCTTCAGAACTGCCTGACGATAGACCTTGAGTTGCTCCTGGGCTGTTTTCAGGGAGGCAATGCCGTTATCAAGTTCGCTGAAAAGCTGTTCGATTTTTGCAACGATGGCTCGCTGTTCGGGAAGGGGAGGAATAGGTAAAGATACCTGTTTCAAATAGTTCGCCGGAACACGTAATTGACCGGCGCTTCCGGTCATATTCTGTCGTGCTTCTTTACGAAATGCAGACTGAACAAAATAAAAGAACAGATATTTATTCTGTATTCCGGGTAATGGACGAGAAACATGAAACTCTGTGGAGCCACAACCTATACCATTCACCAAGTTATCAAGAACAGCAACTTTGCCATTTTCCATGCATGGCGTTATTTTGGCAAATATTACATCTCCATCGACAAAAGAGGTATACCCTTTTTTTACCTCTTTATATTTTCTCGTTATTTGAAGATTATATTTTCCAGAGACTTCTTCGACACATGTCATTGGCAAGAATGATACTTCAGTGTCGTCACACAAATCAGAAGCAGTTAATTTCGGGTTGATGACAGAAACATCTTCATGTACTACCCAAAGCCAATGTTTCGGAATGGCATGCTTTTCTTTCATCAAATTTAAACCATTCCTATGTTATGAGTTAAGCAGCGATTCTGGTTGCCCTTTCTTGTCCGGCATTTCCGGGGTCTGATCCCAGACACGCCCGTCGAGTATTCGTCCGGCTTTCTTCTTGTTGAACCCACCCCATTGCTTGAAGAAGAACGGGACATCGGCGGCAAGGCATTGCTCCCTGATCTCCTGGACCCACTCTGGCTTCATCGGTCTTGCATTTCTGCCGCTTTCACCGCCGACAATGACCCAATCGATACCCTGAAGGTTCATCTCCGGCAAAGGGCCGAGCAGAGGCTCGCAGGAAAGAAACTTCACCCGCGCTCCGGTTTCCCGCAGCAGGTCGATCCGGTGCATCGAGTTACGGTTTTCCACCGATACCCCCATCCAGACGTTATGCGGCCATTGCAGCCATCCTTCACTGTCGTAGTACCGCAGCACATCGGCGCGTTTCGTCAGCACCTGAAAGACATGATGCGGATTCCGCTGCATGACGCTGAAAACCTGCCGGATATAGTCGAGAGGCACATCCTTGTGGAACAGGTCGCTCATGGAGTTCACGAACACCACGCGCGGCTTTTTCCATTTGAACGGCTCCTGAAGCGTATCAGGATGCAGGGCAAGCTGAAACCCGTTCCGGTATTTTTCAACACCCATTCCCTGCAGCCGTTTTGCAAACGCTTCTGCATAGCAGAACCGGCACCCGTCCGAAACCTTGTCGCATCCGGTCACCGGGTTCCAGGTCATCTCCGTCCACTCTATGTGCGATTGTGCCATGATTATTTTTTTATTCTTACTGTGATTTTTTGAGGATTATTACACCTATCAGTATAGTTTAAGTAAAAAGCACCTTTTTTTGCTGGATTGCCATTTTTATCTTGAACAATCAAAGTCCCCTTATTTTGCCAACTCTTCAATATTTGATTAGCATGTTTTGGTAAATGACTGCTATGCAATACAAACTCATAGATATCTTTATTTGTTCTCCACCCCTCACTTAGAAAACATCGTAACTCATTCTCAAATTTAATTGTCGCAGAATGCTTGATTTCAACACATGAAAAAAGATCATCTTCATCCATCATTGTCCATCCACGTCCTTCTTTTTCATCTATATCCCATTTAGCTTCAAGCATTTTTTCAAAACCATATATATGACTTGTAAAAAAGAAAAGGCAAAAATATTGATTAACATCTCTCTGAATTATAAAAGTATCAATATAGAAATCACTTCCTAACTTCCATTTAAAATGTTCTTTTAAACTATATATGAAATCTATACCGGTTATGCTAATCGGCCATTCATCATATGGAACAAGATCTTCAATAAAGCTTTTCAGGCTTTGAGGTGTTCCATTTGATTCAAATCGAAACATGAACTGTGTTGGTAAAAATAATAAAATCTCAGTCTTTTTCGTATTTAACAGAGATTCGATATCTTTAAGTCGTATGTTCTTATATTGAAAAGGATCAATAAAAACAAAGCTTTTCTCTCGATCTCCTAAGGAATTATTTTTTCTAATCACCTCATCAATAACTATTTCATAATCTTTACACGAATAACTGGTGTCAATATTTTTTTATTAATGCTTGATTTTGATATATAGTCTTTTAATATCAAAATTCTTTCAGAGTCCGTATCATTAAAAAAACACTCAAACTTCGCTTCACTACAAATACCTTTATCTAACACTTTAAGAATTTCGTTCAAAATCACTAATGGACTTCCTTGCTTTTCATTTTCATATATACCAGGGCCACAAAACAAATCATATACGTATATTTTTTTAATTTGAGTAGAATGGCCCAAAACCAAAAAGTATTTTTCTAAATAGATTCTTAATAACTCAACTTTTATTTCCGAATGAGGATACAAGTTTCTTTGTGAGTCTCTGTATTTTTTCATACCGTCAGCGCTTCGTTGAGTTCTTCGATAATCCCATCCATCCGTTCGCCGAAAAGCTGCCACATTCTGCCCCGGCCTCCATGGTCGTTGAACGGTGTTAAATCGAGGTCATCCTTTTCCATGTGTATGCTCGATGCAACATGCTCCTTGATCATGCGCAGCCAGTTCATCTGCTCTTCGGTGAACTTTTCTCCGGCGCCTGAGTGCTTTTTGAACACCCACTCCTTGAAATTGGCATCGACGGTTTTATCGTAGGCTGTCAGGACCCGGTCGATGCCCGTTACCCGGCGGACGAGTGAAACAAGCGCCATCAGCTCGTTTTTCGGGTTTCCATTGACTTTGTCGATCTGTTCGTATGCATGCCATATGCGAATCGGAGCGAGGGACGGTTTGTCGGCTTTCAGTCGGTCGAGCACTTCGCGGATCATCCGGTAGGTCAGGGACCTGCGCTGGTAAGGCTGGTTGTAGAATATCCCGAGTGCGGTGATTTCATCCTTGTGTGCTTCCAGGTAAGCCTTGAACTCCCCGATCAGCTCTCCAGCCTTGTCGGCACTGTCTGAAGCCCATTCGGAACCCGTCAGCCGGTCAAGGTTGACCGTGTCGATGATCTGCTCATGAACCCGGCGTACCTTATCGATGAACTCGTTCAGTTCCCCGTTGAAGGTTGAGCTTGCTTCATGCAGCAGCGACTGCTGCGCCTGCTCAAGATACATGGTCGATTCGGCGGACGGGCTCTCGCTCCCTTCTTCAAGCGCAGCGGGGTTCATCTCGCGCGCTTTCCGGCTGATGATGTCGGGGTCCCATGAATCGAGCAGTTCACGGACGACCTGATTTATGCTTTTACCTCCGGCCTTGACGGCAAATTCCGACCTTTCCCTGTCGGTTATCTCTTTTTCAAGACGCGCAAGGCGGTTGGCAAGCGAGATGTAAAGGTCCTCTTCCTGTGCTCCGAACGTCACGGCTTCGAGCAGCTCTTTGAGTGAAACTGATGGTTTGCGCTCAAGCGGACGACTGTCGGTCTTCAGGGATTTCGTCACCCCAACCGCATCGATGATCACGAAATGGGTTTTGGCCGAGGTCACCGAAGGCGTAACCTTTTTCAGGTCGTCAAAATTCAGTGTGCGTGTTCCTCTTCCTTTCATCTGCTCGAAATAGTTGCTGCTCCGGACGTCGCGCATGAACAGCAGGCATTCGAGCGGTTTGACGTCGGTGCCGGTAGCGATCATATCGACCGTGACGGCTATTCGCGGGTTGTACTCGTTGCGGAAGCGGGCAAGCAGCGATTTCGGGTCATCCTGTGCCTTGCAGGTTATCTTGTTGCAGAAAGCGTTGCCTTCGTTGAACTCTTCACGGATAATCTGGATGATATCGTCGGCATGACTGTCGGTTTTTGCGAACACAAGGGTTTTCGGCACCTCCTTTCGGCCGGGAAACAAAACAGGCAGGATGTCGCGAAACGCCCGGATGACGGTTCTTATCTGGCTCGGGTTCACCACATCGCGGTCGAGCTGGGTTCCGGTATAGACCACATCCTCGTCGAGCTGTTCCCAGCGCCTTCGGCGTGAAAGTTTTTCGCGTCTGTCGATATACTCTTGAGACCTGATCTGTGAGCCGTTCCGGGTTATTTCCGTCTCGATGGTATAGACATCGTAACCGACATTAACCCCGTCCGCCACTGCCCGTTCGTGGCTGTATTCGCTCACGATATTTTCGTTGAAAAAACCGAAGGTCCGCTTGTCGGGCGTAGCAGTCAGGCCGATCAGGAAAGCATCGAAATAATCGAGTACCTGCTTCCACAGGTTGTAGATCGAACGATGGCATTCGTCGATAACGATGAAATCGAAAAACTCCATCGGAACCTTTGCATTATAGGCTACCGGAACAGGCTCTTTCGGCTGCCAGCTTTTCTCGGCCGGATTTTCTTCCTCAAGCGAAGGGTCAAGCTCAACGCCTTTCAGGATTGAATAGAGCCGCTGGATGGTTGAAATGCAGACCTGGCTGTCGCCGGCAACAGAGCCTGACTGCAGCCGCTGCACGTTGTAGAGTTCGACAAACTTGCGGTTGTCGTCATTCGGGGTGTATGCACGGAACTCCTGCTCGGCCTGTTCACCAAGGTTCCGGGTATCGACAAGGAAAAGTATCCGTTTTGCATCGGCATGTTTCAGCAGGCGGTAGATAAAGGTGATGGCTGTGAAAGTTTTTCCGGAACCGGTCGCCATCTGGATCAGCGCCCTCGGACGACCGTCGCGAAAAGAGTGCTCGAGGTTGCCTATAGCCATGGACTGGCACTCACGCAAACCGGAAGTGTTCAGTTCCGGCAAGGAGAGCAGGCGCTCCCTGAGGCTTTTCTCCTTTCCGATCCATTCCCGGAATGTTTCGGGCCGGTGGAAGGTGAATACCGGCCGGGAACGGGGTTTCGGATCGCGGTAATCGGTAAAGCGGGTCAGGGTTCCGGTGCTTTCGTAGACAAACGGCAGCGGGTCGTTATTCAGGTGCTTCAGTTTGCTCCCGGCATATCCTGAAGACTGCTCTTCGACAACGGTGAGATGATGCCCTTCCTCCTCCTTTTTCGCCTCGATGATCCCGACCGGCCTGCGGTCGACAAACAGAACGTAATCGGCTTCCTGACCGTCCTGCGTAGGATAGTGCCTGACGGCTATTCCCGGCGATTGTTGCCAGTCGATACGGTTCTTGTCCTGAACATCCCAGCCGGACACTCCGAGTTTATCGTCGATCGTATCCCGGGCTCGTTGTTCCGGGGTCTGATTTAGAGACTGTTTTTGAGTCACAGTGAGGGTTGTTCCATGTTGAGATCTGCAACTGCAGAAAATCGGCATTTGAACACGTGAATACTGCTTCATTCAATGTACATAACTTCCTGCAACCGGTGCAAATAGAAAGCGGTCCAAGGGGGTCTTGCAAATTGCTGTTTCCTTGTTAATATTTCTTATCTTGCATTTCGGTATGCGGGCCGGTATCATGGCCGTCTCCCGGATTCTCAAGAGGCATTCATCGGCGAATTTCAGCCGATGCCCGTTTATTCCCGCAGGATGCAGCCCTGAGCTGCCGGAGAGCTTGAACCGGGCATTGTTCCGGGGAACCTTGCAGTGATTCCGCAATGTGATGTTGACCCATTCGCCATTGCCTGTCAGCCGCTACGGGGAGCCTGGCTTCCTGACACAGCCATTTAAAAAAGACGAAGCATGAAGAAAAGTGCGAACAAGCAGTTATTGATGAACAAGACCGGCGATGAGATACAGGTGGCTCTTGTCGAGGAAGGCCGGTTGGTCGAGTTGATTGTGGAACGTCCCGAAAGCATGCGCAGCATCGGCGACATCTACCTCGGCAGGGTACATAAGGTTATTGAAGGGCTCAAGGCGGCTTTTGTCGATATCGGGCAGAAATCGGACGGGTTCCTGCATTTTTCCGATGTCGGCACCACATCCGAGGATTACCGCGCGCTGATCGAGGACGACGACGACGATGAAAACGGCGGTTCCGAAGAAAACGATACGGAAGCTGCTGCCGCTCCTGCGGTTGGAGCACCTGCTCCGGAAGCGAACGCGAAATCACCGGTGAGAAGCCCCGGGAAGAGGATCTCCGGAAGCCCTGAGGAAAAAGCCGAAAAACGGCAGTCCTACACCCAGATGATCGCCGGCAAGCTCAAACCGAACGATTCGATTCTCGTCCAGGTCATCAAGGAGCCCATCAGCAGCAAGGGTTCCCGCCTCACCTCCGATATTACGATAGCCGGACGCTTCATGGTCCTCCTGCCGTTCGGCGGCGGCCAGGTTGCCGTTTCCCGTCGCGTTGTTTCGCGCAAGGAACGGGCACGGCTGAAAAAACTTGTCCGCTCGATGCTTCCCGAAGGGTTCGGCGCCATCATCCGTACCGTCGCCGAAGACCAGGAAGAGTCGCTACTGAAGCAGGACCTCGAAAAGCTGCTTGCAAAGTGGAAAACTATCGAGGAGCAGCTGCAGGATGCCGCCCCGCCACAGCTGATTTTCAAGGAAGACACCATCATTTCGAGCGTGCTCCGCGATTCGCTCACTTCCGACGTGACCGAGATCGTCGCGAACTCTCCCGTCATCTACAAGGAAACTCTGAACTATATCCAGTGGGCCGCACCTGAAATGGTGAAAAACGTCAGCCACTACCAGGGCAAGCTCCCGCTCTTCGAAGGGTACGGGATCGCGAAGGACGTCGAATCCATTTTCTCGAGGAAAGTCTGGCTGAAATCAGGCGGTTACATCATTATCGAGCACACCGAAGCTATGGTGGTCATCGACGTCAACAGCGGCCGTTATGCCGCCAAGCGCGAACAGGAGGAGAACTCGCTCAAGACCAATCTCGAAGCGGCGCGTGAAGTGGTGCGTCAGCTCCGGCTGAGGGATATCGGCGGCATCATCGTCGTCGATTTCATCGACATGCTCGACAGCAAGAACGCCAAGAAGGTCTACGATGCCATGAAAACCGAGTTGAGGAACGACCGGGCGAAGTCCAACATCCTGCCCATGTCCGATTTCGGCATCATGCAGATAACCCGCGAGAGGATCCGTCCGAGCCTCATGCAGCGCATGGGCGACCAGTGCCCGGCATGCGGCGGCACCGGCGTGGTCCAGGCGCGCCATACCACCATCAACCAGATCGAGCGCTGGTTGCGGAAATTCGCCCTCAGGAACCCCATGCAGTTCAAGCAGCTTGACCTGTATGTCAGCCCTACGGTTGCCGAACCGCTGCAGAACACCGAGATGAACACGGAACTGAAATGGTTCCTGCAGCACCTGCTTTTTGTCAAGCTCAAGCAGGACGAGAGCCTGCGAAGCGACGATTTCAGGTTTTACAACCGCAGGAGCAACAAGGATATAACAGCCGAATACGTCGATATTTAAACGTCTGGAACAGATTATGGCAGAGTACGAATCACTGAAACAGGACATTCTCGGTTTTTCATCGGCAGGCGCTGCGGAGCTTCGCGAAACCCCTGCGGCCTGGAAAGTTTTCGAGGAATTCAAAAAGCTTCTCAATGCGGGCCTTGTGCGTGCCGCGGAGAAAAGTGGAGGCGAGTGGACCGTCAATTCATGGGTGAAGCAGGGAATCCTGCTCGGCATGCGCCTCGGCAGCCTCCAGGAATACCATGTCCGGCCGGATGCGCCCGTAACCGGATTTTCCTTCATTGACAAGGATACCTATCCGCTCAAGGCCATCACCCTTGAAAACAATGTCCGTATCGTCCCTGGGGGTTCTTCGGTCCGCGACGGTGCCTACCTTGCCCCGACGGTTGTCATGATGCCGCCGGCATATGTCAACGTAGGAGCCTATGTGGACGAAGGGACCATGATCGATTCCCACGCCCTGGTCGGCAGCTGTGCCCAGGTCGGAAAGAAAGTGCACCTCTCTGCGGCCGTCCAGGTTGGCGGCGTCCTCGAACCTGTCGGCGCGATGCCGGTCATCATCGAGGACGAAGTCATGGTTGGCGGCAACTGCGGTATCTATGAAGGCACCATCGTCCGCGAACGGGCGGTTATCGGGACCGGGGTCATCCTGAACGGATCGACTCCGGTGTACGATCTCGCCTTGAACGCCATCTACAGGAAAACGGCTGACAAGCCGCTGGTCATTCCAGCCGGAGCCGTCGTGGTGGCAGGGTCCCGCAGGATCAAGGGGGATTTTGCCGCAGAACACGGCCTTTCGATCTATACCCCGGTCATCGTCAAGTACCGCGATGCCAGGACCGACAGTGCAACCGTCCTCGAAGAAGCCCTGAGGTAACTACCGATGAAAAAGCGATCTGGCATACCGGACAGCTGCAGTCGGGCATCGGTACTGCGGCAGATGATGGTGCGCGGTGCCCTTGCCTCCATGCTGTTTTGCCCCGCGGTCCCTTCCGGTGCGGCATATGCCGTCACCTCCACGGACAGGGAATATTTCGATATCGTCCGGAGCATCGATCTTCTCGGCGAAGTTTACCGAGAAGTTTCCAAAGGGTATGTCGACAAGGTCAACGCAAGTGAACTGATGTATGCCGGCATCGACGGCATGCTGCATACCCTGGACCCCTATACGGTATTTCTCGACGAAGATGCCTCCAGGGATTTCGGTGAAGTCACCAGCGGGCAGTACCCCGGTATCGGTATCACGATCGCTTCGATCGAAGGAAATATTTATGTGTCCTCCATCTCTGAAGGTTATCCTGCGGCGAAAGGCGGCGTCATGGTCGGGGACCGGATCGTATCGATCAATTCGAAAGAGCTCCAGCATCTTTCGCTCGACGATGTCAGGGCGCTCATCAAGGGTCCTTCGGGATCGGCGATCACCCTGGGGATAGAGCGAACGGGTTCTCCAGCCCTCACGAAGAAACTTGTCCGTGAAGAGGTCAGGGTGAATTCGGTGAACTATTCCGGTATTATCGACGGCATCGGCTATATCGAGATGAAGAATTTCGGCACGAGGGCTTCCGATGATCTTCGCGACGCCTATCAGGCCCTTCGCAGGGAAGCTGCGGAAAGAAAACTTCCGCTCAAGGGGCTTATCCTCGATCTCAGGAACAATCCCGGCGGCCTGCTCGATGTTGCCGTTGACGTCACTTCCCTTTTTGTCCGGAAAGGAAGCGAAGTGGTTTCCATCAGGGGCCGGCTTCCGGAGACCTCCAAATCCTATGCAACGGCAACGCAGCCTCTGGATGCCGCGCTTCCTCTCGCCATTCTCATCAACGGAGAAACAGCGTCGGCAGCCGAAATCGTCTCCGGGGCCATACAGGACCTCGACCGGGGTATCATCATCGGCGGCCGTTCATACGGCAAGGGGCTTGTCCAGTCGGTCATCAGGCTCTCCTTCGGTCATACGCTGAAACTAACGACGGCGAAATACTATACCCCGTCAGGCCGCCTTATCCAGAAAAAACGGGAGGAGGAAGAAGACCGCTCTCCGAGAAATGTGCTTTCCGGAAAGGAGCAGGATAACGCATCGAAAGTCTTTTACACCAGCGGCAGGCGAAAGGTTTACGGCGGCGGCGGAATCACTCCCGATATCGAGGTTGCCGAAAAAGAATTGCCGCCTTACCTGTCCGAACTTCGCAGGAAAGGACTTCTCTTTCTGTTTTCATCCGGGTTCCGATCGTCGAATGCCGCGATGCCATCTCTTCCCATGGAACGGAAAGGGCTGATGGAATCATTCGGCGAGTTCATCAGCAACAGGAAATTTGCCTTCACGACCGAAGCTGAACAGCGTTTCAACGAGCTGAAGGAAAGTATAGGGCCCGAGCGTGACGGGAATGCCGAAAAAAACCTCGCGGGGCTGAGGCAGGAAATCGACAGCATCCGTGAGAAAGAGGTTCTGAAAGAGTCCGACAGGGTTGCGGAAGCCCTTGAGGTTGAAATTCTGCGCCACTACGACGAGAAGCTTGCCCGGCGTGCCGAGCTCGATCACGACCCGGCTGTCAGGAAAGCCCTCGACGTGCTGTCTGATTCACATAAATACGCATCCATTCTTCACCTCTGAGGAGGTATCTTTCCGGCTTCGAACTCCCTGATCCTGCGCTGTGCGCCAAGCGCGATCATGAGGTTGCTCACGGTCAGCAGGCTTTCCGCCGATCCGTGGAGCAGGTCGTCATGGGAAAGCGACGCATACCCGCGTTTCACGGTTGCAAGGTACATGAAAAAAACCGTGACCGAAATGAACACCACCACGAACCAGAACCCGGCGACGGTCAGTCCTGAAAAGACGGTCCTGTCCCTCCGGTAGAGCACCAGAAGCAGGACGAGGAAGGTGAGATAGACCACGCTCGACACCTGCAGTATAGCGTCGAAAATATCAGCCCCCATGTAGGATTGCGGCTTGCCTGCAAACATGAGCGCCGCCATGAGCGCCGCAAAACTTGTAACCGGTGTTTTTTCGCGGACTTTCAGCAGGTTGATGGTTGCCATGAGCAACGAAATGCTGCCGAAGAGGTTGATGACTTCCGAAAGATCGAGCAGGAGGGCGATGCGATCGGTGGTGATGTGGTAGGAAAGCACAAAAAAGCTTCCCACCCAGTGCGGAAGCATCGAAAGGCCGAAAACCCTGATCTCCCTGCGGCCGCACAATTTCCCGTAACGGTAGATCAACAGCGAGGCTACGCCCCATTCCAGCGAGGAGGAGATATGGATAAGCCAGTTCGGCAGTGAAAGGAGCCCGATTCCTGCAAGGTTCATAGCTTCCGACCCCGTTGACGATTGTTGAAAATAAAACCGGCGATCAGCATCCCTTCAGAAGGTGGTAGATGTTTTTCGAGAAGATTTTCATCTGGGTCTTCCATGGGGCCGGTACCATTTTCTTGTACAGGTATGAATCGAAGGTGATGCGCTGGACGTCGTCATCTGCGCAGATCGCCACAAAACTTTCCCTCAGGCGGTCATTCCGGTAATAGACCGTCTGCAGCACTTCGAGGCCGAAAAAGATCGGGGAGTAAAGTTTTTTGAACTCCTTTTCGTAAGCCTGGAGCGGGGCTTTTTCATTGAAATGCGCGATCATGGCTTTTGCGCCGAGCTTGCCGGAGCGCATGGCAAAGAAAATACCCTCTCCGTTTGCCGGTGTGACCAGCCCGGCGGCATCCCCGACAAGAATGGCCTTTTCCTGAGCGAAAGACTTTCTCGGTTTCATGGGAATTTTCGCAGCTTCGTCCAGATAGGGCTTTTCGGTAATTCCGATCTTTTCGATAAACCGTTTCTGCAATTTTTTGAGGTTGTGACGGTTGTCTTCCGTACCGGTACCGATGGCGAGGTGGTCCGCTTTGGGGAAGATCCATCCGTAGAAATCGGGGGAGACCTCCCCGTCAAACCAGATTTCCACGATATCCCTGAATTGTTCTGTTGCCGGCGTGTACCTGAACCGCTGCTGCATCGCGATCACCTTCAGGTCGTTTGCCGGGAAGCAGAGGTTTTCGGCGGTTTTCGAGTTCGCCCCGTCAGCCCCGATGATCCTTCGGGCCCGCAGCGGCGGGATTTTGTCGTTCAGGGTCGTGATGACGAACCCGTCGCCGGCATGGGCGACTGATTTCACGAGGCCTTCTGCTACTTCCGCTCCCGCTTTTTTCGCCTCGGAGCGAAGCCAGGCATCGAATTTTTCCCGCCTGACCATGCCGACGTATCCGTTGGGCATGCGCATGTCGATAACCCTCCCTTTCGGCGAACGCGCCTTCATATGGGTAAGTTGTTTTTCGACGAGTACGGAAGGGATGTTGAACTCTTCGATAAGCCCCAGGGGGATCGCTCCACCGCAGGGTTTCACGTTTTCAAGGTTGCGCTCGAGGAGGATCGTGGAAAACCCGGCGCGACTCAATTCCGCGGCTGCAACGGCGCCCGAAGGGCCGCCTCCGATTACTGCGACATCATAACGCATGGGCCGAAGCGTGGTTACAAATGTTTGAAATGACTGTTATACGAGTTTCGCTCCAAGGAATTCCGCCGCTCTCGCCATGTCGATCCGTTCCTGAGAAGCACTGTCCCTGTAACGGACGGTTATGGTATTGTCTTCGAGCGACTGATGGTCCACGGTGAAACAGAATGGCGTTCCGATCTCGTCCTGACGGCGGTAACGCTTGCCTATCGATGCCGCATCGTCGTACTGGACGAGGAATGATTTCGAGAGATCGTCACGCAGCCGGTCGGCTTTTTCCCCCATCTCCCCTTTTTTCATCAGAGGCAGCACCGCGGCTTTCACCGGGGCAACCCTGGGCGAAAGCTTCAGCATCACCCTCGGCTCGCCGTCGACCACATCCTCCTGGTAAGCGTCGGAAAGCAGGGCGAGGAAGAGCCTGTCGCTGCCGGACGACGTTTCAACCACATAGGGGATGTAACGCTCGTTCGTCGTCTGGTCGATGTACTCCATGTTCTTGCCCGAATACTTCTGGTGCTGGCTGAGGTCGAAATCGGTCCGAGAGTGGATCCCCTCGATCTCTTCGATGCCGAAGGGAAAGGCGAACTTGATGTCATAGGCGAGATCGGCGTAATGGGCGAGCTTGTCGTGCTTGTACCAGTGCAGTTTCTCGCGGTTGATGCCAAGCACATCGATATACCAGTTGAAACGCTCTTCGCGCCATGCCTCGAAAGCCTCTATCTGGGTGCCGGGCTTGACGAAATACTGCATCTCCATCTGCTCGAACTCGACCATGCGGAAAATGAAGTTTCCCTTGACGATCTCGTTCCGGAACGCTTTGCCGATCTGGGCGATGCCGAACGGCACTTTCATGCGGGACGCTTCGCGGACGTTGTGGAAATTCACGAATATTCCCTGCGCGGTTTCAGGCCGGAGGTAGACGATGTTCGATGTATCGGCTACGGCTCCCATGGCGCACTGGAACATCAGGTTGAACTGGCGGACCTCGGTCCAGTCACCGGACCCGGTGTCTGGGGCTTTTATGGCCTCCGCCAGGATCAGTTCGTAAAGCGCGCGGTTGGCGTCGGGAGCTTCGGCTACCGCTTCGTAGGCCTTCTGGACCTTTGCGGCCTGTTCGGTTTTACCGTCCCGGCGAAGTTTTTCTATATGGTTCTCGATAAGGTGGTCCGCACGATAGCGCCTCTTCGTGGTGCGGTCATCGATCATCGGATCGTTGAAGCTCGCTACGTGGCCTGATGCCTCCCATACCGTCGGGTTCATCATGATCGATGCGTCGATGCCGACGATGTTCGCATGGCGCCTGGTCATCGAGTGCCACCAGAGGTCCTTGATGTTCTTTTTCATCTCGCTTCCGAGCGGGCCGTAATCGAAGCAGGAGGACAGGCCTCCGTATATTTCGGATGAGGGGAAGATGAAGCCTCGCCTTTTGGCGAGCGAAACGAGTTTATGCATGACTTTATCGGGTGACAGACTGGCAGTCTGGACCCTTGACTGATCGGAATTGCTCATCGTTCTGAAGAAAAATGGTGGAGATAATCCGGTGTAAAAGCAGTTTAACGTGATAAAACATCCAATATAACAAACCTTCTCCGATAAATCAGGAAGGAATGAGGCGGTGGGGGACCTGCCGGTTTTCTGCAATCTCTGCCCCGAAAAAAGAGCACCGGGCAACCTGCCCGATGGAATAACCGTTCATCAGCAGTATATTTACCATTAGCAGTGTGCCGGATATCCCCCGTTTTCAACCGGAAACGTCAATTACCCGCTCATGTCGAACAGCAAGCTCCTCATTATCAGTACCGTGGGCAAGGAAAACCCTGAAAAAGCTGTCCTCCCGTTCGTTCTCGCCACGGCATCACAATCCCTGAATGTGGAGGTGGTCATGTACCTCCAGTCATCGGCAGTGATGCTCGCCCGGAAAGGCGAAGCTGAAACGGTAAAGGCCGAGGGGTTCCTCGCCCTCGACATTCTGATCCAGACGTTTATCGACATGGGAGGAAAAATCTTTCTCTGTTCTCCCTGCATCAGGGAACGGAAAATAACTTCGGAAGATCTGGTCGAAGGGATTGAGATCGGTGCGGCAGGTACCCTCGTCGATGAGGTGATGTCCGCAAAATCGGTAGTGACTTACTGAAGGGCACCTCTAATTATTTGTTCCGAACCACTATTGCTCGGGTTGGTCCCGATGAATCGGGATCGAAATCCTCATCCCGACTTGTCGGGACTCCGGCTTTAAAGTTTATCCCGATAACATCGGGACTCCGTCCGCCTTGCACTCGTGCTTCTCACGACAATAAATAGAGGTGCCCTAAAGGGATCAGGTTGTCTGGATTTCGGTTTTCAGTGCGATCTCCTCGAGGACCGAGCTGACCTTGAGGCATGGGCCTATCGCTCCGGTAAAGACGATGCTGCGGCCCGTGTTATGCACTTCCCAGGTGCATCGTTCCGCATTGCTGCGGCTGCACTGCGTTGCCTTGATGATCTGTCCGATCACTTCGTCGAATGTGTGATCGTCGTCGTTGAAAAGAACGACATGGCAAGGGTCGAGAAGGTCCGTTCCCGTCCTTTTTTCTTCCGTGCGCGTTTCCTGTTCGTGCTGGGAGAGTATCGTCGTGTGCAGAACGGGGGTAACCATCACTTTTTATCCTTTTGCTTTATACGGTAAGATACGCAGTGCGTGATATGGTGTCAACATTTGCGTTCATCCTTCGATGACCGGCGCGGTCGCCCCGAGGAAAAACTCACCCTGTTCGGAAATTTCCATGCGGAAGCGGGCGCCAACGGGAAGCGTCATGAGGTCGTGGATATGTCCGTAGGACAGGCCTCTCATGACGGGCCCCTGTATCTCGCCGGAATTGCAGTAATAACGGAAGATGTGCTGCAGCCGCTGTTCTTCTTCGAGAGGACACTCCTTTTCACCGGTGAACTGACCGAGCAGGACCCCGCCGCATTCATGGAGGAGCCCGGCATTGGAAAGGTGCGACAGCATCCTGTCGATACGGTATGCCTGTTCGTTGATGTCCTCGATGAAGAGCAGCGAACCGCTGAACGAAGGCAGGTAAGGCGTTCCGATCATGGAAGAAAGCACCGAAAGGTTCCCTCCGATCAGCGTCCCTTCGGCCCGGCCCGGGCTGATGCAGGAAATGGCATGGTTTTCATTGTTCCGGATGGACAATGCATGGGAGGGAGTGGTCAGCATGCCCCAGAAATGCTCTTCGGTATAGGGTGTGGGTCTGTAAAGCTCCGTGGAGAGCATGGGGCCAGAAAAACTGATCAGGCCGGTTTTAGCGAAGACCGCCATCGAGAGGGCGGTGATATCCGAATAACCGACCAGGATTTTGGGATTTGCGGCGATGAGGCTGTAATCGATGTGTTTCAGAAGACGAGAAGCGCCTGCCCCACCCCTCAGGCAGATGATCGCCTGGATGGCCGGATTGCCGAACATGCCGTGAAGATCGTGAAGCTTGTGGCTGTCCGCGATTGCCGGATCGGTATCGATGCGATTGAGGTAGCGCGATGGTTCGACCCTGTACCCGTTTTTTTCGATATACCGCACAGCCTGCTCGATCCTTTCGGGATGAACACAGTGGGATGACGGGGAGACAAGCCCGATGGTATCTCCCTTGCGCAGCGCTTTTGGTCTGAGGATGTGCATAGGGCAAAAAAAACATCAGCATCCCGAATAAACGGAATGCTGATGTTAATGATTCACAGACTTGAAAAATCAGGAGATGCGTTCGGTCAGCAGGATCGCTTTGTTACCGCTGACTTCAAGAAAACCATCGGCAATGGTGAAGCTCTGTTCGCTGCGGTCGGGCAGTGACAGCTTGACTTTGCCGGCTTTCAGGGAAGCGAGCAGCGGGGCATGGTTCCTGAGGACCTGGAAAAGGCCGTCAACTCCCGGTGCAAGCACGCTGACGATCTCCCCCGAAAAGTGCTGCTTTTCGGGAGTGACGATCTCTATCTGGAAACCTTTATCGGAATTCGCCATGGTTCTTGCTTGTGATTAGAGAGTTTTCGCTTTCTCGACGGCTTCCTCGATGGTTCCTACCAGGTAGAATGCGCCTTCCGGGAGGTTGTCGTGGCGGCCTTCGATGATCTCCTTGAACCCCTTGATTGTGTCTTCGAGCTTGACATACTTGCCAGCAAGGCCGGTGAAGGCTTCCGCAACGAAGAACGGCTGCGAAAGGAAACGCTGCACCTTGCGTGCCCTGGAAACCACCAGCTTGTCCTCGTCGCTCAGCTCGTCCATGCCGAGGATGGCGATGATATCCTGAAGGTCCTTGTAACGCTGCAGGATCTGCTTGACAGCCTGGGCGGTGTTGTAGTGGTCATCGCCCACGATGTTCGGATCGAGGATACGCGAGGTCGAGTCGAGCGGGTCCACAGCCGGATAGATACCGAGCTCGGCGATCGAACGGGAAAGCACGGTCGTAGCGTCGAGGTGGGTGAATGCCGTTGCAGGTGCCGGGTCGGTAAGGTCGTCAGCAGGCACGTAGATGGCCTGAACCGAGGTGACCGAACCTTTTTTGGTCGAAACGATCCTGTCCTGGAGTTCGCCCATTTCCGTCGCGAGGGTAGGCTGGTAGCCCACAGCGCTCGGCATACGGCCGAGAAGAGCGGACACTTCGGAACCTGCCTGGGTGAAACGGAAAATATTGTCGACAAACAGAAGCACGTCGCGGTTTTCCTCGTCGCGGAAATATTCTGCGATACTGAGGCCGGTGAGCGCCACGCGTGCGCGCGCTCCGGGAGGCTCGTTCATCTGGCCGAACACGAGCGCGGTCTTGTCGATAACGCCGGACTCCATCATTTCATGCCAGAGGTCGTTCCCTTCGCGGGTACGCTCGCCGACACCGGCGAAGACGCTGTAGCCAGACTGCTGCTTTGCGATATTGTTGATGAGCTCCATGATGAGCACGGTCTTGCCGACGCCGGCGCCGCCGAAGAGGCCGGTCTTGCCGCCGCGGGAATATGGCTCGAGAAGGTCGATGACCTTGATGCCTGTTTCGAACATCTCGGCTTTCGTGGAGATTTCCTCGAATTTCGGAGCGCTGCGATGGATGGAATATGATTTCTTCGATGGGACTTCACCCTTGCCGTCGATCGGGTCGCCGACAACGTTGAGCATCCTGCCGAGAACTTCCGGGCCGACGGGCACCTGGATAGGTTTGCCGGTATTGGTGACGCTGAGCCCCCTGACAAGACCGTCAGTGCTTTCCATGGCGACAGTACGGACGCGTTCTTCTCCGAGGTGCTGCTGTGTTTCAAGAACAAGCTTGGTGCCGTCGGGCCTCGTGATGGTCAAGGCGTCGAGAATAGACGGCAGGCGTCCTTCAGGGAAATCAACATCAACAACGGGGCCGATGATCTGGGAAATCTTGCCTTCTTGCATAGTGACAGTATGGATAGGATGTTATGTATTGTAAAATCAACGTTCAGGCTTCGATACCGATCCGGTTTGCCGCCTGGGGCCGGAACCGCAGTCATCCTTTTATACGGCGTTCCCGGCTTCGAGCCACCTGAGGGAATCGAACCCACGACCTACTATTTACGAAACAGTTGCTCTACCGGCTGAGCTAAGGTGGCCACAGCATACAAAAAATCAAGCCGAAATATAATTTTTTTGATGAAGAAACACAAAGGGTATATCATCAACCTGTTTTTGCCCTCATTATCGGCTTCAAATTGACAAGGAAGAATTATTATATTACTCGACGGGGTAAAATGAAACGCTCCATGATTGCTTATATTTACTAATCAAACCGTTCCCATGATTATGATGAAGACCAGAATGACCACTGTTTTCAAAAGAGCGGCAGTCGCCGCGTCCCTGCTGCTGGCGAGCGCTTCCGGCACCCTTTCGGCAGCTCCCGCGGTCCAGGCCTATCCTTCAGCACCATCTTTTTCCGCGGTATCGCTCGACGGCCGGCAGGCAGGATCGTCCGCGCTTGCAGGCAAGGCATACATCATCAATTTTTTTGCTTCCTGGTGTCCTCCCTGCAGGGGCGAGGTGCCCGACATGGTTTTTCTCCAGAACCAGTATGTCGCTAAAGGATTTACGTTTATCGGAGTTGCGGTGAGCGACAGCGAGCCGGCCATCCGGGAGTTTGCCAGGCAGAACCGCATCAGCTATCCGGTGGTCATGGGCAACGACGCGATCGTGAAGGCCTTCAACGGTTATGTGGACGGAGGCATCAGGGCTATTCCCACCTCGTTCGTTGTCAACTCTTCCGGCAAGATCACCAAAATCATTACCGGAGCGAGAAGCCGGGAGGATTTCGAAAAAATGATCCTTCAGGCAATAGGCAAACCGGGAAGCACAAAATCGTCTTTATGAGCAACGATTGTATCAGGGTCCGGTGGCAGGATTTTGCCGACCGGACTTTTTTTCCCCTTTCTTTTCCACTCGTCCGCAGTCGATGCCCCGGTTGCGGACGTTTTTTTTTAACCCTTTGACAACGGAAAGACGATCATGACCACGACTTCAATGCAGATTACCGCTCCCGATTACGTGAAAAACAAAAAGCTGCTCCAATGGGTGCAGGAGACGGCGGAACTTTGCCGCCCAAGCGCGATCCACTGGTGTGACGGCTCACAGGAAGAGTATGATATGCTCTGCCGTCAGATGGTCGAAAGCGGTACCTTCATCAGGCTCAACGAAGAGAAGCGCCCGAACAGCTTTCTCTGCCGTTCGGACCCGAGCGACGTCGCAAGGGTGGAGGACAGGACCTTCATCTGCAGCATCCGCAGGCAGGACGCCGGCCCTACCAACAACTGGGTTGCGCCGAAAGAGATGAAAGCCAAACTGCAGCAGCTTTTCGCCGGCTGCATGAAAGGCCGCACCATGTATGTCATTCCTTTCAGCATGGGCCCGCTCGGTTCACATATCGCCCATATCGGCGTCGAAATATCGGACTCCCCCTATGTCGCCACCAACATGCGCATCATGACCCGCATGGGCCGGAGGGTAATCGAGCTGCTTGGGGCTGACGCCGAGTTCGTTCCATGCCTCCATTCCGTCGGCGCGCCTCTCGAACCGGGCGTGAAAGACGTGCCCTGGCCCTGCAACGAAAAGAAATACATCGTCCATTTTCCCGAGGAGCGCTCGATCGTCTCCTTCGGCAGCGGTTACGGCGGCAACGCGCTTCTCGGTAAAAAATGTTTCGCGCTCCGCATCGCATCCACGATGGCACGTGACGAAGGATGGCTTGCCGAGCATATGCTCATTCTCGGCGTCGAATCCCCCGAAGGCGAGAAAACCTATGTGGCCGCCGCGTTCCCGAGCGCATGCGGCAAGACCAATTTCGCCATGATGATCCCGCCCGAGGCGTTCGAAGGCTGGAAGGTGACCACCATCGGCGACGATATCGCATGGATCAAACAGGGTGAGGACGGACGGCTCTACGCCATCAATCCCGAGTACGGCTTTTTCGGAGTGGCGCCGGGCACATCGGTAAAATCGAACCCGAACGCGATGGCGACCCTCAGGGAGAACTGCATTTTCACGAACGTCGCCATGACCCCCGACGGAGACGTCTGGTGGGAAGGGATGACCGATACGCCGCCTGCCGAACTTATCGACTGGCAGGGCAAGCCCTGGACCCCGGATTGCGGACGGCCGTCCTCGCACCCGAACGCCCGCTTCACCTCACCGGCGAGCCAGTGCCCCTCGATCGATCCCGATTGGGAGAACCCGCAGGGCGTTCCGGTCAGTGCCTTTATTTTCGGCGGCCGCCGCGGATCGACGGTCCCGCTTGTCTATCAGTCTGCCAACTGGAACTTCGGCGTCTACCTCGCCGCGACCATGGGTTCCGAAAAAACCGCTGCCGCTGCAGGAAAAATCGGCGACGTGCGACGCGATCCTTTCGCCATGCTCCCGTTCTGCGGCTACCACATGGCGGATTATTTCAACCACTGGCTCCATGTGGGACGGACGGTCATGGATCCGCCGAGGATTTTCGGGGTCAACTGGTTCCGCAAGGACGAGAACGGCAAATTCCTCTGGCCGGGTTTCGGTGAAAACATGCGCGTGCTGAAATGGATTGTCGACCGCGTTCGTGGCAGGGGCTCCGCTATCGAAAGCCCTCTCGGCTGGATGCCGAAGCATGAGGCCATCAACTGGGAAGGTCTCGAAGAGATGACCATAGAGAAGTTCTCCGAGCTGATGTCGGTCGACCGTGAAGCGTGGAAAAACGAGCTGCTGTCGCATGAGGAGCTGTTCGAGATGATTTACGACAGGCTGCCCAAGGAGTTCAGTCTTATCCGCGAACTGCTGCTTTCGACCTTGTGGCTGTCGCCGGAGCACTGGAGTCTGGCGCCGGAAAACTATACGGTCGAACACTGAGGGCTGATTGTTCCGGCAACTAATAAGTCGAGGGGGGAGTTTCTGCAGCGGGTCTGTCATTCCGCAATGAAACGTAGCTGAATGAAGAATCCATTTTATTATGTAACAGTAATTTATGGATTCTTCACTTCGTTCAGAATGACAGGAAAAAGACAGGATGACAGGATCAGGAAGTTTGATCTGAAACACCGGTGTCATTCTGAACGAAACGTAGTGAAGTGAAGAATCCATCTTTCTTTAAAACGAAAACTTCAGGATTCTTCAACAGGGAATGACAATAACCGGGCACTTGCTGCTGACCGGGATTGACAGGAAAATAAAAGCCGGGTGCACCCAAAGAGGCGCACCCGGCTTTTTTTACTCCATACTGCTGTGCCGGAAGGTAATAAAACGCTGCGTGAACTCAGTTTTCGTCGAGTGTGAAGCCGATTTTCACGGCAACCTGCCAGTAGGCGATCTTCTGGTTTTCGACATGGCAGCGGGTCTCCACTACCTCGACCCAGCGAATGTTCCTCACGGATTCGGCTGCTTTGATCACCGCATTGTTTACCGCGTCTTCGATGCTGGTCTCGGAAGATCCGACGATTTCGATTTTTTTATAGATGTGTGCGCTCATGGTGCAAGCTGTTTTCTGGTTGACAAAAGTGACGGAAAAGCCCTGATTGCTGCTGCAAAAGAGAGCAGCGGGTAAACCTCAATATTAGCAAATCACCGGTAATCTTTCAAATCCCGCAGCTCTCTTCCGCATTGTCATCTGACCCAGGAGCTGGAATTTCTCCCTTGTGACCAGCAAAAAGCCATTGATTTCCCGGAAACATTTTGATGAATGAATATTTTCCCTTAATATTGCTATTCAGTTATATAACAATGTAGTCATCAAGTCGGCAGCCTGATGGCAATCCGTCGGCCATATCCGATTGTTTCAGTCGATCCTCTCATCGGGAATGCGCCCCCTGTCTGGGATTGCGGAATGTTTTTTTTGAAAACACACAGGTCCGGGAGCCATGATTGAGATCAGACGGCACCATTTCCCGGACAACAGGCCGGCTTTCATGGCGCATGACCGGCAAATGATAGGGAGTGCGCCATGAGGCTCTTCACGAAGGGCGCTCCCGGACAGACGGCAGTAAATAATCAATAGAGAAAATCACCACATGAATTACGGCTTTGTCATCGATGCCCGCAAATGTATCGGATGCCATGCATGCACAGTCGCCTGCAAATCCGAGAACCAGGTACCCCTCGGGGTCAACCGGACCTGGGTGAAGTATGTCGAAAAGGGTGAGTTCCCCAACACCAGACGCTATTTCACCGTCCTGCGCTGCAATCACTGCGCGGAGCCGCCCTGCGTAGGCATCTGCCCGGTCGAGGCCCTGCAGAAACGGCCCGACGGCATCGTCGATTTCGACGGCCGCCGCTGTATCGGCTGCAAGGCGTGCGCACAGGCCTGCCCCTACAATGCCCTCTATATCGATCCCGATACCCATACCTCCGCCAAATGCAACTACTGCGCGCATCGCAAGGAAGTCGGGCTTCAGCCCGCATGCGTTGTGATCTGTCCACAGCAGGCGATCGTTTCCGGCGACATCGACGATCCGAAGAGCGGGATCGCGGCGCTGCTTTCGGCCGAGAGGACCGTGGTTCGCAGGCCGGAAAAAGGGACATCTCCGAAACTTTTCTATATCAACGGTGATGGCGCTTCGCTCGATCCGCTCCAGGCCCCGCCGCAGCAGGGCTACCACTGGAGCGAGCAGTCGAGAGGGGTCGGCCACTTCGCCGGCAAGGGCAAGGGTGCCCCTGCAATCGAAAAAAGCGCTCATGAAACCCCTGCCGCCGGCCCGAAAACCCGCAGGGTTTATGACATTCCGTCGAAAGGTGCCGTATGGGGCTGGGAGGTTCCGGCATATGTGACTTCCAAAGCGGTCTCCGCAGGTATTTTCCTGCTTTTTGCCGCTCTCGTGACGATTTTCGGCCAGCAGCTTCCCGATGCCATGCAGTGGGGAGTCCTCGGAGTTTCGCTTGTTTCGCTTGCGCTGACCGGCGTCTTCCTCATCAAGGACCTTGACCGCCCCGACCGTTTTTCATCGGTCATGCTCCGTCCGCAATTCGGTTCGTGGCTTGTGCGCGGCGGCCTGACCATAACCGGGTACGGAGCCTTCCTCGTGCTTTGGGGAGCTGCGAAATACCTGCGGCTTCCGGTGCTTGAACAGATGGCCCTCCTCGGCAGCACCATCTTCGCGCTGCTTACCGCCGTCTATACCGCCTTCCTGTTCGGGGCCGCGAAAGGGCGCGATTTTTGGCAGAGCCCGATGCTGCTCCTGCACATGCTCCTGAACTCGCTGCTTGCCGGCGGTTCTTTCATGCTCGTGCTCGGTGTTTTCAGCGCCGATGCCGCGGCACTCCTGCAACTGCTCCGTATGGTGATGGCCGCCTGTTTCGGGCTCCATATCGCGGTCATGCTGATCGAGCTTTATGGCAAACATCCTTCGTTATCGGCCGAGCGTGCAGCCGAGATCATCCGTGGAGGCAGCCTGAAAAACCAGTTCTGGAAAGGAAGTTTCCTTGCCGGCAATCTGCTGCCGCTTCTCCTTGTCCTTCTGTCTGACAACCCGCTGCTGCTTCTTGCCGCGGCAATCCTCGGCCTTTCGGGTGTCTTCTTCACCGAAAAGGTCTGGGTGCTGGCCCCTCAGAGAATTCCCTTAAGTTAACCATGTGCCGGAGCCAAATATGAGCTATTCACACAAGCCGACCGTTATAGAAACAATAGCAGAGAAGCTGCACCTCATTCCGGACCTGCACCGCGAAGAGAGCGCGGCCCCGGCACCGCGCGCCGCACAGGAAGGCGCCGAAGTCAACTGCCCGCCACCTTCCGAATGGGACAACTGGATTGAATACGATTCGAAGAGCTGGCCCGAGCGCAAAGCGAAGAACTACATGCTCGTGCCCACCGCCTGCTTCAACTGCGAAGCAGGATG
>JAAXXI010000033.1 GCA_013334565.1 Chlorobiaceae bacterium
GGTTTTCCTGTTCTGTGCGGCCGACACCCGGACTTCGATGGAAAGCACGTCGAATTTCGTTGCGGACCCGGCATCGTATTTTTTCCGGATGTAGTCGAGGCTTTTCTGCAGCGCGGCGATTTCACGGTCCTGCACCCTGACGGCTTCCCGAAGGAACATGATGCCGTAAAAGGTCCTGACCGATGCATAGGAAAGGTCCCTGCCGGTCATGTCGAGCTCGTAGACCGCACTCTGTTTTCCCGATTTCGCGATATCGACCTGCCTTGCCGTCCTGCCGAAATCGAAGAGCATCATCTCGGCTTTCACCTTCGCATCGTAGTTGTCGTTCGGCATGAATTTCATCGAAGTGCCGCCGAATTCCATCTCGGAAACAGGATCGATAGAGCGGTATCCGGCGACTATCCTGAAATGCGGGAAAAATTCGCTGCGGCTTTCCGTGACCTTTGCATCCGCGGCATTCACGCCTTCGGCCGCCTTTTTCATTTTCGGGTTGTTCTCCCTCGTGAGGCGGATCGCGTCTTCAACGGTTATCGGTCCCGGTTGGGCTTCCGCGGCATTCGCAGAGGCGGGGAGCTGTGCCGCCAGCAGAGAGGCGGCGATCAGGAGCGGAAGATGTCGGTTTCTTTTCATGGTTGTTCGGTAAATAAGTTTATCCACGAAAGTATTTGCAACTTCCATGCCGGATTTGCGGTTTGGGCCGTCTTGCCTGCAAACCCTTTGCCTGTGCGGGTTCTGGTTGAAGACGGCTGATCAGGTAAAGTTGCAGAATTCTGAAAAAATCAGAATATTCCTGAAAAGGTGTTCTGAAGAAATCAGAATCGAGGAATTTCATCCATCATCCAGGTGCAGCCATGGCCTCTTTGAGCGAATCCCATCAGCTGATGCAGTATATCAGCGATGCCATAGGTACCATCCGTGATCCGCAGGAGCTCTTCAGGACCCTGACGGACAAGCTCCGGCTTATTTTCGAGTTCGATTCGGCGGTCATCATAACCTTCGACCGGGACAGGCACTTTATCAATGTTTTTTTCGAAATGCTGCGCTTCGAAGTTCCGGACAGTATCCATCGAAAGAGGCGCCCGGTGGCGGGATCATGGATCGAGCCGCACCTCGGTGATACGGGGGTGTCGGTACTTGCCATAGAGGATACGATCGACCGCTACCCGTCGGATTTCCCGATCCCGAGGATGCTCATGGATCTCGGCATGCGCCAGGTGGTTCTCTCTCCCCTGCGGTCCGGCGGCAAGGTGATCGGTTTCCTGAACTTTGTTTCGAAACAGTTGAAGAACTGGTCCGAAGACGAAAAAGAGCTGCTTGCGACGCTCTCTTCCCCGATAGCCGTAGCCGTGAGCAATGCTGCGGCCTACGAGGAGCTTCGCCAGCGGGAGGCGCAGACAACCATGCAGCTTGCCGTCAACAACGCGCTCATGACCATCAAGGACCGCAACCGCATGATGCAGGCCGTCAGCGAGCAGATCAACAAGCTCGTGCCCTGCGCATTCGTAGGTATCAGGATTTTCGGCGAGGACGGAAAACCGAGGGTCTTCGACAATTTCATGCGAAATTCCGAAGACCGTTTCCTGCCGGCGTCCTCAGCCATCCTGCACGATGCACTCGGTTTCAGCGTCACCATGAAAGAGAGTTTTTCACTCATATCCCTGCCAGGGTATTATTCAGGGGAAGATTTTCAGCGGCTGTGCAAAGACTTCCATCTGGTCGATCTGGTGCGTGAACAGTTCGGTATCTGTTCGGTGATCGTCGTCAGGCTCTGGGACATAACGGGAAGCTGCGCCGGACTGATCATATCCGACACGGACAGATCGTTCGGTGAAGAGGACCTCGAGACGGTCAACCTGATCGTTCCCCAGCTCTCGCTGGCATTGCAGAATTTCCTCGCTTTCGAAAAGATCGACGAACTGCTGCAGAAGCTCGAGGGTGAGAAGATCTACCTTGCCGAAGAGATCAAGGCTGCGCATAATTTCGAAGAGATCATCGGCCAGAGCCAGGCGCTGGTGAAGGTGCTGCGCCGGGTGAGCCAGGTGGCGCCGACCGACGCGACCGTGCTTATCGAGGGGGAGACCGGCACGGGAAAGGAGCTGATCGCCAGGGCCCTGCACAACCTCTCCTCCCGCAGGGAGCGGATGCTGGTGAAGGTCAACTGTGCGGCGCTTCCGGCATCCCTGATCGAATCGGAACTGTTCGGCCATGAAAAAGGAAGCTTTACCGGCGCTGTCGAACGGCGGGCCGGAAAGTTCGAGCTTGCCAGCGGAGGAACGATTTTTCTTGACGAGATAGGTGAGCTTCCGCTGGAACTGCAGGCCAAGATGCTGCGGGTGCTGCAGGAAAAAGAGCTCGAACGCATCGGCGGCAAACAGGTCATCCCGGTTGACGTACGCGTCATCACCGCGACGAACAGGGACCTTAAAAAGGAAGTTGCCGACGGAAAATTCCGTGAAGACCTCTATTTCCGCCTCAACGCGTTTCCCATAACACTTCCTCCTTTGCGGGAAAGGCGGGAGGATATTCCGATGCTTGTCCGGCATTTCTCGGAGAAGTTTTCACGGGAGTTCGGCAAAACGCCGCTGCCGGTCCGCGAAAGTGACATGATCGAGCTTCAGGCGAGGTACTGGAAAGGGAATATCCGCGAACTGGCGCATTCTGTCGAACAGGCGGTGATCCTTTCGGAAGGCACCACCCTCGATTTTTCCTCCGTGCCGATGCCGCAGGCGGGCGGTCCTGCCGAACGGCAGGATACGCTGGTGACGCTCGAGGATTTCGACCTCCAGGTCCAGGCGATGGAACGCCGTCTCATCCTCGATGCGCTCGGCCGCGCTCAGGGGCGGGTGAGCGGCAAAGGCGGGGCGGCCGAACTGCTGCGGATCAACCCGAAAACCCTCTATTCGCGCATCGACAAGCTCGGGATCAGGAAGAGCTACGGGTGAACGGGACTATCCGCACACCATCTTCACCGCTTCGGCGATGACGGGGATGCCTTCCTCGATCTCGGCGGGAGAGTTGTTGCAGTAGGAGAGCCTCATGGTGTTATTGCTCCTGCCGGCGGGATCGAACGTTTTGCCGACGACGAACACCGCACCTCCTTCGATGGCGAGCTTCAGGATTTCGGTGGAGTCGGTGCCTTCGGGCAGGGTGAGCCAGAGGTAGAACCCGCCACGGGGATCGTTCCAGCGCACATAATCCGGCATGGAGCGCTTCAGGGCGGCAACCATGGCGTTCGCCCTCGTTTGGTATTCCTGCCTGACTTTCTCGATATAGGGGTAGATGAGGCCGGAGCGGATGAACTCGTCGGCGAGCACCTGCGTATAGCTTGGTGAGCAGGCATCGGCGGATTGCTTGATGAGCTCGCATTTGCAGTAGATCTCCTCCGGCACCAGCATCCATCCGAGACGCAGGCCGGGTCCGAGTATTTTCGAGAACGAACCGGTGTAGCAGATGTCGATCCCTTCGGGATTGATGGCCTTGAGCGGTTTCAGGCGGCCGGCATCTTCAGGGTGGAAGTAGAGGTCGCCGTAGGCGTCGTCCTCGATGATCGGAATGTCGCGTCCCTGCAGGGCACTGACGAGGCTTTCCTTGCGTTCGCCAGAATAGAGCAGGCCTGCCGGGTTGTGGAAATACGGGGTGATATAGAGAAACTTCGCGTGCGGTGTGCGGCGGATTTCCCCGGAAAGCTCGTCGATCGCGATGCCTTCGCTGTCCACGGCTATGCCCCTGAGATCGGCTTCATGGGACTTGAATGACGACAGCGCGCCGATGAAACAGGGATTTTCGACGATAACCGGGTCGCCGGGGTCGATGAACGCCTTGGCGAGCAGGCTGATTGCCTGCAGTGAGCCTGTCGTGACGAGCAGCCTGTTGTCATGGACGGGCAGCCCCTTTTTTTCAAGAAATCCGCGGAGCGACTCGAGCAGGGAGGGCAGGCCGTGCGTGGGCCCGTACTGGAACGCGGCCTGCTTTTTCCGCATATCGAGGTTCCTGAAAAGTTCTTCGACCTCGCTGACGGGAAAAAGGTCGTTTCCCGGCATCCCTCCGGCGAAAGAGATGATGTCCGGCCTCGAGGCCAGGGTCATGAGGTCCCTGATCTCGGATGACCGCAATGACGATACCGCTTTAGAAAACCTTGGCATGTTTTTTTCCTTTCTAAGTCCCTTATGTCCCCTGCAGTCCCTTCCTCCTCACAACTGATAGACATCGCCCTTCTGGAGCAGTTCCATTTTGTGCTCCTGGAGCACGGCAATGAGTTTTTCGAGAGAATCCGCCCTGATGATGACGGTCGCGTTGCACTCCCCGGAAGCGAAAGCGTACATGTATTCGATCGCCACGTTGTTATCGGAGATGATCTGCAGCGCATGGTGCAAGCCTCCCGGTTTGTGCGGTACGATCATACCTACAACTTCGGTGACCTTTACGGCGAACCCGTGGTTTTTCAGTACGTCGGCAGCCTGCTCAGGCCGGCCGACGATCATGCGGAGGATGCCGTAATCGGCCGTATCCGCGATGGAAAACGCCGAGATGTTGATGTCGTTGGCCGCAAGGATCCCGGTAAGTTCGGTCAAGCGTCCCGTCCTGTTCTCGAGAAATACCGACAATTGCTTGATGATCATGGCTGCTTCCTTTCGTTAATGGATTTTCCGTTTGTCGACAACCCTCTGGGCCTTGCCCATGCTGCGCTCGATCGTGCCCGGCTCGACCAGCCTGATTTCGGCATGCAGCCCGAGCACGCTGGCGATGTTCGCCCTGATCCTGCGGCGCAGGTCCTCGAGTTCCTTGACCTCATCCGAGAAAAACTGTTCATCGACCTCGACCTGGACCTCAAGGATGTCGAGGTTGTTGTGGCGGTCGACGACGAGCAGGTAGTGCGGTTTCGTTTCGCTCATTTCGAGCAGCACCGATTCCACCTGTGACGGGAAGACGTTGACGCCGCGGATGATGAGCATGTCGTCGGAGCGTCCCACGCACTTCTCCATGCGGACCAACGTTCGGCCGCAGTCGCATTTTTCGGCATGCAGGCGGGTGAGGTCGCGGGTCCGGTAACGGATGAGCGGCATCGCCTCCTTGGTTGCCGGGGTGAAGACCAGTTCTCCGAGCTCGCCGTAAGGAAGCACTTCGCAGGTATCGGGATTGATGATCTCGGGAATGAAGTGGTCTTCGAAGATGTGCATCCCTTTCTGGCAGGGGCACTCCATGGAAACGCCCGGTCCGATGATCTCGCTGAGCCCGTAGATGTCGTAAGCCTTGATGCGCAGGAGCTTCTCGATCTGCGCGCGCATCTCCTCGCTCCATGGTTCGGCGCCGAAGATGCCTGCCCTGAGCCTGATGGAGGCCGGGTCGATTTTTTCCTCGATGAGCGCCTCTCCGAGGAACGCAGCGTAGGACGGGGTGCAGGCGATCAGCGTCGAGCCGAAATCTTCCATCAGCTGCAGCTGCTTTTTCGTGTTGCCGCCTGAGATCGGAATGACTGAAGCGCCGATTTTTTCCGCACCGTAGTGCAGACCGAGGCCGCCGGTAAAGAGCCCGTACCCGTATGCCACCTGGATGATGTCGTCACGGGTTGCGCCGATCATGGTCAGAGAGCGGGCGACAACTTCGCTCCACATCATGATGTCGTTATGGGTATAGCCGACGACTGTCGATTTTCCTGTCGTTCCGCTCGATGCGTGCAGCCTCACCACGTCCTGCTGCGGTTTGGCGAAAAGCCCGAACGGATAGTTGTCGCGCAGGTCCTGCTTGGTGGTGAACGGGAGCTTTCTGAGGTCGTCGATGGTCTGGATGTCGCCGGGCTCAATTCCTTTTTCCTGAAGCCTGGTGCGGTAAAAAGGGACCGAGTAGTAAACGCGTTCGACCATATCCTTCAGTCTCGTTCCCTGAAGTTTCAGGAGGCTTTCGCGCTCCATGCACTCGTAATGTTCGTTCCAGATCATGTATCGGATGCTTGATGTTTAGATAATTCCAGCCCTTTGCGGAAGGCGCGGATATTCATTTCAACGATGTCGGCGCCTTTCCTGACGAACAGTTTTTCTATGCCCGACTCCAGGTCTGCGGGAGTGATGCCGGTATAGGGTGCGGCGGCACCGAGCATCACCATGTTCGATGTCCTGATGTTGCCGGCCTGCCTCGCATGTTCGGCGGCGCTGACCAGCACGGGTTTGTCCGTCCGGTGCAGTTCGGCGAAGATCGCTTCGAGGTCGGGATATCCGGGCATGTTGACGATCGGGTCCGTAGCGGTAACCACCTTTCCCTTCGGTGAGAGGTACGGCAGGTATCGCAGCGCTTCGAGCGGTTCCACGGAAAGGATCAGGTGGGAAGTCCCGCGGGAAATGAGGTCCGAATAGATTTTTCTTGCCGATATGCGCAGGTGGGACTGGACGGCCCCTCCACGCTGGCTCATGCCGTGAACCTCGGCCTGCCTGACATGAAGCCCTTTCTGGATCGCGGCATGGTTGATGACCGATGCGATGGTGAGGATTCCCTGGCCCCCGACTCCGGCGAGAATGATGTTGAGATGCATGGCTTCTCCTTAATGGTTTGCTGCAGGGTTCCGTTTTTTCCGTGCGGCGTTTTCGATGCATTCGCGCTGCGCAATGACGACCGAAACACCTTCGTAGGCAATCTCTTCACCAAGAACGGTTATGTTTTCATCGAGGTGCGACTTCAGCGGGACGATGGTCCTGATGTGCTCTTTTTCAACACCGATCCCGAGGCAGATTTCAATGAGCCTCGAACCTGTTGCCGAGGAGCTCTGGCCGCCGGTCATGGCTACCGTGTCGTTGTCCGAAATGATGATGGTGACCGGGCTCCGGTCGTTGACCGCATCGAGCAGGCCGGTCATGCCGGAATGGGTGAAGGTGGAATCTCCGATGACGGCGACGGCCGGCAGCAGTCCCGCATCGGCAGCTCCTTTTGCCATCGTTACCGATGCACCCATGTCCACGCAGGTGTGGATGGCATTGAAGGGCGGCAGCGCACCGAGGGTGTAGCACCCGATGTCGGAAAAAACATGCTTCTGGTCGTAGGAGCCCATGACGATGTTGAGGGCTTCATAAAGGTCCCTGTGACCGCACCCTTTGCAGAGCTCCGGGGGGCGGTTCGAAACGATCCCGGGGATCGGCAGGCCGTGGTCCAGATGCCTGCCGAACGCCCTGGCGATATGGTCGGTGTCGAGCTCGCCTGTCCTGGGCAGCGCTCCGTCGAGCCGGCCCCTGATCTGTTTTCCGCCGAAGAACCCCCGCAGGAGCTCTTCATAGACAGGATAACCTTCTTCGGCCACGAGCACGCTGTCGCACCCGGCGAAGAAGGCTTCCACTTTTTTTCGCGGCAGCGGATAGCAGCCGATCCTGAGCACGGGACAATCCAGTTCGAAGATTTCACGCGCCTCCATGACATAGTTGAAAGCGATGCCGAAAGCGATGACGCCGCTTTTGCCGTTGCCGGGAACAAGGGTGTTCAGCCCTGAGTGTTCGGAAAACTCCTCGAGCCTCGGCTGCAGGGATACGAGATGCTCGTACTGACGGCGTGCATTTTGCGGCATGAGCACGTAGCGTTCGGGCTCACAGAGGGCGTGCAGCCTGTTCTGGGCCCTTTCGGGAGCGCTCTCCACGACGGCCCGCGAGTGCGAGAGGCGGGTGGTGAGGCGCAGGAGTACCGGCAGCCCAAGTGATTCGGACATATCGAACGCTTCCCGTGTGGCGTCGTAGAGTTCCTGCTGTGAAGCCGGCTCGATGACAGGCACCATGGCGAACTTTCCGTAAACCCTGCTGTCCTGTTCGTTCTGGGAAGAGTGCATGGACGGATCGTCGGCCACTGCGAGCACCAGCCCTCCGTTCACTCCGGTGATTGCGGAGTTGATGAACGCGTCGGCAGCCACGTTCAGGCCGACATGTTTCATGCATACCAGGCTTCTTTTCCCGGCATAGGCCATGCCGAGGGCCGCTTCATAGGCGGTTTTCTCGTTGGCGGACCATGCCGAACGGACGGGCGGCTGACGGTCTGCGCTGTTCTGCTGGATATATTCGGTGATTTCGGTCGAGGGCGTTCCGGGGTATGCGTAGACGCCCGATATTCCTGCATCGAGTGCGCCGAGGGCTATGGCTTCGGCGCCAAGCAAAAGTCGTTTGTTCATCGAGTAATAAAAAGTTCACCCCAAAGATCAGAAATTATTTCCTATGAAGCCAATGAAATCGGCGGGAAGGTCCCCGGAAATTCCGCCGCCGCCAGGGCTTCATCAGGGAACCGCCGCTGATGGCTCTTTTTTCCTGAAATCGATTTTCAGGAACTCGTTTTCATATCCCGCATCGGCTACCCGCATGCCGGCAAGGAATACCGGCAGGACAACCCCTTTCTGGTAGTTGCCGATACGCAGGGTGAGCGAATCCCCCACCTGGAGAACGTTGGCCTCCATGCGGTTGTCGAAAACGAAGGGCAGGCGGATTTTCATGATGTAATGGCCTTCGTCTATTTTCGTTATCAGCGTGTGTTCCTCCCTGTAGAAAATATCGATCGGATTTTTATCCCCGTACACCACGTCGCCAACGGTTTTCAGCATGTCGAGGCCGAGCACCTCCCTGCGGAAGAGCGGGACTTTCGTGATCGGTATCGGTGCGAAAGATCGTTCGATCTGCTCGATGTACTTCTGCTGGATCGTTTTCCATTCGCTCATGTACTGGCCGTCGAGCTCGTCCATGAAGACGCGGTTGATCACCACCTGGTCGACGGTGATGTTGTAGAGGTTCAGGTAGGTGAGCGCGCGCATGGATTCCTTGACCACCATCTTTTCTGGGTTCATGACGAGGCGGACGGTGGTCCTGGAGCCGTCGGAAAGAATGCCGATGATGCCGTCGACCGAGGTGAAGAGGTTTTCGACCTGGTCGTAGACCTCGACTTCGGGGACGAGCTCGTGGAGCTTTCCGATTTTTTTCGACAACGGCCTGATGACGGGCTTTACGACATATTTTTCGAGGGTCCTGATCATTTTCAGGATCCACCCGAACGTCTCGGGCAGGGAGAGCAGGCGCAGGGTTTCACCGGTCGGGGCGCAGTCGACGATCAGCAGGTCGTATTCGCCGGACTCGTTGTAGCGTTTGATGTAGGAAAGCGAAAAAAGCTCCTCCATACCGGGCAGGACGCCCATTTCCTCGACATAGATGCCCTGGATACCCTGCACTTCCATGAGGTGGGCGAAATGGGCGCGCACGACCTCCCAGTTCAGGGTGAGGTCGCCGTAGACGCTCACTTCCTGTCCGTAAAGGTTTTCGCTTATTTTTACCGGGGAAGGGCCGAGTTCGACATCGAAGGAATCACCGAGGCTGTGTGCAGGATCCGTGGAGATCACAAGGGTTTTGTAGCCCATCGAGGCCGCCTTGACCCCTGTTGCCGCAGCGATAGAGGTTTTGCCGACCCCTCCCTTTCCTGTGAAGACGATGGTTCTCATGCTGCACCCTCCGATGAGGGATTTTCGCTATTACTGTTGTCGGCTTATATCAGGATATAACGGTTCCTGACGGTTGATAATTCAATGGCAGCGCAATAATTGCGCAGACAACAAGCAAGATGAGGGGGTGCACAGGATGACATCACGGTTTGTCATGCTGAACGTAAAGAAATGAAGTGAAGCATCTATTTTCAGCCGTGGCTCGTTGTGGATTCTTCACTTCGTTCAGAATGACAGGGAAAAAGGCAGAATGACAGGGAAATAACGAATGCAAAGTTCTCTCTTTACAGGAACTCTGTCATCGCATCGAGCGGCCTGCGGTTTTTCGGGACGGTGATCGCTCCCGGTGCCGCATAACCCAGCGGGGTGAAAGCGAACACTTCGTCATCGGGACCGAGCCCGAGGGCTTCGTTGAGCGCAACGGGATCGAAAGCGGCGATCCAGCAGGTGCCGAGCCCCTGTGCTGTGGCAGCAAGGATGATGTGGTCCATCACGATGGCGAGGTCGGTTTCGAGCGAGTTGTAGCCATCCAGGCTCCTGACCCAGGCCTGTTCCCTCTTGCCGGAAACGACGAGAAGGCATGGTGCGCTTTTCAGCCAGTCCCTCGAGTAGCTTGCCTGGACCTTTTGAAGCATCTCCGGGGAACGGACGACATGGAACTTCCATGGCTGGAGGTTCTTTGCGGAGGGCGCGAGCCTACCCGCATCGAGCACCCTGAGGAGCAGTTCGTCAGGGATGGCGCGTCCGGTATCGTAACTCCTTATGCTGCAGCGCTTTGATGCAAGTTCGTGAAAGTCCGTCATTGCTGGTGGTTTATACTTTCATGACCTGATTGCCGAAATCTTTTGAAATGCAGTGGAACATCTTGTTTGTCGCCGACTGCATGATGAAGGACATGCCTGCATTGGTCATGGAGCGGATGATCTGTTCGGGGATGATCCTGAACGCAGGGTAGAGAATGAAACGGACGTCGATGCGCAGGTCGAAATGCACCCGGGTCCTGCTTTCTATCATGGGGTGCAGGTAGAGCTCGCCGAAAGCCTTGCCTTCGAACAGGTAGTTTCCGGGGTCTTCGATCTGCCCTTCGATCGGATAGTGCCTCCATCCGATCTTTTTACCGACGGTATAGAGAGCGATCATTTCGTCAGTCAGTTCTCCGGGGTCGGTGCACTGGATGTGTTCGGGAAGCTGCACCAGCAGTTCGTCGGACTGCTCCACGTAGAAAACGACATCGAAGGGGTTGTTCTGCGGGTCCGTGACGCGGAAATGCCATTTGTAGACATTTTCGATGCTGGTCGGTTCGACACTGTGGCAGAAAGGGTTGAACCCGAGGATCTTTTTCTGGTCGGAGAGGTAGGAGAAGGTCCTGTCGAATTCTTCGTGAAAGATCCATTCACCGCGGCTTACGCCTGTTGCATCCATTTCCATTGCTGCTGTCCCTTGAGTTTCGTTGCATGTTCATCGGTATCCCGAGCATCGTAATGACCGGCCTTGAGGGAAAAAATAAGAAGAGAATCTCTGAAAACCTATCATGCGCGCTGCTATGGTGCGACAGTAAATGCGGGCTCAGCGCTCCGCCTTCAGTCGTTCGGTCTGGTCATGGAGCTTCAGGGCTTCCACGAGTTCGTCCATATCGCCCTGCATGATCTGGGGAAGGGCGTGGCTCGTGAAGCCGATGCGGTGGTCGGTGACGCGGGACTGCGGATAGTTGTAGGTCCTGATTTTCGCGCTCCTGTCGCCGGTCGTCACCATCGAGCGTCGAAGGTCGGCCCGCTGCTGCTGCTGTTCGGCAAGCTGCCGGTCGTAGAGTTTCGCCCGCAGCATTTTCATGGCACGCTCCCTGTTCTGGAGCTGCGAGCGCTCTTCCTGACAGGCGACGACGATACCGCTGGGCGCATGGGTTATCCTGACGGCGGTTTCGACCTTGTTGACGTTCTGTCCGCCTTTTCCACCGCTCCGGTAGGTATCGAACTGCAGGTCATCCTTGCGGATTTCGACGTCGACCTCTTCGGCTTCAGGCAGCACGGCGACGCTTGCCGCAGAGGTATGTATCCTGCCCTGCGTTTCGGTTTCGGGAACGCGCTGGACGCGGTGTACCCCGCTTTCGTATTTCATGGTGCCGTAGACGTCGTGACCGCTCACCCCGAGGATCGCTTCGCGGAACCCACCGGGAACGGAGCTTTCGTTGTAGTCGAGGAGCTCGCACTTCCACCCCTGCCGTTCGGCGTAGCGCTGGTACATCCTCATGAGGTCGGTGGCGAAAAGCGCAGCTTCGTCCCCTCCTGTTCCGGCCCTTATCTCGATGATGACGTTGCGTGAGTCGGCTTCGTCTTTCGGCAGGAGCAGGACTTTCATTTCCTGTTCGAGCTCGGGAATCGTTTTCTGCAGTTCATTGATTTCGGCCTGGGCGAGCTCGCGCATCCCGGGATCGCTTTCGCTTTTCAGCAGCCGTTTTGAGGCTTCGAGCTCGCTGAGCGCCCTGGCGTACCGGTCGTATCCCCGGACGATTTCCCGAAGATCGCTGTACTCCTTGTTGAGCTTCCTGAAGCGCGCCTGGTCCGATGCCGCTGCCGGATCGGCAAGCTGCCGTTCGAGCTCGAGGTATTTGTCCTTTATGGCGCGCAGTTTGTCAAGCATTGCTTGCTGTCCCTTCCGTCAGGGGTTCAGGATATCGTTGATGAGGATATAAGCGAAGAGCGCAAGGAGCAGCGCCATACCGATCTGCTGGATGCGGATTTTCACGTCGAGCGACAGTTCCCTCCGCATGATCCCCTCTATGGCGTTCAGGACGAACTGGCCGCCGTCGAGTGCCGGGATGGGCATGATGTTGATGATCGCCAGCGAAATGGAGAGCATGGACAGGAAGTAAAGGAAACTGAGCGGTCCCTGTTCCGCGCTCTGGTTCGCCATTTTTGCGATTTTGACCGGTCCTCCGACTGATTTTCGGAAATCTTCCTGGCCTGTCGCGATTTTCGCGAAGCCCTGCAGGGTCATGACGCTCATTTTCCAGGTCTGGTTCAGGCCGCTCGCAAAAGACTCGACGGGCGACAGCTTTCTTTTCTGTGTCTGGAGTGTCTGTTTGAGCGAAATGCCGATTTTTCCCGATCCGTCCGGCACGACGCTGGTCGTGATGGTCCGGCCGAGAGTTTGCAGGCGGGAAACATCGATGCTGTCGCCTTTGGCATGTTCGAGGTATTTCCATTGGACGGTGATCGGTTTCGACGCATTCGAAGAAATGACGCCGACCACTTCCGTCCAGTCGGTGACGTTCTTTCCGTTGATTGCCGTGATGAGGCCTCCGGATTTGATGCCTGCCGCACGTGCCGGCATGTTCTGGAGGACTTCGTCGATAACCGGCGGCACGATCGGGTGGATACCCATGCCTTTGTTCGTGCTGATTTTCGACATGATGTCGGAAGGTGCCGAAACCGTGAAGGTTTTGTCGTCCCTCCGGATGACGTAACTGAGACGGTGTGACGTGAGGAGCTCCGGGTCTAATGCTTCTTCCCAGCTGCTCAGGGCTTTGCCGTTGGCCGAAACGAACCGGTCGCCGGTCCTCACGCCCATCGACAAGAAAACCGAACCCTGTTCGACAAATGCGGGATTGCTGACGCTGGTCCTCGATTCGCCGGCAACGAGGGTGATGCCGATAAAGATAATCGCGGAGAGTACGAAATTCAGGAGAACGCCCCCGGCAAGCACGATAAGTCGCTGCCAGACCGGTTTCGCCCTGAACTCCCAGGGCTCAGGATCACCTGACTGGAAGCCGGTGTCGAGGCTTTCGTCGACCATGCCGGCAATTTTCACATACCCTCCGATCGGAAAGACACCTACTCCGTACTCGGTTTCCCCGATTTTTTTCTTCCAGAGCCTCAGGTCCATGAAATCGAACCCGATGTAGAACTTGTCCACCCTCATGCCGAACAGTTTGGCGAAAAGGAAATGTCCAAGCTCATGCGCCGTCACGAGGATGAAGATGGCGATGATGAAAAAGAATGCCGTGCTGAGTGCGTCCATAGAGCGTGTTCGGTATTGTCCGTGATGAGTTCAGTGATTATGCGATGATTTTTTTAGCCATTTCGCGGGCCCAGCGGTCGGCCTGCAGGTACTCGTCGAGCTCGACCGGCGTGTATGCCGTGTGGGCCTGCATGGTTTTTTCAACCGTTCCGGCAATGTCCGTGAAGCCGATCCTGTTTTCCAGGAACGCCGCAACGGCGATTTCGTTTGCGGCATTCAGAACCGCAGGGTAAGTCTGTCCTGCCTTGAGCGCATCGAAGGCGAGTCGCAGGGCCGGGAACCGGACCATGTCAGGCTCCTCGAAGGTAAGGGTGCCGATCTTCGTGAGGTCGAGCTTCGCGATGCCGCTTTCGCAACGCTCCGGCCACGAGACGGCATAGGCGATCGGCGCTCGCATGTCCGGCATGCCCATCTGGGCCATGACGCAGCCGTCAACGTATTCGACCATGGAGTGGATGATGCTCTGCGGATGAACGACGACACCGATTTTTTCGGCCGGCATGTTGAAGAGCCAGTGTGCTTCTATAACCTCGAGCCCTTTGTTCATCATTGTTGCCGAGTCGATGGTGATTTTCGCGCCCATCGACCACTGCGGGTGTTTCAGCGCCTGCTCGGGTTTGACATTTTTCAGGTCTTCGGCCGGGGTTTTCCTGAAGGGGCCGCCGGAGGCCGTCAGGATGAGGCGCTCGATATCCTCTGGCCGGTGGCCGGCAAGCGACTGGAATATTGCCGAATGCTCACTGTCTACGGGAAGGAGCTGGACGTTGTGCTGTCTGACAAGGTCGGAAACAAGCTGTCCCGCAACGACAAGGGTCTCCTTGTTGGCAAGGGCGATATGTTTTCCTGCCCTGATGGCGCTTACGGTCGGGATGAGGCCGGCCGCGCCCACGATTGCCGAGACGACCATCTCTGCTCCGGGAAGGGCCGCTATGGTCGATGCTCCGTCGATGCCGTGGAAAATTTCCGGTTTGTGGTCGCCGAGAAGCTGCCGCAGTTTTTCAGCCGCTGCCGCATCCCTCACCGAAACCGCATCCGGGCGGAACTCATTGATCTGTTCGGCGAGCAGTGCGACGTCATGACCTTCAGCGAGACCGCAAACGGTGAATTTATCCGGGTGCTGCCTTACGACGTCAAGCGTGCTGAGACCAATGGAGCCGGTGCTGCCGAGGATGGATAACGATTTCATAATGGTGATCGGAAAAAGTTGCAGGGTTAGCTTCTGGATTGTCGGGCTGAATTTATGCTTTTTCGCGAAGGCTTACAAATTGACCGTGAAGCCGGTCATGACGTGCCGGCTTTTCTTTTTGTATTGAAAGGAAAATATATTATACTGGTTGCCTTTTGGAAGGGTTCCTAGCTCAGCTGGTTAGAGCGACTGGTTTACACCCAGTAGGTCGGGGGTTCGAATCCCTCGGGACCCACAAAAAACATGAGAAAAAGGCAGGTGCTCCCTGCCTTCTCCATTTCCGGCAAAAATCTTACATTCGAACGGAAAACTCCGTCATTTCGTCCGACGGCGGCAGTTCCTCTCTCAAAAGGGAAGCCACCCTCGCTCGTGACGGTCCTGCCGCAGCCCTCCTGATCAGTTCCCCGACGGCCTGCTCGCTACCCTGGGCGTCGATATCGACGCTGCCGTCAGGCATGTTCCGTACCCATCCGCAAAGTCCCAGTTCCCGCGCCACCCGGTCGATGAACATTCTGTAACCGACGCCCTGCACCATGCCGGTGGCTTTCAGGTGAACCCTTTTCATCGTCAGGCCTCAGGTTATCCTTCTGTCTGGTTGCGCGATTCGCGTATCCTGGCCACGGCATTCTCGAGCTCGGCCTGTTCTTCTGCAGAAAGATGCTCCCCGTTTTTCGAGACCTGGATGTTTTCCGCCGCTATGGTCACTTCTTCGGCAGCGGCATCTTCATCAGCCGCGACAGGGAAGAGCCCCGGAGGCCTCTTTCCGAGGATTTCCTCGATCTGGGCATACTGCAGCATTTCCTTCTGGAGCAGCTCCTGGGCAAGCCGTTCGAGCTTGTCGCGGTTTTCGGTCAACATGTCGGTAACCTTGCGGACCGCCCCGTTGACCAGCTCCATGACCTCGCTGTCGATAAGGCGGGCGGTTTCCTCGCTGTATTTCTTGTCGATTCCCGGGCTGCCGTAGTAGGGGTTGTTGCTTTCGTAGAACGACAGGTTGCCGATCTTTTCGCTCATACCGTAGACCATGACCATGTTGTAGGCGATGCTGGTGACCTTTTCGAGGTCGTTCTGCGCGCCGGTGGAAATTTCCCCGAAGATGATTTTTTCGGCGATGCGGCCTCCGAGAAGGCTGCAGATGCGGGCGAAAAGCTCATTCTTCGTCATGAGGTAACGGTCTTCGAGCGGGATGTTCATGGTGTATCCGAGCGCACTCATGCCCCTGGGCACGATGGATATTTTCTGAACGGGATCGTTTTCGGGCATCAGCCAGCCCGCTATCGCGTGGCCCGCCTCATGGTAGGCGACGATCTGCTTTTCGCGCGGGTTGATGACCTTGTTCTTTTTCTCGAGGCCCGCGACTACCCTTTCGATGGCGTCTTCGAAGTCCTTCATCTCGATGCTCTTCTTGTTGCGACGCGACGCGAGAAGAGCAGCTTCGTTTGCCGCGTTGGCAATCTCGGCACCGGCGAACCCGGGGGTCTGGGTTGCGAGGGTCTTCAGGTTGACGTCTTTGGAGAGCGAGAGTGTTTTAGTGTGCACTTTGAATATGTCGATACGCCCTTTCAGGTCCGGCTTGTCTACCATGATCTGGCGGTCGAAGCGACCAGGCCTGAGCAGCGCTGAATCGAGCACGTCCGGTCGGTTTGTCGCGGCGATGAGGATGACACCCTTGTCCGTGGCGAAGCCGTCCATTTCCACGAGGAGCTGGTTCAGCGTATTCTCCCTTTCGTCGTTCGCGCCCATCATGTATCCTTTGCCCCGGCTTCGTCCCACGGCATCGATTTCGTCGATGAAGATGATGCAGGGAGCCTTTTCCTTTGCCTGTTTGAACAGGTCGCGTACCCTTGCAGCACCGACGCCGACAAACATTTCAACGAAGTCGGAACCGCTGATACTGAAGAACGGCACATCGGCTTCGCCTGCAACAGCCTTCGCGAGCAGGGTCTTGCCGGTCCCCGGAGGTCCGACGAGCAGCACGCCTTTTGGGAGCTTGCCTCCGAGGGTCGTGTATTTTTTCGGGTCCTTGAGGAAATCGACCACCTCCATCACTTCGGCTTTCGCCTCGTCGAGTCCTGCAACGTCCTTGAAGGTGATGCGGGTGTGCTCGTCAAGGTTTTCGTAAAGCGCGGCCTTGTTCTTGCCGATGTTCATGAACTGTGAGCCGGGCCCGCCCATGCGCCTGAAAACGAAAAAATAGATGCCGATCAGGAGCGCGAACGGCAGTACCCACTGCACGAGCTCTCCTATCCAGGTGCTGCTTGGCAGACCCTGGTATTTTACCCCGTGGTTTTCGAGCAATTCGATGAGTTGGTCGTCACGGACAGGGTTCACGAGGAGTTCGTCCTGCTTCGCTGGAGACTGCAATATTCCGCCAGGCCCTTCCTGCGGCTGTTCCTTCTGAGCGACGCCGTTTACGGTGTTCTGCCGGAGCTTTACATAGATTTTTTCAGGTGAAATCTTCACGGCTTCCACCTTGTTTTCCGTGATGAGCTGCCTGAACGTGCTGTAGGGGATTTCCTGGGTCGATCCCGACCAGAAGAATGCGAGCTGTATGCCTATGAGAAGGATGATGACAACGGCATAGTAAAGTATCGAAAACTTCGGGCGCTGTTCATTGCCATCCTGTTCATTTTTATAGGGATTCGGAAATCTATTGGTTTTTTTTGCCATCAATCGTCAATCATGTTTATAATAATAACGTAGAAATCTTGCGCATCTCTGCTGCAGACGTTTTCAAAGCCTTCAATTTACAGGATTATTCCATTAAATGAAGAAAATCGTAAGAAAACATATCATATATTACAAAACGGAAACGGAAATCGTCCGGTAATAAGTTTCACCCGCTCCTTCGAGGGGTGCACTGCCTGAACGGCGGATTGCGTCCGAAATCGAGAGTGGCCGTTGTTTCAACACTGAAAAGCTGAGATTCATGAGTTCAGCCAGGGACAAGGCAAACAGCAGGATTAAAGCACTGAAATCCCTTTTATGCGTCGGTCTCGATACCGACCCGGAAAAAATCCCGTCGGTGTTTTCCGGTTACGAAAACCCCGTTGTCGAATTCAACCGGGCAGTGATCAGGGCCACTGCGGATTCTGCTGTTGCATACAAGATTAATACCGCATTTTACGAAGCGAGGGGGATTGCCGGACTGCACGATATGGAGGCGACCCTCCACCATATTCCCGATGACATCCTGACCATAGCCGATGCGAAACGCGCCGATATCGGCAACACCAGCAAAATGTACGCCCGGGCATTTTTCGATCACTGGCCTTTCGATGCGGTGACGGCAGCGCCATATATGGGTTCCGATTCCCTCGAACCGTTTTTCGCTTATGAAGACAAGCTTGTTTTCGTGCTTTGCCTCACCTCCAACAAAGGCTCCTCTGATTTCGAGGAACAGCTGATGCATGACGGGAAACCCCTTTTCGACAGGGTTCTCGGAAAAGTTTCATCCTGGCAGAAAAACGCGAACGGCGGCGTTGTCGTAGGCGCCACGAAAAGCTCCGAACTTGCGCGGATACGCAGCGAAGCGCCGGACCTTTTTCTGCTTATTCCGGGAGTGGGCACCCAGGGCGGGTCGCTTGAAGAATCGGTCGATCTGGGCGTCGACCGGGAACGCCAGAGCGCGGTGATCAATGTCAGCCGGGCCCTGATCTATCCGGAAGGAAGCTTTGCGGACATCGACGGTTACGAACGGGCTGTCGCAAACGAAGCCGCCGCCATTCATGCGGAAATGAAGATGGTTCTCTGAAGTTCATTATTTCAACCAATCCTGCCGGTCCCCCAGCCGGACCTGTGGACAAGGAAAATTAGCAAAAGACATGTGTGGAATCGTCGGATACATCGGAGACAGGGACGCTGCGCCGCTGCTTCTCAAGGGCCTGAAACGGCTTGAATACCGCGGGTACGATTCGGCAGGCATCGCCCTGCTGAAGGGAAGCCTGCTGGTCATGAAACAGAAAGGCAGCGTGAGCGGTCTCGAACGCGCAGTTGAGACCATCGGCAGCGATATCCAGGGCTCGACGGCCGGCATAGGACATACCAGGTGGGCGACGCACGGGGAGCCGAGCGACAGCAACGCCCATCCTCACTTGAATACCGCCGGTGATATCGCCCTGATCCATAACGGAATCGTGGAAAACTTTTCCGTGCTCAAGCAGGAGCTGCTCTCCGCAGGGTACGCATTCAGGAGCGATACCGATTCCGAGGTCCTGGTCCAGCTCATCGACAGCATCTGGAAACACAATCCGTCACTCGACCTCGAAGGTGCGGTGCGCCATACCCTGCGCCATGTCGAAGGGGCATACGGCATCTGCGTGATTTCGTCGCGCGAACCCGATAAGATCGTGGTTGCCCGCAAAGGGAGCCCACTCGTGATCGGCATCGGAAACGGGGAATTTTTCATCGCATCGGATGCAGCTCCGATCGTCGAGTATACCAACAAGGTCGTCTACCTTTCCGACGGCGAGCTTGCCGTCATCACGAGGGATGGGTACTCCGTGAAGAACATCGAGAACATCGAGCAGGAAAAGATCGTTACCGAACTTGATTTTTCGCTTGAAAAAATTGAAAAGGGCGGTTTCGAGCATTTCATGCTCAAGGAAATTTTCGAACAGCCGGCCGTCATGCAGGATGTGATGCGCGGGCGCGTCCGGCTTGCCGAGGGCCGGGTATGCCTCGGCGGGATAGAGGACTACCTCGACCGCCTGAAACAGGCCCGGCGCATTCTGATCTGCGCCTGCGGCACGAGCTGGCATGCGGGCCTTATCGGTGAGTACCTGATCGAGGAGTTCGCCCGAATTCCCGTTGAGGTCGATTACGCTTCCGAATTCCGGTACCGCAACCCCATTGTGGGGGTCGATGATGTGGTCATCCTGATCTCACAATCCGGCGAAACGGCCGACACGCTTGCCGCGCTCAGGACTGCAAAAGAGAAAGGGGCGCTCGTGATGGGAATCTGCAACGTCGTCGGCTCGACCATCGCCCGCGAAACCCTCTGCGGCATGTATACCCATGCGGGCCCGGAAGTGGGCGTTGCATCGACCAAGGCCTTCACCGCACAGGTGATCGTACTCTACATGCTTGCCCTCGCGCTCAGCAAGGGCAGGACCATTTCGAGCGACGAAGCGGCCCTCAATCTTCGCGAACTTTCCCGTCTTCCCGAGAAGGCGACAAGGATCCTCGACCTCGACGATCAGATAAAAGGCATTGCCGAGCGGTTCAAGGACGCACGCAACTTCCTCTATCTTGGAAGAGGATACAATTTCCCGGTAGCACTCGAAGGAGCCCTCAAGCTCAAGGAAATCTCCTACATCCACGCGGAAGGTTACCCTGCCGCTGAAATGAAGCACGGTCCGATAGCCCTCATCGACGAGGATATGCCCGTGATTTTCATCGCGACCAGGGACAGTACCTATTCAAAAATCCTCAGCAACATCGAGGAAGTGCGGAGCAGGAAAGGAAGAGTCATCGCGATCGCCAGCGAAGGAGACCAGGAAATCGGCCATCTCGCGGAGCACGTCATTTACATTCCGCAGGCTTCAGGCCCGATAACGCCGCTTCTGACGGTTATCCCGCTCCAGCTTCTCGCGTACCATATCGCGACGCTCCGCGGGTGCAATGTCGATCGTCCGAGGAACCTCGCCAAGTCGGTTACGGTGGAGTGAGATCGAAATAATATATGTTAATGAAATAAGATCAATGAAATTATTTTCATTGATCTTATTTCATTTTATCCGTTAAATCTGATGTAAATGGTAAATAATTACAATAATAAATCATAAAGATATGGATCCGGTTAGTGATGATCTTTTATTTGATTTGGGGCAGATTAAGTCTGGATCTCAAGCAATTATTTATCATGACAAAGATCTTGTTGTTAATTATGATGAGCTTAATCGAGTTATATTAAATAAAATCTGTTATTTGTTAGATAATAATATTCTTCCGGGTTCAAATACTGTTCTTAAGGTTAAAGATCCATGGATTGATTTGCAAAATTATCTTGCGCTAACTTATATTGGTTCCGGGGTGTACTGCCCACTTGGAAATTCAGAAATAGAAAAAGACGTTGTTCGTTGTATAGATGCTGAATTCACGATTTCAGATTCGTTGGATTTTATATGGACAAAATATTTTATTGATTCAGATACTGTTTGTTCTGAAGAAAATAATAAAAGATACGATGAGCTAAGTAGGAGTGTTGACTCGCAAACACTTTCCTTGGTATGGTTTATTCGTTCATCATCTGGCACTACTGGAAAATCTAAGATATTTAAACTATCAAGAAAAGATTTACTCTCTCGAAGGAGGCGCTATTATGATGCAGTGAGAATTCAGCCTGGAGATTTATTTTATTCTTTTACTCCTACCCGTTTTGGCGCTGCACGTCAACGAGTATATTATTCATTAACCGCTGGAGCCGCAGTTCTTTTTATTGATGAAGGGGCAAATCTCGTAGAAATAATAAGACTTATAAATTATTATAAGGTTACTCATTTATATTGTGTGCCAATGCATTTGGAGGTTTTGTGTAAGCATGCCGAAAACAATAAGCATCAAGATATACTGTTTCCTTATGTGAAATCACTTGAAACAACATCATCTCTTGTTTCTCCGCTTTTGAGAGAAAAAGTTGTTAAACTTTTGACTCCAAATTTTATCATAGCATATTCTGTTAGTGAACTGGGTCATATATCTTCCACAAGAAAATCTAAAATGAGTGATTTATTGATAAATGATATTGGTTTTCCTGTGTGTGGTGTTGATGTGAGTATATATGATAACTCGAATAACAAGTTACAAGATGGGCTTGTTGGGCGGATTGGAGTAAGTGTGAATGATGATGTCTTTAATGGATATTTTGATAAGAGTAAAGATAATGATAAAGATGGTTGCGGTTCTAAAGGTATATTTTTTCCAGGAGATCTCGCTTATATATCAAAAAATAATAATATAATATTTCAGGGACGTGAGGATGATTTGATGATATTCAATGGAATAAACATATATCCCTATGAAATTGAGTCTGCTTTAAAATCTCTTCCTGAAGTTTCTGATGCGGTGGCATTTCCATTGCCATCTACAGTTCATTGTCAGGTTCCGTGTGCAGCTGTAATTTTAAAAACGAATGTTGATTTCAATGTTTTGCTTTCAAAGTGTAGAGGCCTTATAGGCGCTCGTTCTCCTCAGTATTTATTTTTTGTGAAAAACTTTCCAAAAAATCAAATGGGGAAAGTATTGCGTACAGAACTTCAAAAAATCGCAATTGATTGTTTTTCTAATAAGAAATAAAGTGAATGTTGGTTTATATAAAAAATAGATTTCCGGGTGCAGGTTTATTGATGGGTTATTTATGATAAAAAGATTGATTTGATTTCTATAAATTAATACAAATAAATGATAAAGAGCCTAGTCAATTCTTCATTAAAAGTGCCAGTTAAAGTTCAATGCATTGACAGTCAACGTCTACAGTATATTGAAATCTGGCTAAGAGATGTTTTGGATATAAAAGAAATTGAGCCTTATAATTTCCAGAATGAGAATGATGACGCCGCATGTTCAACTCGTGAATTGTTGCAATATCAACTGCACGTTATGCGTTTATTCTTTCAATTAGGTAACATGCCTATATTCGATCTCCCTGCCGTATTGTCATTTTATCTTGAAGATCAAAAAAGAAATATTTTTCACGCCGAGATTCAGGTTGATAAAATAGAAGCTGTGCCAGAAAGTGTTTATCAGTCGGTTATTAATTCATCAGTGGCAATCTGTGTATGGATGTCTGAAAATCCATTATATGCATCAGACAAAAACAAATATTACGCGACAATTCGAGAGAAAATCATAAAACCTCTTCAAAGCATGGTTCCGGCAGGGAAATCTACAATTCCTTTGCTTAAAGTCGTTCATTCTCTTGGTATTCCGTTTATTCATCTTGGATTAGGTGTATATCAGCTTGGCTGGGGCAGTAAAGCGCGGATAATGGATAGAAGTACGACTGCTCAGGATTCTGCGATAGGAGCAAAACTTGTACAAAATAAACTTGCAACAGCTCATATCCTGAGAAAGGCAGCACTTCCTGCTCCAACTCATGAAATGGTTGTAACTGAAAATGATGCCATATCTTCAGCTGATCGTATCGGTTACCCGATTGTTGTAAAACCATTGGATCAGGACAGGGGAATAGGGGTATCAACCGATATCTACAATGAAAAAAATTTGAAAACAGCTTTTAGAAGTGCGCTTCAATTATCCAGTTCTAAGAGAGTAATTATCGAAAAACAGGTTTCCGGTGTATGCCATAGACTTTTTATTGCAAACGGGAAACTTCTTTATGCTGTCAAAAGGCTTCCCATGTCTGTAATCGGCGATGGCATTAAAAATGTGAAAGAACTTGTCGATGCTGAATTATTAATACAAAGCAACAGGCCCCCTTGGACCCGAACTGAAATCTCTGCAATTGATGAACTGGCAAAGACTGCAATTATTCAAGCAGGCTTTACACTCAATTCGGTTCCTGAATCCGGAGCTTTTGTCCCATTGAGGAAGATTGAGTCCACCGAATGGGGAGGTATCGACGAAGAAGTTACAGAAAAAGTTCATCCGGAAAATGTAGCTATTGCCATAAATGCAGCCAGGCTTTTTGGTTTGTATATCGCAGGCATAGATATTATTACTGAAGATATCTCGACACCTTGGTTTGAAAATGGAGCGATTATAAACGAAGTTAATTTTTCTCCATTATTTGGTGGTGGAGAGATTTCCCGAAGGCATATTCCTCTTTTTATACGTGATTTTATTGATGGTGACGGCAAGATTCCTGTTTCAATTTTTGAAAAGAACCAAACCCAACAAGCAGTAGCATATCAACAGCAGTTAATCAAGAGTGGGGTTCATTGCTATTTGGTAAGTGAAAATGAATCAATTGATTCAAACGGTCAATCGATTTTTCATGGTTCATTAGAACTCAATGCAAAAATTACTGCACTTTTTATGAACTCGAAAGTTGATGCGATTGTTGTAGTTACTTCTAAAAATGATTGTGTTTATGTATAAACAACATTGATGATTGTTACCCATTGCCTGCTGGTGCATTTACCGAGTTCACCAGGTCAAGGAATGCCCTGATGCCGAAAGGTTTCGAGATGAAGTTCATGTTAAGGCCGGATGCTTCGATGTGCCTGAGTGCATCGAAGCCGTAGCCGGACATGAAAATGTATTTCAGCTCCGGGTTAATCTTTTGAAGTTTCCGAAACATTTCGATACCATTGATTCCCGGAAGCATGATGTCGGAAATGACCATGCCGATCTCTTTCTGGTGTTTGTCGAAGATTTCCATGGCTTTTTCCGCGTTTTCTGCAGGCAGCACGTCGAGGTTGCGGGCTTCCAGGAGGGTTTTGATAATTTTAAGGATGTCCGGTTCGTCTTCGACGAGCAGGATGCCTGTCGCGCGATTTGACGGACTCGTTTCCTGAAGAAGTTCTTCCTGTGTGTTAACTTTGGTCCCGGATTGCGGGAAAAAGATCTTGAACGTGGTGCCTTTACCTTTCTCGCTCAGGCATTCGATGAACCCTTTGTTCTGCGTCACGATTCCATAAACGACAGCGAGCCCGAGCCCGGTCCCTTTTCCTTTTTCCTTGGTCGTGAAAAATGGTTCGAATATCCTGGGCAGGTCTTCCTCCGCGATCCCTCCGCCGGTATCGGTAATCGAAATCATAACCCGGTCGTCGCTCCCTTCAGCTCCATCGAGCTTTTCCTCAGGGTATGTTCCGGATTTCAGGGAACTTGTTTCTATGACGATGCAGCCGTCCCCATCGATGGCATCCCTTGCATTGATACAGAGGTTGGTGATGATCTGCACGAGGTGAGATGGATCGATGTTGACCATGGCATGCGAATGCTGAAGGCGCCAGTCGAAGCGGATGTTATCCCTTATCAGATTGCTGAGCATGGCCCGGATTTGCATCAGCTCGTTTTCGAGATCGATGAGCTGGGGCCGCCATACCTGTTTTCTTGCAAATGCGAGCAGGTGGGCGACCATCTCCGACGAGCGGTTCACGGCATGCCGGATACTGTCGAGGTTCCCGTAAAAAGGATGTCTTTCGTCGATCTGATCGAGGAGCACATCGGTATTCGCCAGGACAGACGAAAGAATGTTGTTGAAATCATGGGCGATCCCGCCGGCAAGCTGTCCGATCATATCCATTTTCTGGGACTGCTGAAGCTGGGTCTGCAGTTTTATTCTTTCAAGCTCAGCCAGTTTTCTGTCGGTGATGTCCTGGACGATTCCGATGATATTGGGACTTTCATTCCCCCTGCTGAACATGAATGTTCCTGCAATGGCTATCCACCCGGTTTGTCCGTTGGCTTTCCGCACCCTGCATTCGAGTCTGAAGTCCGACCTGTCCGATATCGATCTGTTGTACTGTTCTCTGACCATATCGATGTCTTCCGGAAAGAGATGCTCGAAAAAGCTGTCGACCGTCCATTTCGGCAGGAGCGCATCATAGCCGAATATGCGGTCATGTTCGAGCGTGCGGGTCACCAGGCAGTTATTCAGGTCGAGATGCCATATGCCGACATGACTGTTTTCAAGCGCATATGCCATCTTTGCCTGGAAGCTTTCATGCTCGATGCGGGATGTCTTCT
>JAAXXI010000085.1 GCA_013334565.1 Chlorobiaceae bacterium
CTTACGTCGCTGCGGCCCGTTTCCAGATCGACGATATCATCGAACCGTCCGAAACCCGGCGATATCTTGCCATGGCGCTCGATATCGTCCATTCGAAACGTGAGTTCAGGCCGCAGAAAAAACACGGGCTGATACCGCTGTAACATCCAGAAGCAGGAGAAAACCATGCAAGACCAGGAAATAACCCCGGAGCTGCTCATCATCATGTCTTCGGCAATTGCCGCCTATCTCGGCAAGAACGTCAGGATCAGGAGGGCCCGGTTTCTCAGCGACCAGGGTTCGAGCTCGTGGTCGCAGATGGGGCGCGTGTCGATCCAGACTTCCCATACCTTCAGCATCAACCAGCATAAATAAGGAGCTTTGCCGTGCAACTGACTTTGACCATAGACGGAAAGAAATATATCGTGGATGTTGAAGTGCTTGAGGGAGAAGAGGTACGGTCCCCGGCTGAATATGCGGAACAGACCTCTACCATCAAATCCCATCATGCAACGCCACCCGTCGTGCCTGTCGCGCAGGCCCCGGGCCCGGCATCGGATGGACTGCCCGACGAGAAGGTCTGCCGCAGCCCCATTGCGGGTATCGTTCAGCGGGTGAACGTCCAGGTCGGACAGAAACTGCAGGTCGACGACCTGCTTGTCGTCCTTGAAGCCATGAAGATGGAGACCAACATAACAGCGCACACCGCCGGAATCGTCAAGTGTATCCTCGCTTCTCCCGGTGAAGCGGTAAAAAGCGGACAGGCCCTGATCGAATTCGAGTAGGAGAAACGATGACGCCATGAAAGGCGCGATCCGGTTACGCTGCGGAATTGGAGAAAACGGTGTTTCATACTTTGTACTATCATTTTCCGGGCAGCTGTCCGTGAACAGGAAGGAGAAGCATGGTCAACAATTACACCCGATGGTGGTTGCCGGCTTTTTTTCTGCTTTTTTCCCCGGCATGGTTCGGAGCAGCACCGGGCCATGCCATGGATTTCGGTTCTCCCTGGCCATCAGAAAGCTGTGCTGTATGCGGAAAGCCGTTCAGGCATACGGGACTCGACATTGTCGGCAAGGAAGGCGACAGGGTAGTGTTCAGGAGACATATGCGTTTTGTCGCCAGCGGTTATGATACAACCGGCTGGAAAGGATACGTGCTTGCCGACCGGCACGCCAATACATTCACCGTGCTCATATTCCATCTTGACAACATCCCTGTGTTTGCGAAAGGGGAGGACCTCTACGGCAAAACCATCGGCACCGTTGCTAACCTTGAGCGCAGAAAAACCTCTCCCCATCTCCATCTCGGCTACCGAAAAGCTCCCTATACAGGAACATCCCTGCTGCCGATTGTCGGAGCCCTTCCGGATTGCCCTCATGAAGCGAAAGGGCTGCCGGAATTTCCGGAGCATTTCATGGACCCTTCACGCCTTGGCAGGATCATTGAAGTTGTTCCCGTGCACCGGTAACCGATTTTTTTCAGGTATTTTTCAGGGTAGGCGTGAAAACGGATTGATTGTTTTTCATCGCACGGGGGTGAAATTTTTCAGGCGTGTATTCCGGTTATTGATAGGTGACGTTGCAGAAGTTCATCAAAAGGGACGGTAAACGTGGCGAGAAACAGGCAGTACTGGATCGACGAGGTTGAAGCGCGCATTCCTCATGAAAAACATATCGTCGAACGCAACAGGGCTATCACCGCACGATATGCCACATGGTACCTGGAACACCCCGAACTGTTCAAATGGGCCGGTATGGCTGCATTTGCATCGAGGCAGGTCGGGCTTGCGCTTGCGGCAGCCGAGCTCATGATTGTCCCGGGGCGTTTCCGCTCCTCAGGGGCAAAGGAAAGTGGGAGAACGGGAGCTTCCGATCCGGGAGAGCTGCTGCGGCAGGCAGCAGGCGCCCTGCTCTACCTGCCGTCACTGATGCACTCCTTTGCGGCGGACCGCCTGCTTTTTCTCAGGGACCTCGATAAAATCAGGCACGGCAACAACGGGATCTTTTTCGATATCGGCTGGGCCCATGCGGCATTCCTCGAAGGCGGCATAGGGGAAGTTGAGAGAAATATCGAACCCGGAGAAGAAGAATACATGCTCCGGGGTTTCAGGATGATCGACGAAGGACGGCGCTTGCTTGCCAACGGCAGCCGCGAAGTGGTCCCGTCCACCCTGATCCGTGAAGGGAACGAACTCCTGCTGCGCCACGAGCAACTCAGGACGCTCCAGCCGGTTTTCGATTCACTTACCCTTCAGGGCAGGGTGCTCGCTTCGTTCGGAAGCGAGCTTGATTTTCCGGAACCAGCCGAGGGGTTGCCCGCCATGAAACCGTCGTTTTCGACCCATGTCGGTTATCTCGAAACATTTGTCGGCTGGCGAAGTGTCGCCGATCCCGGGCATCGCTGGAAATGGATTGAAGAGAGCGTGCTGCCCGCCTGGGAGAGGCTCGATAACTCCTTCGGTGAAGGTTCACCCCTCAAAAGGCAGCTTGAATCATATGCAGCGCTCGAACCGGCCCTGGAACACCAGGTTACCGCTTTCGCCCGTAAACTTTTCGGCTTCGAGGCTTCCTGAGCACCATCCCTGCAATATTCCTGAGCAGACGGGTTCCTCCTGTCTGAACCGCGAGAGAGGGAATGCCCGCAAGCAGGAGCGATTAAGGAAACGATGCACAGTGGCAAGCTCCTGACTGGTTATGGTGGAGCTTGAAAACGGCTGGGGCGGGAAAAGGCCCTTCAGATGCCATCCGGCAGGGATTCAATCTCTCTGCGGTATTGCTCGGCATTCTGCGGCTTGATTTTTATCAGCAGCGAATAGACTTTTGCCGCTTTCCTGTATGCACCCTGTTCCCTGAAAAGCTGGGCAAGGGTTTCGGTGGGGACGGGAATGGCGATATCGTCCGGGAAGGGTTGTTTCTGGTCAGCGAGAGGTGTCGGATCATGCATTTCCGTCGTTTTCGCGGGTTCGAAATTCATGAGTGCAGCGCTCAGTTTTTCGAGTTCGTCGGTAACGGGATCGTAGAAAACAGCCCCGTGTTCATGAGCTTCGGCAGGGGTTGTGGTCTGCAGTTGCAGAAGTTCGTTCCACGCCAACTGGTTTGTAGGGGCGATCGAACAGCATCTCCTGAAATATTCCGCTGCGAGAGAGTTTTTTCCAAGACCTTTGAGCGCCCTGGCATAGAGCATGTTGAAGAGGTAGGAGTCGGAAAAAAGCCCGGAAAAAGGTTTCAGGCGATCGAGCCCGCCCTGGAAGTTCCCACCGTTCAGATCGGCTGATATTTCCCTGAAGAACAGGTGAGGCTTGCGGACCTCCTGATTGCCGCAGTTCTCTGGTTCTATGGGATTGGTGGGTGTCATGGCCGCCAGCGAAAATGTTTTTAAGTGATCGATTACGGTTCAAGGGCCAGTGAAAGCAATCTGCCGACAAGTTCTTTGAACCCGATGCCTGAAGCTTCCATGAGCAAAGGGTACATGCTGATGTCTGTAAACCCCGGGATGGTGTTCACTTCGTTCAGCACGATGGCGTCGTTTTTCTCGTCGACAAAGAAATCAATCCTCGACATGCCGCGGCATCCGAGGGCCCTGAACGCTCTGAGGGCTGCGGAGCGGACTTTTTCCTGGAGTGGCTCCGGAATGCGGGCGGGGATGAACAGTTTTGCCTTGTTGTCGATGTACTTGTCCTGGTAATCGTAAAAATCGCTCGCCGGTTCGATCTCGCCGCATACCGAGGCGACAGGGTCGTCGTTGCCAAGCACGGCAACTTCTACCTCTCGGCCGGCTATGGCTTTTTCCACCAGCACCTTCGTGTCCAGGAAACATGCCTGGTCGAGTGCTCCGGGCAGATCCCCGGCGCGGTGCACTTTCGTTATCCCGACCGAAGATCCGAGGTTGGCCGGTTTGACGAAAAACGGAAAAGCGAATTCCGATTCGATGGAGCCGATGATGGAATCGCGGTCGGCAACGTAGTCGGAACTGAGAATTGTCCGGGAAGGCGCTACGGCTATACCGGCATCCGCAACGCAGAGTTTGGTCAGAGCCTTGTCCATGGTGATCGCCGAAGCGAGGACGCCGCACCCTGTATAGGGGATGCCGCATGTTTCGAGGTGCCCCTGGACCCTGCCGTCCTCTCCATAGGAGCCGTGCAGGACCGGAAATGCCACATCGATGCCTGCTGCGCGGAAGTCGTGGCCGAACGGTTCCTGTGCTGCTGTTTCGACCATCCTGTCGAGGGTCGCAGCCGCATTTTCCAGCGAGGTGTTCCTCATGATCCCTGCGAGGTCGATATCGAGGATGTCCTGCGCGATACCGCCAAGGTACCATGTTCCTGAGTGTGAGATGTAAATCGGGATGGTCCTGTATTTTTCCGGGTCGATGGTTGCCGCTATCGATCGTGCGGAGATGACCGAGATTTCATGTTCGGCGGATTTGCCTCCGAAAATGAGGGCGACAGTGGTAATCGGCATGAGTGCTGAATAAATCTTTTATGTTGCTGATGCTGTGCTTTACCCGAAAAGCCTCTGGTGCTCTATCGCGATGCAGTGGTTCTCGATGACGGCGAGGCCGGCTTGCCGAGCTTTCCGGGCGGCAGCTTCATGGGCCACCCCAAGCTGCATCCAGACGGCTTTCGCCCCTATGGCGATGGCTTCTTCGACTATCGGGGGCACTTCCGAAGAGGCTCGGAAAATATTGACGATTTCAACCCTGTTCGTTATTTCCGGCGGCATGGATGAAAGGCTCGCATTCGACGGCAGCCCGAACACTTCGCTGATACCGGGGTTGACGGGATAGATGGAATAACCATGCTGCATCATGTACCGCGCCACCGCATTGCTTGGACGTTCCGGTTTGTCGGAAAGCCCGACAACGGCTATATGCCTGAATGAAACCAGTATATTTTCGATCGACATTTCCATGAAGAAAGCCAGGCAAGATTTTCGGGGCGGATGAGTATGGTGGAAAATACCTGTATGCGAGGAGACAAACAATGATGCGGTTGAAAAAAAATTGCCCATTGTGTGGAGGCTTCCGTTAACTTGTTTTATATAAATGAGTTCTGTTTATGAAAAAGAAATATGAGATTGAAATGTCTTGAGGGGAGGGACTATTTACGTTTTCGTTTTTTTGCTGACAGGGCTGATTTGAGCTATCTTTAATATCGAATTTGCCCTTTCCGGCAGTAATTTCCTTGCGGGTTAGAGGCCCTGCATTAAGAGCTTATTCGTAATTAAGTAAAATGAGTGCTATATTTCCTTTGTTAATCATACCAATGCAAAGAAAGGAAATATGGCGCAATCCAAAACAAAATCATGGGATGTCAGTGACGCATTTTGGGAT
>JAAXXI010000034.1 GCA_013334565.1 Chlorobiaceae bacterium
TCAATGTTCCCATTAATGTAAGATACTTTCGAAATATGAAAGTAACAAACATTTGTTGGGCGGGAAATGGGTAATGGGATTTGGAAAGTGGAAAGTGGGATGTTTCAGTGCTGAGGACTGAGGACTGGGGACTGGGTAATGGGATAATGGGATTTGGAAAGTGGAAATCCCGGCTCCTGGTTCGGCCTGTCAGCTGCCGGGGTTCGATTCTTCCTTCACACACGTGCAGGGAAAGTCATTTCTTTCTGGTTTGACCATCCGGATTTCAAGTTTCAACCCGCAAGCCCTGGCATATTTTCGTAAGGTATTGAGAGACGGCGAGTGATTCTTGTTGCCAAGGCTCGATTCAATACGTGCCAGAACCGGCTGTGAAATCCCCATTCGTTTCGCCACCTCCGTTTGCGTTAGCCCTGCGGCGATTCGTGCTTCCAGCAACGCTGCCAGTGCCACGAATTCGTCTTCAAGTGCGTCGTATGCCATCTTGAATTCCGAATCTTCCGAACATTTTTCAGCGGCCAGGATTCGCGGATTGAAAGGAACCGGATTGTAGTGTATGTCTTTATGTATATCTTTATTCATGGTTTGATTTCCTTAAATCTTTTTCTGGCAATGCGTAACTCCTTATCGGGCGTTTTCTGTGTTTTCTTGATGAATCCATGAAGAATGATGACCTGGCGTTCAACAACACAGCAGAAAAACGCTCTGCCGATACCTTCAGGGCCTTTGGCGCGGATTTCAAATAAACCGTTTCCAAAGGCACGAGTGTAGGGCATTCCCAAATTAGGGCCAGAGATTTCGATACGCTCTGTTATTCTGAGGAAACTTGCGAATACCCCTTTCGGCCAGCCTTGTATTTCATCCTGTACCGATTCATTGAAAAAGAATATCCTGTAAGACATTGAATAATAGCATATGTGATATAAAAGTTCAATGAGCAAAAAATGATTCGCCGGATATGAGTTAATATGCGCAAAAAATTCGTGTTTCGGGGGCTGGGTAATGGGGGCTGGGTAATGGGGGCTGGGTAATGGGGGCTGGGTAATGGGGACTGGGTAATGGGGACTGGGTAATGGGATCTGGAAAGTGGGAAGTGGGGACTGAGTAAGAAAAGAATGCTTAGTCCTGAGCACTCAGCACTCAGTTCTGAGTTTCAATTCCCATTACCCATCTTATATGAAAACGCGTTTCACCCTTGAGGAAACCGAGCACAGGATTTCGTAGCTGATCGTGCCGGCGATGCGTGCAACCGTATCGGCCGAAGGTCCGTCCCATCCGAAAAGCACGGCCCTGTCGCCTTTTTCGATCCCGCGGTCGTCGCCAAGGTCAACCATGATCTGGTCCATCGTGACGGTGCCGACCTGAGGGAAGGATTTTCCGTTTATCGTGACGGTCGCCTTGCCGGAGAGCGCCCTGAAATAACCGTCCGCATAGCCTGCTGCGATGGTTGCGATCCGGCGCCGTTCAGGCGCGGTCCAGGTGCGGTTGTAGCTGACCGTGGTCCCGGCGGGGACCTCTTTTATGAAAATGACTTTCGATTCCACCTGCATGACCGGGCGGACGCCGAGCCTCACGGGGGTGTTGTCCGAGGGGTGGTAGCCGTAGAGCAGGATGCCCGGCCTCACCATGTCGAGCCAGGCATCCGGCATGGTGAGTATCGAGCCGCTGTTGCCCGCATGCTTGCAGACTTTTCTGGATGCGGCATGTTCGTATTCCGAGGCAAGGCCGGTGAAGAGCGAGAGCTGTGTTGCCGTGAATCCCTGCGGGTCGGAGCTTTCCGCAAAATGGGTATAGATGCCTTTCAGTTCGAGGTGCGGGGATGAATCGATTTTCCGGAGCAGATCCATGGCATCCCGGGGGCTGACGCCGAGCCTTGCCATGCCGGTATCCACTTTCAGCTGGACGTTCAGGGTTTTGCCGTGCGCGGCCGCGACCGCTTCCGCTGTTTCTGCGGTTCCGGCATCACAGACCGTCATGTCGATGTTGTGGCGCAGGTATTGCTCGAACTGGGATGGCAGCGGAGAGGAGAATGCAAGGATGGATGGCGCGCTTTTCAGCGATCCCCCGGTCCTCAATTCGACGGCCTCGTGGATGTTCGCCACGCCGAAGTCCCTGATGCCGGCCGATTCGAGCGAAGCGGAAACCTGAAGTGCGCTGTGGCCGTATGCGTTTGCCTTGACGATACCCATGATCCCCGGCTTTTCCCCGATCCTTTCCCGGATGGTGCGTACATTGTGCCGGAGGTTCCCGAGGGAAACGAGGGCTTCGGTCATCGGTTCGGCGTTAACGGCTCCTCCAGGGAAGAGCTGTTCATTATTGTCCATAACGCATATTACTTCTTGCTGTTACCGTGTTTTGCAGCCTGAAGGGCCTCTCTTGCGGAGATGATTGCCGCTGCCGGAACATTCTTGTGAAAAAACGTATTTTGTTTCTGAATAACAAGGGCTGAAACGGTTCCGGGTTAGGTATCTTGTAAGGACAATGTATATTTTCCTTTAGTGCCGTCAAGGCCCGTTGTTCATTTAATCCATTTTTCCGCCACCATCATGCCGAACCACGATATATTCGGGCTGAACGCCGAAACGCCTCTTGTCCTCCTGAAACGGATGGGTCGAAGCATTCAGGCGAAACTCATGGCCAAACTCGAATACATGAACCCGGCCTGTTCGCCCTATTGCCGTGTCGCTTCGGCCCTCATCAACGATGCCGAGGAACGCAGGCTGATCCATCCCGGCATGACCCTCGTGGACTGGACATACGGCAACAGCGGTATCGCACTGGCAATGGCGGGCGTGAGCAGGGGCTACAAATTGCTGCTTGCCGCTCCGGAAAAAATATCGAAGGAAAAGCAGGACCTTCTGCGGGCTGTCGGTGCGGAACTGGTCATCACCCCGGCCGATGCGCTGCCGGGAGAGCCGCGCAGCTGCATGACAGTGGCTGAAAGCCTGGTAAGGAACATTCCCAACGCGTTCTTTGCCGGCATGTATGACAATCCCGTGAGCCTCCGGGTCCACAGCGAAATCACCGGCGAGGAAATCTGGCGCCAGACCGAAGGCCGGGTCACCCATGTCTTCGTTCCGCTCGTTTCCGGCGCTATGGTGACCGGAATAGGCCGCTGCCTGAAACAGAAGAACCCTGCCGTCCGCATCATCGGCGTTGAATCGATGGGCTCGGTCTACAGCGGGCTTTTCAGCGAGAGCGGGACGACTGAGCGTTTTTCTTCGGAGATCGAGGAACTTGGTTCGCTGCATGCATCGAGCTTCTGGGACCCGTCGATTATCGATGAGGTCGTACAGGTCGGCGATAACGATGCCTTCAATTGCGGCAGGGACCTGCTTCGCCTCGAGGCCGTTTTCGCTGGAGGCGCATCGGGCGCGGTCATGGCCGTAGCGCTGAAGTCCGCCGCTTCTTACGGGGAAAGGGATTTCGTGGTTGCGCTGCTGCATGATTTCGGCGGTTATTATCTCAGCAAGATGTACAACGACGACTGGATGCGGAGCCATGGTTTCTACCGCAAGGCGAAGACGACCGTCGATCAGATCACCGCTGAAGACATCATTCAGCTCAAGGCGAGAAAGGACCTGATTTTTGCCTATCCGGAAAACACGCTTGCGGAAGTATTCGAAATGATGAAGCAGAACGACGTTTCTCAGCTGCCCATCGTTTCCTATAACGCCCCGATCGGCAGCATCAGTGAAAACAAGATCCTTTCCATCCTTATCGAAAACGATGAGGCGATGAACTCGAAGGTGGTGGGCTTCATGGAGCAGCCTTTCCCGGTATGCCTCCCCGACGCCACCATATCGGAGCTGTCCGGCAAGCTCCAGCAGAGCGCATCCGGCGTCCTCATCAGCCTCAGCGACGGCAGGCTTCAGCTGATAACGAAATCGGATCTTATCGACGCGCTTACGCACAAGTGAGGATTGCAAAATAACCGGTTGTTTTTTTACAGGGATTTCCGTAATTAGGCAGTCCTGAACAAACCTGTTTTTTTTGTTGCGCAATGCTGTATATTGCGCAATGCGGAAAAAGCCGGGTATCCTGCTGCAATAGCGAATTTTCAGCCGGGGCGGTTGCAAGGTTAAGCCCGGCCGTGTTTCAGCGGTTCAACAACCAGCACGATTATATGAAGGTAGAGTCCAGAAAGAGGCAGTTCATATTGGATGGCAAGATTGAAGCCAGCTTTTGTGAGGGGTGCGGCCGCATCACTGAAAAGGTGTTTGTCGGTGAATGGATGCCGAGTGACAAGCCGAAAGACGACGATCTTCTGACGGTAACTACCCAGAAAAAAGGGAAAGACGGCAAAGCTGCATCCGGAGATGCCGTTTCCGCAGCTGAAAACCAGTACTGGATCAGGTGTGCGGAATGCAACCAGGTCCATCTTCTCAAAGAATGGCAGATTCAGATCGCCAGGGATGTCAGCCCCTGCGAATTGAACCCGGAAGAGTGCCAGGTCTATTCCCCGCATGGAATCTATGCCAAAGGCGATGCTCTCTACCACAAGTCCCTCGGTGAAGTGGGAGTGGTCAGGGAAAAGCATGCTACCGGCAGCGGGGCATATGTCATTATCGTAGAATTTTCAAAGAGCGGCAAAAAGCAGCTGCTCGAAAATGTCCGCGTCAATCCTGAAAAAGAGGCGAGCGCGGATAACAGCCTTACCGATCTTATTAAAATGAAACTTAGACGCTGAAACTGTAAAAGGGGGTGAATTTTTTGGTTAGTGTGCAGATCAATGACAACGAGTCCATCGATAAAATGCTGAAACGCTTCAAGAAGAAGTACGAGCGCGCAGGTGTTTTGAAGGAGTTCCGTAAAAACGCATACTTTGTCAAACCTTCGATTGATAACCGTCTGAAGCGTTCGAGATGCAAGCGCAGGGCGCAGCGGGCAAATGAAGAACGCAATTCATGATCAATCCGCAAGGAACAGGTTATATGAAGAAGCAGCTCCTTTGCCGGAGTTGCTTTTTTTTTGTCAATCAATAAAACAATCCGCTGACTCATGAGAGTTTTCAAAGGTGAAGTGACAGCCCTGCCGCCGGACAAGTCGATATCCCACCGCGCCGCCCTGATCGGCTCCCTGTCGGAAGGCACCACGGAGATAACCAACTTTTCCGGAGGTTTCGACAACCAGTCGACCCTTGGCGTGCTGAAGGACACCGGTATCGCTCTCAGGCAGGAGGAGATCGACGGCGCCTACGGCCGCCGCATCCGCCGGGTCATCATGGATTCACCGGGACTGTGGGGTTTCAAGGCACCTTCGGCGCCCCTGAACTGCAATAATTCGGGCAGCACCATGCGGATGTTTGCCGGTATTCTTGCGGCCCAGCCGTTTGAAAGCGTCCTTGTCGGAGACAATTCGCTGATGAAGCGCCCGATGAAAAGGATAGCCGACCCCCTGCGCATGATGGGGGCGGAAATCGGGCTTTCGCCAGCAGGCACGGCCCCGGTCCGGGTCATTGGCAAGAAAGACCTGGAACCCATCGAGTACCGCCTGCCGGTCCCTTCAGCGCAAGTCAAGTCCCTCGTTGCGCTGGCCGCCCTGCATGCGGACGGCGAATCGCGGATTATCGAAACGCTCCGTTCACGTGACCATACCGAGGTGATGCTCGGTCTCGAAGCGATCGAGAAAGAAGGGGAGCGCATCATCGTGGTGCCCGGCAGGAAGCGCCTTGAAGCCAAACCCTTCCTTGTGCCGGCCGATCCTTCGGCGGCATGTTTCATCGTTGCGCTCGGCTTGCTTGCGAAGGGGTCGGAGATCGTCATCCGTGATGTCTGCCTCAACCCGACAAGGGCGGCTTTTCTCGATATTCTCCGGGATGCCGGCGCAGGCATCACGATAGAGAACAGCCGGGTGATCGGCGGGGAATCGATCGGCGATATCCTGGTTTCGAACCTTTCGGGTATCGCTCCATTGGCCATCAGCGATCCGCAGATTGTGGCGTTCGTCATCGACGAGATTCCCATGCTGGCCGTGCTTTCGGCTTTTGCCGCAGGCAGGTTCGAACTGCACCACGCCGAAGAGCTGAGGACGAAGGAGAGCGACCGGATCGACGCTCTCGTGGTCAATCTGCAGAGGCTCGGGTTCGAATGCGAACAGTCCCCGGACGGCTTCACGGTCAAAGGCCGGAATGCGGTCCCGCAGGGGAAGACGGTCATCGAGAGCTTCGACGATCACCGGATTGCCATGAGCTTCGCCGTGGCAGGCAAGGCAACGGGATGCGAACTCGATATCACCGATATCGCAGTCGTGGGCGTATCGTTCCCGAACTTTTTCGATATTCTCGACGGTCTTGAAGCCTGAAGGTCACACGGACCTTCAGGAATGGTTCACGGCGTGCAGGAAGTCCAGGATTGCCCGGTCGAACGCATCGGGCTTTTCCATGTTCGAGATGTGCCCGGCGCCGCCCAGCATGATAAGCCTCGATCCGCGGATGTGCACGCTGATGTCCTGCGAGATTTCGGGAAGGGTCATTCTGTCTTCCGAACCGCAGAGCACAAGCACGGGACACCGTATTGACGAGAGCAGCGTCGTGGAGTCGGCGCGTGACATGATCGCACCCATTGCCGCATTGATCACTTCCGAAGACTGCCTGCGGATAATCGCCGAAGCTTCTTCGACCAGCTCAGGCCTCGAATTGTAGGTTCCCGCGGCAAAGTAGTTTGGAACCATGCGGTGTATGGCTTCTTCCGCCCCGTAGGCTTCTACCGATTCCATGAACTTTAACCGCTGTTCCCTCGCCTGGGGTGTGTCGGCTTCCGCCCTGGTATCGCACAGGACGAGCGAAACGGTTTTCCCGGGATAATGGCGGTAAAACTCGAATGCCTGGTAGCCTCCCATGGAGAGGCCTGCGATCGTGGCTTTCTCTATGCCGAGGGAGTCCATGAGGGCGGCAAGCTCATGGGCGTATTCCGTGAAATTCCAGCCGGTTTTTTCCTCCGACCCTTCTACGCCGAACACATTCGGGGCAACCACCCTGAACCCGGCGCGGCCCAGCGCGTAAAGCTGCGGCTTCCACATCTCCGCCGAAAGGGGGAACGCGTGCAGGAGCACGATCGTATGGGTGCCGGGCTTTTCAGGACCGGCCTGCAGGTAGGTAAGCATGGCTCAGTTTTCCTGTGTTTTGGGGATTCCCCTGATTTCCCTGATGATGCTGTTGGCTTCGCTGAGGATTTTTTTCGCTTCTTCGCGGGCGGTGTCGATGATCTCCTGCGAGCGTTTTTTCGCGTCGTTGCTGAAGGCGATATCCGTTTCGCTGCTCTCGTAATAGTCGCTTGCCTTGTCGAGCGCGTTCTTGATCGTGCCGGTGATGATCTGCTGGGTCTCCGTTCCCTTGCGGGGAGCGAACAGTAATCCCATGACTGTACCTGCGGCAGCACCGAGGACGGCGCCGTAGAAAAGTCCCTTGTAAAACTTGTCCTGCTGTTCCATGGTTTTGTCAGTTTATGTTTTCAGGTAATATACGATCCTGCCGGCGCAGCATCCCCATGATCTCGTCACCGGACGCGACGATCCTGTCAACCAGGTCGGGACGGCAGAGCAGGCGGAACTTTTTTGTATAACGCTCGAATGAAAGGATAAAATCCGAACGGAACACCGATTCCTGCAGATCGTCGAAGCGGATATACTCCGAATCGAGATTGAGCGAGTAATGGATATGCTCGGATCGGGTAGGGTAGACGCGAAGCTCCCTGAGGTCCGCATAATCGAAAATATCTTTTTTCGAAGGCGGGTCGAGAAGCACTTCATGACCGTTGAGGCCGAGGTTGAAGCGCCGGTTGAGGAAGGTGCAGATTTCGAGTTCCATGCTCCTCCTCAGGGCGTTGTCGCAGCTGTAGGCGAACCAGCCGAGGTCCGCCTCTCCGGTGCCGTTCCGGTAAGGTTGCAGGGTTACGGCCCGTTTGTATACTTTTCGCTGGAGGATGTCGTCGAGCAGCATACCGAGCGGATGGTTTTTTTCCGGCAGAATCTGTTTCAGTTCATGCAGCACCCGGTCGTCTGCGTTGTCGTAGAAGAGTGCGCGAAGTTCGGAGGCCGTCAGCATGCCTTCGACGGCGATATCCTGGAGGAGCCTGCGGAGCATGGCGGCAAGCGCCCTGCTCGTATGGTGCCAATAGACGTTGCGCATCATCATGTACTTGGCGAAGAGCAGGCTTTCGAGCGGAGCGATGCCTTTTTCGGTGATCGCGAACCGTTCCCTTTCCGGGTCCGGCACAAACGATTCGATAAGCCTTTCGATGTCGATGCTGCCATAGGGGATGTTGCAATGGTGCGCGTCGCGCATCAGGTAGTCCATCTTGTCCGGATCGAGCGTGCCGCTGATGAGCTTGCCGAACCGGGAGCCGGAGCTGCCCCTGATGAGCCTGATGACCGATTCGGGTGAGACCTTCCACTCTTCGTGCAGGATTTCAGCGATCGTCGGAACGCCCGGATGCTCTTCATGGATGAACCGGGTGCAGAGCTCCTCGTGATGGGAAAATACCGGTTCGCCGCCGCATACGGGGATCTGTTCCTCGATGATGTGCGCATGGGGAAAGTGGCCGATATCGTGCAGGAGGCATGCGGAAAGCAGCGTACTGCAGTTCTGGGGGTCGAACCTGAAACGGTCGTTCTGCAGGCTCATGGCAAGATCGCTCGTGAGCATGCGCTGGAGGATGAGTTTCATGAGGTGGTAGACCCCGATGGAGTGCTCGAACCGGGTATGGGTCGCGCCGGGATAGACCTGCTGCGAGAACGACAGCTGCCGGATGCCTTTCAGCCTCAGGAAAGAGGGGTGCGAAAGGATTTTTTTCATCGGGATGCCGAGAGGGATATGACCCCAGATCGGGATGCGGATAAATCCCCCGTCGGACCGGAAAAGCAGGTTTTCAGCTATCATGCGGCAGTTCTTGCTGGTTCGGACATCAGCTTTCAAGATACGCAACAATCGAACAGGGGCAAACCGGACGGTGGCATTTCATCGATGCCTGTCCGGCAGGAATCCGGATAGTGTTTGCCGCTTTTGGTCAGCAAATGTTATTTTTCAATGACGCCCTTGAAGAACACTGTCTTTTTCCTATCCACCTTTCCCGGCATGACAGGGGAGCTCATCAGCGGACTGCCGCCGGAACCATCATAAAAGCAGGGACCATGAACCGTATCGAAAACATACACATTCTCACGAAACGCCTCATCATGATGACTGCGGTTGCCGTCCTGCTTATCGGCGTGATGTTCGGCATGACGTTTTATTACAACCAGCGTTTCATGATGACCTGGGCAGGTTTCCTCTGCGGGATCATCGGTGGGTTCGTCAGCATCCAGCAGAGGATGCCGAAAGTCTCGGATGAAGAGCTTTCCCTGCTGACGACATCCTGGTTCCAGATCCTGCTCGTCCCGATTTTCGGTGGCATTTTTTCGCTTGTCCTTTACAGTATTTTCCTCTCGGGAATCATGACCGGTGCCCTTTTTCCGGTTTTCATCATGCCGAAGCCAGCGGTAACCGGTCCTGACACGGCGTTTATCGTCGATATTTTCACCAGGACCTTTCCCGCGACAGGGCAGGATTTTGCCAAATTCATTTTCTGGTCTTTTGTCGCGGGTTTTTCCGAACGTTTCGTTCCGCAGATCGTCACAAAAGCAGTTTCCGGTGCCTCGGGCGACAATGCCGGCGAATAGCCCTGCCTGATTTTCTCATAAGGTCCCCCATGATGGACCGGGAACAAAGGTGCCGTGACAGTCCCGGCACCTTTGTTTTTGCCTATATGCTTGCTTTCTGTACCTGTTTCAGGTGGAGCTGGCAGACTTTGCGGAAATGGTGACCGTAGATGGCAAGGGTTATGGCCAGCGGCAGGGATTTCTGACGGTTGAAAAAAGTCCAGGTCATGATCCTCCAGTACTGGAACCGTTCACGCCCAACGACGCCGAGCAGGATGGTCGAACGGACAAGCGCCATGAGCTGGCTCATGCGGAACCTGCTCCTGAACTCCGGAGCCTTGTACTCCTTGAGCAGTGTTTTTATCCGCTGGTAATAAAACTTGGGCGCGTAGAGGTGGTCCATCATCTCCTGGTAGCCCTTGCGCAGCACTTCCGCATCCATTTTAGGGATGATGTTCGTGTTGCTGTCCGCGTTGTCGCCGCTCGAGTTGTAGAGGAGTCGTCCTTCTTTTTTCATGCGTTCGTAAAGCTTCGTACCCGGAAGCGCTTGCAGGATGCCGACCATGGCGGTCACGATGCCGCTTTTCTGGATGAACTCGATCTGTTTCTGGAAAATCGAATTGGTGTCCGTATCGAACCCTACGATGAAGCCGCCCTGCACTTCGATGCCAGCATTCTGGATTTTCCTGATGTTTTCCAGCATGTTCCTCGAGGTGTTGTGCTGCTTTCCGCAAGACTGAAGCGCCATGTCGTCGGGCGTTTCGATGCCGATGAACACCTGCGTGAAACCGGCACTGGCCATAAGGTCCAGCAGTTCGGGATCGTCGGCGAGGTTGATCGAGCATTCAGTATAGAATTTGGTGCTCGTCCTGTTGCCTGCCTGCCATTCGATAAGTCTGGGCAGCAGCACCTTTTTCAGGTATGATTTGTGCGCGATGAAATTGTCGTCGACAAAAAAGATGCTGTCTTTCCAGCCCTGCCTGCGGAGCGCATCGAGTTCCGTGATGATCTGATCGCCCGTTTTCGTGCGGATCTTATGGCCGAGCATCGCCGTGACGTTACAGAAATCGCATTTGTAGGGGCAACCCCTCGAGAACTGTACCGCCATCGATGCGTATTTCTGGATATCGAGCAAGTGCCATTGTGGTGTGGGAGTCAGGGTGAGGTCGGGATATTCTCCGGTCGAATAGCATTTCTGCAGTTCTCCCTTTTCCATGTCGTCGATGAAGGGCTGGAGGGTCAGTTCGGCTTCGTTCAGCACGAAATGGTCTACGGTCGGGAACGCTTCGTGCTCGGTGGTGAACAGGGGACCGCCGGCGACAATCTTCAGTCCGGCCTTGTTGCACAGGTCGATGACCTTCCTTGCGGATTCCTGCTGAACGGTCATGGCGCTGACAAAAGCCATATCGGCCCATTCGATATCCTTCTGCAGGAGCGGAGCGACGTTGAGGTCTACAAGCTTCCTCTCCCAGCTTTCCGGCAGCATTGATGCCACGGTCAGGAGACCGAGCGGGGGCAGAGACGCCTTTTTGTCGACGAATTTCAATGCATGTTTGAAACTCCAGAAAGTGTCGGGGAATTCGGGATAGATCAGAAGGATTTTCATCGTGTCGGTTCCTCGTGTTCATGGTTCTTGAAGAAACAGCTCTCTCAGGAAAAGATATGATTTTCAGGAGTGAATAGCGAAAAAATGGGGCAGGGTAATGGGTAATGGAAAGTGGAAAGTGGAAAGTGGAAAGTGGGGAGTGGAAAGTGGGGACTGGGGAATGGGATGTTTCAGTGCTGAGTGCTCAGTGCTCAGGACTGAGGGGGAATTTGGAAGTGGGTTGTTTCAAGCCCCGTAGGGGCGGGATATTGGTAGCCAGGGGTGCCAGCCCCTGGATGGAGGGGCAAAATAAATTTGGGTTTCAGCCCAGCACAGGGGCGGCATGTTGGGACTGAGTACTGAGTACTGAGTACTGAGGAGCGGGAAAGATAGCCCCGTAGGGGCGGGATATTGGTAGTCAGGGGTGCCAGCCCCTGGATGGAGGGGCAAAATAAATTTGGGTTTCAGCCCAGCACAGGGGCGGCATGTTGGGACTGAGTGCTGAGGACTGAGTGCTGGGTACTGGAAAGTGGAAAGTGGGGACTGGGGAATGGGATGTTTCAGTGCTGAGTGCTCAGTGCTCAGGACTGAGGGGGAATTTGGAAGTGGGTTGTTTCAAGCCCCGTAGGGGCGGGATATCGGTAGCCAGGGATGCCAGCCCCTGGATGGAGGGGCAAAATAATTTTGGGTTTCAGCCCAGCACAGGGGCGGCATGTGGGACTGAGTGCTGAGTCCTCAGTCCTCAGCACTGTTCAATACCTGTCGAGGGTGAATTTTTCACCGAGGTACATTTTCCTCACTTCCGGATGGGCTGCGATCTCTTCCGGAGTTCCCTTGAAGAAGATGCTGCCGTCGAAGAGAAGGTATGCATGGGTGGTGATGGAGAGCGTCTCGTGCACGTTGTGGTCGGTGATGAGCACGCCGATATTTCTTTTGGCGAGCCCTTCGACAATTTTCTGGATATCTTCCACGGCGATGGGATCGACGCCCGCAAACGGTTCGTCGAGAAGAATGAACTTCGGGTCGAGAGCGAGCGCCCTGGCTATTTCGGTCCGCCTTCTTTCGCCGCCGGAGAGCGCATAGCCCATGCTTTTCCGTATGCCGCCGATATCGAGGTCGTCAAGCAGTTTTTCGGTTTTTTCCTGCTGCTGCGTTTTCGTGAGGGCGGTGAATTCGAGGACGCTCTTGATATTTTCTTCCACCGTCAGGTTCCTGAAGACGGAAGCTTCCTGGGGAAGATAGCCGATGCCGAGCCTTGCCCTTTTGTACATCGGTTCATGGGTTATGCACTCTCCGTCGAGGAAGACTTCGCCGCTGTCCGGCCTGACAAGCCCCACCATCATGTAGAAGGTCGTTGTCTTGCCAGCGCCGTTCGGTCCGAGAAGACCCACGATTTCTCCCTGTTTGACCTCGAGGGAAGAATTCCTGACGACCTCCCGTCGATTATATATTTTTTTCAGGTTGCTGCAGCTTAATGTCGATTTCATGCCGGTGACGTAATAGAAACATGGGGACTCATGTGTTTTAATAGTATACCGGTTTTTTCCAAATCTGCAAGTAATCGGTGAAAATGATCACTTGTCAGGATGGTTCGTCCTTGATGGACCTGCAGGGGACATATCGTGAAGGAAGGGGTAACGTTGATCTGTCCGGTAATAAGCGGGGAAAGGGTGCGAAAAAAAAAGGCGGCCATTCCGGGAAGAAGAGCCGCCTTTTCGGAGCTTTTCAGGTGAATTACCCTTTCTTTACCGCTTCGCAGAGGAGGTGATCGTACTTTCTGACGATGCGGACATTGCTGAACCCGATCGATTCGAGGATCTCCTTGTAGGCGTTCTGCTGTTTGAAGCCGAGCACGCTGAACGGCATGCCTGCGCCGAGGATGTAATGGCTCAGGTAGTCGAAGTTCGGGTTCTTCTCGTCATCGATGATCATATCGAGGATGAGCACCTTGCCGCCTGTCGGAAGCGCATCGTAGGCTTTCCTGCACATCATGGCGGTGAGCTGTTCGTTTGCCGAATAGAGGATGCGGCAGAACATCACGGCATCGGCTGTCGGGTAGACATCCTTGTAGATATCGACCGCGATGCCCTTGAGGCGGTTGCCGAGGTCTTTTTCCGCGGCGTTTTCGTTGACCAGTTCAATGGCGCCGGGGAGGTTGAGGATCGTGGACTCGAGCTGCGGGTATTTTTTCAGCAGAGCGGCGGAAATATCGCCGATGCCGCCGCCGACATCGACGAGGGTTTTCGCGTTCGAGAGCTCGGCTTCTTCGAGAAGCAGTTTGATTGCGAAGTAAGCGTTGCTGCGGTGAATCTCCTCGAAATACCAGTTGTCCTCGCGGGTGACGGGAGGATAGGGGACCTCGCCCTTGAAGTTCAGGGTGCCCCTGACAGCGCTCGCCATGTCCATGTAGAAATTGTCCGCGAGATGGGCCATGGCTTTGGCGACGGGAGTCATGTAAATGTTCGGGCGGTCCTTGGACGGAATGAACATGGTTTTTGCGAATTCGGTCAGGTCCCACTTGCCGTCTGCCTGAGAGGTGATGCCCATCTGGCGGAGCGCTTCGAGAAGCATGACGAGCCTCGGAGGCACGGCCCCGGCAGCGACGGCAATGGCTTCCGTTTCCTTCGGCCCGTCGGCAAGGTGGTTGAAAAGGTCGAGCTCGAGGGCGGCTTTAAGACAGCCGAACTCTACGAGCCCTTTGAAAATGAGCTCGTTGGCCCTTTCGGTTTGCTGCAGCAACGCAATGTCGTTCATGGTGCAAGGTTGTTTTTCAGTATTATTGGAAATGGTACGGTGTTACAATCATGCTGGTGACAGGGAAATTCGGTGCAGTGTTCCGTCCAGCGATCTGCCGGAAGGCAATGTGGCTGCAGTGCAGGTATTTTCCCCGGCTCTTCAAAGGTTATGCTCCTTCCTGAACGTGTCGAGCTGTTCGCGGATATTCTTTCGGAACGCCAGGCTGGTGATGAGATTGAGCATTTTGTACGGGTTTCTTCTTATCCTGTTCGCGATGTTTTTCAGTGAATAGGCCTTGTAGTAGCTCTTCATGACCTTGTGCTGGAACTCGACCGGGTCGTACCTCTCCGACCGTATAACCAGGTTTGTCGCGTTGTACCTGTCCCAGTCCTCGTCGGTGATGAGCCCTTTCTCCTTGTACTCCCGGTACATCGAGGTGCCCGGATAGGGCGTGATGATCTGGAAGATCGGCATGAAGACGGCGTTCCGGGAAACGAAATCGACCAGGTTGTCCATGTCTTCGAAGGTGTCGAGCGCCGGGTTGAAGAGGAAATTGCCCTGGATGTTCAGCCCTGCCCGTCTGCACTCTTCGATGAGCCGCGAGAACTTTTCGGCGGAGTTCACATGGCCTTTGTTGTATGCTTCGAGCGTTTTCTGGTTGATCGACTCGAAACCGACAAGCACCATCATGCACCCTGAATCGACCAGTTTTCTGACGGTCTCTTTGTCCTCGAGGAAATTGCTGCTGAAAAAGACGCTGTAGTTGATGTCGCACTCTCTGAGCAGGTCGAGCGTCTCCCAAAGCTGCTTTTTGCTGACACCGAGGTTTTCGTCGCACAGCATGAACCACGGTTTCGAGGATCTGCCGGTCGGCTTGAAGAACGCTTCCTTCGCGGCTTCGATCTGCCTCTTCAGTTCGTCGGGCTTCTGGGCCCGGTACAGTTTTCCGGTGAAGTTCGGCGTGACGCAGAACGAGCAGTCGAACGGGCACCCCCTGGTGACATAGATGGGGATCGACTTCGTGCCGTCCACCTTCTGGCGTTTCGATGCCTTCGCTATCCTTGCATAATCGACAGGAACAATTTCCCTGACCGGCGGGAAGTCCTTCGAGTCATAGAGCGGTTTGAGCCGGTCGTTTGCCGCATCATCGAGCACGGTCCGCCAGAGGTTCTCGGCTTCACCGCAGACGATGCAGTCGGCGTGGGGCCTGGCCTCTTCGGTATTGAAGGAGACATGAAGGCCGCCGAGGATGACCTTTTTCCCTTTTTTCCGGAAAGTATCGGCTATTTCATAACCCCTTTTCGCATCGATGGTACGGGAGGTGATGCAGACAAGGTCGTAGTCGCCATCGTAATCGACAGGGTCGCCGAAATGTTCGTCAACGATCTCAATGCGGTGCTGTTCCGGGGTCAGGCTGACCAGCACCCCGATTGCCATGTTGAACAGCGGTTTCTGATTTGTCCTGGAATCCTTTTTTCCCTTCGGGGCGATCATCAGCAGATTGAGTGGCCTGACGCCTGGTAATTCGGGGTTACTCATGTTCTGTCAGCCGGTGTTGAGCGCTCGATGTTACTGATTGCCTTTTCCATGGAATAAACGAACACCTGTGCAAGGGATCGGTATCTGACCGGCCCTAGCCTATATGGTCGTTCACAAGCTTCCTGTTTTCTTTTTCCAGAAGAGTCTGCTTGTGGTTGTTGAGGTCGAACGGAATATGGAGCCACTTATCCTTGAAAACGGCATCGCCCGGTTCGAGACCGGTGAGGCTGAGGGGAAGCGTGATGATTTTGCGCTGGTTGCCGATCTGCACGAACAGCTCGTCGCCGGTTACCCATACATCGATATCGACCGGGTTGGCGAACATCAGTTTCAGCTTCACTTCATACTTTTCGCCGTTCCGCTCGAACTTGATGGGCGGTTCATCGAACATCATGTCTGACGGGTCCGAGTCGCCATACATGTCGGCGGCAAACCTTTCGAGGGCTTTCAGGCCGACAATCTCCTTTTCGTACATCCTGAGCTTTTTGACCGGGAGCGGAGAGAAGCCTTCCTCGATCTCACCGAGGTATTTCTGCTGGATGGTTTTCCATTTTTCCAGGTAACCGCTGTTTTCCTGCATGTCGAGCAGGCGGTTCACCAGCACCATATCCACCTGGAACCCGTAGAGGTTGAGGTAGGTCAGGGCGCGCATCGTCTCCTTGATCGACATTTTTTCCGCGTTCATGACCAGCCGGACCGTGGATTTCGTCGTATCCGTAAGGATTTCGCGGATTCCTTCGAGTTCGTCGAAGACATGGTCTACCGAATCGATGGCCTCTTCCGGCGGAACATAAAAAGCGATCTTGTCGGACATCTTCGACAGTGGTTTGCTGAGCGGCCGAACGATATATTTCGTGACGTTCTTGACGGCTTTCATGCCCCATGAGAGGGTATCGGGAAGCGAAAGCAGGCGGAGGGTTTCGCCGGTCGGCGCGGTGTCGAGCACCAGGGCGTCATAGTCGCCGGCGGTCTTGTAGCGTTTGATCCTCAAAAGGGAGAAGAGTTCTTCCATGCCGGGCAGGATGGTCATCTCGTCGGCAACGACCCCCGAAACGCCCTGAGCCATGAAAATCTTCGAGTAATATTTCTGAACCGAGTGCCAGTTGTCTTTCAGGTCCACATAGGGGTTGACCTCGATGGCATGGAGATTTTCCCTGATCCTGGTCGGTTCGGGACCGAGCGGCAGATTGAACGAATCGGAAAGGCTGTGGGCCGGATCGGTCGAGAGAACGAGAGTACGATAGCCCAACTGCGACAAGCGGACCGCTGTTGCGGCCGACACACTTGTTTTGCCAACCCCGCCTTTGCCTGTGAACGTTAGAATGCGCATGACCCGGACATTGATAGATGATCGCGTAAAGTAAAAACTATGAACTCTAAAATAACAATTTGGGTTTAATCGGCAATGAAACGGCAATATATAGGTTTCATACAGGTGCCGTCGTGCCTTTTTTTAGTCGCAGTATCTCAGGAAAAACCTTGTTTTATTTCTTTACTTCACGGTTTTACTGCTGAGCCGAGCCGTCCTTTGCTTTATTTCCCCCGCTCTTTTTCCCGATGAACTGATTGAGGAACATGACGATAAAAATACCCGAGAGGAAAAAAAGAACAGGTGCGTATATGGTTGTGTATCTGGTGAATTCCGGCATCGGTGCTCGCAGTTAAATTACGGTTTATTGAAAATGCAGTTCACAGGTTATGCTCTTTGCGGAAAATCTCCAGCTCCACCTGGATGTTTTTGCGGAACGCCATGCTGGTGATCAGGTTGAGCAGCTTGTAGGGGTTCCTGCGGACCCTGTTGGCGATGTTCTTCAGCGAGTAGGCCTTGAGGTAGCTCTGCATGAACTTGTACTGGAACTGTACCGGGTCGTATTTTTCCGAGCGGATGACCAGGTTCAGGGCGTTGTACCTGTCCCAGTCTTCGTCCGTGATGAGCCCTTTCTCCTTGTACTCCCAGTACATCGATGTGCCGGGATATGGCGTGATGATCTGGAAGATCGGCATGAAGACGGCGTTACGGGCGACGAAATCGACCAGGTTGTCCATGTCTTCGAAGGTGTCGAGCGCCGGGTTGAAGAGGAAATTGCCCTGGATGTTCAGCCCTGCCCGTCTGCACTCCTCGATGAGGCGCGAATACTTTTCGGCAGAGTTCACATGGCCTTTGTTGTAAGCCTCGAGCGTTTTCTGGTTGATGGACTCGAAGCCCACGAGCACCATGATGCAGCCGGAATCGACCAGCTTTTTGACGGTCTCCTTGTCTTCGAGGAAGTTGATGCTGAAGAAGACGCTGTAGTTGATGTTGCACTCTCTGATGAGGTCAAGCGTATCCCACAACCGTTTTTTGCTCACGCCGAGGTTTTCGTCGCAAAGCATGAACCACGGTTTCGAGGATTTGCTTGTCGGCTTGAAGAATGCTTTCTTGGCGGCCTCGATCTGTTCCCTCAGCTCGTCGGGTTTCTGGGCGCGGTAGAGCTTCCCGGTGAAGTTCGGCGTGACGCAGAACGAGCAGTCGAACGGGCACCCCCTGGTGACATAGATGGGGATGGCCCTCGTGCCGTCCACTTTTTCGCGTTTCGATGCTTTGGCTATCCTTGTGTAATCGATCGGGGTGATTTCCTTGACCGGAGGGAAATCCTTCGAGTCATAGTGCGGTTTGAGGCGGCCGTTTGCCGCGTCGTCGAGCACGGTCTTCCAGAGGTTGTCGGCTTCGCCGCAGACGAGGCAGTCGGCATGTGGCCTCGCTTCTTCTGTGTTGAAGGAGACGTGCAGGCCGCCGAGGATCACCTTATTTCCTCTTTTACGGAATTCATCGGCGATGGAATAAGCCCTTTTGGCGTCGATGGTGCGAGAGGTGATACAGACAAGGTCGTAGTCACCGTCGTAATTGATCGGGTCGTCGAAATGCTCGTCGACGATTTCAATGTGGTGCTTTTCAGGGGTCAGGCTGACCAGCACCCCGATTGCCATGTTGAACAGCGGTTTCTGGTTTGACTTCGAATCCTTGTTTCCCATCGGTGCGATGAGCAGCAGCTTGAGTGGCCTGGTGCCAGGTAATTCGGGGTTACTCATGTTCTTTCTGCCGGTATTGGGCGCTCGGTTTTTTTACTGATGCCTGACGGTGACGCGAAAGCCGGTGAATGGATCGGAAAATAGCTAAATTACTGCAAGAAGTAACTTTCCGGGTATCCAGGGCGTCAGCGTTTTAAAACTGGAATGTAGCAATTATTGTATTAAAACGAGCCGTTTTCCATGGTTTTCATCGATACAAAGGCTGAAGTACCTGAAATTTTCTGAGTTACTTGCACAAAGACCCGTTCCCGTGCAACCCGGAGGCGAAGCCTTGTCCCTGCCGGATAGCATGAAAGAAAAAAATGATATGTTGATGTTGTGCGCTCCGGCGCCGGTAGCCGATGGTTTCCGGCCTGACATTTTCAACGAACAATCAAACAAGCCATCATGGGAAAAGTATTGCCATACCGGGGAGTCTGGCCCCGGATTCACGAGACGGTTTTTATGACGGAAGGGGCTTTTGTCATCGGCGACGTCACCATCGGGGCCTATTCGAGCGTCTGGTTCAACGCCGTCGTGCGGGGCGACGTCTGCCCGATAAACATCGGTGAAAAAACGAACGTGCAGGATAACGCGACCCTTCATGTGACGCACGATACGGGGCCGCTCAACATCGGCAACTGCGTGACCATCGGCCATGGTGCGGTGCTCCATGCCTGTACGGTGAAAGATCACGTACTCATCGGCATGGGCGCCGTCCTGCTCGACGATTGCGTTGTGGAGCCATGGTCGGTTGTTGCTGCGGGCTCCCTTGTCAGGCAGGGGTTTACCGTGCCGTCAGGTATGCTCGTGGCCGGCGTTCCCGCAAAGGTCATCCGCCCGATAACGGAGGATGAGCGGCGTAATATCGCGGACTCCCCCGAGAATTACCTCCGGTACTGCCGTAATTACCTTGAAGGATAACCTGTTGCAGGGGTTGTTTTTCTTGCCGATATTTTCGTCGTTCTTTAGAGCATATTTCGCTAAATTGCTCCGGAATCGGCCGCACTCTATGGGCACGGGCCTGTACGCGGCATGTTATTTTCAAGAATTACCAGAAATTACCTGACCATCTATGATGCAGAACGATGTTGTTGTCGTTGGCGCCGGTATCAGCGGCCTCAGCCTGGCTTACTATTGTGTCCAGGCAGGATTGAAAACAACGCTTCTCGAGAAGGGCGATGCGACGGGAGGCTCTTTCTCCTCCCCCCGTTACGGTGTCGGCGGCCGTGAGTTCTGGCTCGAGCTGGGGGCCCACACCTGCTACAGTTCCTACCAGAACCTGCTCGGCATTGTCGAATCCTGCGGCCTCATGGCTTCCATCACTCCCCGCGCGAAAGTGCCGTTTTCGCTTTACAGGGACGGTCAGGTCAAATCGCTGGTTTCCAGCCTCAACTTTCCGGAACTGCTTGTTTCCGGCCCGAAAATATTCTCCCTGAAGAAAGACGGCCAGACCGTGAAGTCCTATTATTCGCAGATCGTGGGACAGAAAAACTACCGTGACGTCATCAGCCATTTTTTCAACGCCGTCCCGTCGCAGGTGACGGACGATTTCCCTGCGGACATGATGTTCAAGAGCCGTGAAAAACGCAAGGACGTGCTCAAGAACTACACGTTCGCGGAAGGCCTGCAGAGCGTGGCCCGCGCGATATCCGCAAAAAGCGGGCTGAATGTGTTCACCGGCAGGGAGGTCGTTTCGCTGCGCGAGGAAAACGGACAGTATGTCGTCGTGACGGCGGACGGGATGGAGTATGGCGCGAAGGTCCTCGGCCTGGCGCTTCCTTCCGCAGTGTCGTCGAAGCTCCTCGGTACCGTCAGCCGCGAAATTGCCGGCCATCTCGGGCTTCTCAAGGCTGCAACCGTCGATTCGGTCGGCGTCGTGATAAAAAAGGAGAACCTTGCGATGAAGCCGGTCGCTGCACTGATATCGCCCAACGACATCTTTTTCTCCGCCGTTTCGCGCGATACCGTGCCCGACGACAGCTACCGCGGTTTCGCTTTCCATTTCAGGCCCGGCCTCGACGAGAAAAAGAAAATGACCCGTATCTGCGAGGTGCTCGGTATCGGCCCGTCAAGGATTGAAAAAACCTTCACGCGCATCAATACGGTTCCGTCGCTTCGCCTGGGGCACCACGAGTGGCACGAAAAAATCGATACGCTTCTGAAAGGGAAGAAAAACCTGCTCCTGAGCGGCAACTATTTCGGCGGCATGGCAATCGAGGACTGTGTTTCCCGTTCAAAGGCCGAGTTCGAACGGCTCGGGAAGTAAGGGGGACTGCGGGATGTGCCCGGCGCTGCGCCATAGTCATTCACTGCCCGACAGCATATGACGGATATCTCGGGATTGCCTGACGCCATTCGGGAAAATTACCCGGTAGCCCTGCTTGCCGTAGCGCTCGGCCTGCTGTTCCTTTTCGGAGCGAATTCGCTTTTCAGGAAAGTTACGGCGAAGATTCGGCTTTCGCTGAAAGAGAGCACCCTGCCGTTCGAAATCCTGCTCTGGCCTTTCCGCCTGCTGTCGCTTGCCCTGTTTTCCCTCTTTCTCTTCGATACGGTCCCGGTAAAATTCGCCTATACAGGAGCGGTGCAGCATGCCCTTACCGTGTTTTCCATTGCCGGGCTTGTCTGGTTCCTCATGCGGCTGAAGTCGGTTTTTGAACAGTTTCTCCTGCAGCATTATCCCGAAATGAGCAGGGAAAGCGAATCGGGCAGGAAGAACGCGACCTATGTCAGCCTTGCGGGAAAAATCCTCAATGTCCTGCTGGTGATGGTCGGGGTATCCGGCATCCTGATGACCTTCGAAACGGTCAGGCAGGTAGGGCTCAGCATTCTCGCTTCAGCCGGCATCGCAGGCGTCATTCTCGGTTTCGCCGCCCAGAAAAGCCTGGCAACGCTGATATCAGGCATCCAGATTGCCGTGACGCAACCCATCAGCATCGATGATGAGGTCGTCGTCGAAAACGAATCCGGGAAAATCGAGGAGATCACCCTGACCTATGCCGTCGTCCGGCTCTGGGACCAGCGCCGGCTTATCGTCCCCGTGGCATGGTTCCTCGAGAAGCCTTTCCAGAACTGGACCAGGAAGTCTCCCGAACTGCTCGGCACGGTGTATCTCTCCATCGATTACTCCGTTCCCATCGATGACCTGCGTAACGAACTTGAACGGATCGTTTCATCAACCCCTCTCTGGGACCGGCGCGCCGTAAGGCTGCATGTGACCGGAACGACCGACAGATCGGTCGAGGTCCGCGCGCTTGTCAGTGCGGCAAACTCTGCCGACATGTGGGAGCTCCGCTGCCATGTGCGTGAACAGCTGCTCGAGTTTATCCGGGAGCGTTTCCCCGGAGGCCTGCCGAAGGTGCGCATGGAAATGGACCGTCCCGGCAGCTTCTCTCCGGATGGAGATGCTCAATAAATAAATGTTTTTTCCGGTTTTTCCCGTAACTTGACGGTTCATTTCCGGTCGTTATCCCTATGGGCTGCCGCTCCGGGTCAAATCAGATCATTATGGTACATAAAAAAGGAGAAGTTCATGGCACAGGCAAAAACAGGGGATACGGTAAGGGTTCATTATACCGGCACGCTCGATGACGGTACGATGTTCGATACGTCGGCGAACCGCGAACCGCTCGAATTCACGATAGGAAAGGGCCAGGTCATCCCCGGTTTCGACAATGCGGTTATCGACATGGTGGCTGGGGAAACTCGGGTTACCGTCATCCCGGCCGAAGATGCTTACGGTCCGCACAGCGAGGAGCTGGTGACCGATGTGGACCGTTCGAGATTCCCTGCGGATATCGAACTCGAGCTGGGCCAGCAGCTCCAGGTCGGGCTTGCCGACGGCCAGCAGGCAATCGTGATGATTGTCGATATTTCCGACGATGCCGTGACGCTCGACGCGAACCATCCGCTCGCCGGCCAGAACCTCACCTTCGAGATCGAACTGGTCGAGATCGTCCAGGGGTAATCCTCGCCTGAATGGTCAGACTGTCTTATTAATCCCGGCCTCCGGTTCATGCTGCAGGCCGGGATTCGTGTTTACAGAACAACCGTTGCCGAAACAGGCATTTCCTGCGTATCGACTGTCCCATGAAGACGGTTGTTCCTCCGAAGGAAGGAAGAGATCCGATAAATCGAATGCGTTCCGATATTTCAGATGGAATACCATACCGGGAAGTAACGATTATTCATGGAACAGATCAGGCGGCTCAAGAGCCTCCTTGATGTCGGTCAATAAAAGGATGAAAAACCAGGGTGCAGCCAGGCCCTTGCCGAGTGGCATGATTTCCAACCTCAATGGATAAACAACATGATTACACCAGCGAAGAACACCGTGTGCCTCTGGTACAATGGCGGTGCCGAGGATGCGGCACGGTTTTATGCCGATACTTTTCCGGACTCGTCTGTCGGCACAGTATGCCGGGCACCCGGTGACTTTCCTTCAGGGAAGCAAGGGGATGTCCTGACAGTCGAATTCACCGTCATGGGCATCCCGTGCCTCGGGCTCAATGGCGGACCGGCATTTACACACAATGAGGCCTTTTCGTTCCAGGTGGCTACCGATGACCAGGTCGAAACGGATCGTTACTGGAACGCGATCGTCGGCAACGGGGGGCAGGAAAGCGCATGCGGCTGGTGCAAAGACAAGTGGGGGGTGTCCTGGCAGATAACGCCGATCATCCTTACGAAAGCGATCACCAGCCCCGATCCCGTGACCGCAAAACGTGCGTTCGATGCGATGATGCAGATGAGAAAAATAGACATTGCAGCAATCGAAGCGGCACTTCGGGGGTGAGGGACGGAATTTCCCGGTGAATGCCCTTTAGTGGGCGAAGGAACTTTAACTTCGTATCCCAAAAAAAGATCTTTGACGAGCAATTAGGTATGCGTTATTTTGCCTTATCCTTTTTGCATTCGTCACTTATTGATAAGAATTAAAAAAAGAATGAACGTGCTGCTTTTTTTTAATGATTGATGTTGATGATAAGGATCAACATTCCTAAAATCGGCTCCATAGGTTGCAGAAGTTCTTGTGGTAAGGAAGGAACTCTCCGAACTGACCGGCGCAGGATACTGTGTCTGATTGAAATCTGACAACATAATTGGGGAGTATTTATGAAAAAGCAAGAACAACTACTTCAGGCTTTCGATAAGAATGATCTGATACAAAAACTTCAGGATTTGCATTTAGATGTCCCAAGAAGAAATCGGGGCAGAAAAAAAATACATAGAGAAAAGTATTCGGTCTTTCAGTTTCTTCGAGTGATGGCTCAAAATGACAGGTTATTGTATCCATTTGCTTTACTTTATAGTGATAAACCTGATTTTGTTGTGTCAGCATTAAATCACAATATTGGTATTGAAGTTGTTGAAGCTGTCCCAGAAAACAAAGCTTTAGAGCAGGCATCGAGAATTCATTTGCCAACACGAAGAACTTGGGGGCGCTTGTATGACATAGAAGAAAAAAAGAAGACGATTGATGAAATAAAAAATGAGTTAGACGGAGAAAATGAAATAGTATTCCAAAAAGATGTTGATTTTGGTGCGGAAATTATAGGTAATGAAGTGCTTGGTATATCGTTTTTGGATGATGAGATAGAAATGAGCTGGATAAATGCGATGGAATCTAAAGTGAGGAAGAAAAGAGAGCGTCTGAATAGTAATGACTTTAGGGAACCTCGAAAAATTTAGTTTTGCAATATTCCATTGGCAGATAATATCAGCCAAGATCGTACCTGATTGAAAAATCACCGTTCTTTGAAAAATTTCAGGCAATAAGGCCTTGTAACAGCTT
>JAAXXI010000035.1 GCA_013334565.1 Chlorobiaceae bacterium
CTGGACGTGAGCCCGGAAATGCCGCAGTCGATCAGGCAGCTGCTGATGAACAACCTCGAGGTGACGTCGAGGAATGTGTACGAAATCGAGGGATTGCTGGGGCTTGGGTGCCTGATCGATCTGCTGAAGGTCGAGCGGCCCGAACTGAAGGATGATGCGTTCATCCCGGGCAACCGGATAGAAGAGCAATACGGAGGGGATCTGTTCCGTGCGATCGCCTCAGGTGATCAGCTGCTCTACCATCCGTACGATTCGTTCCAGCCGGTGGTTGATTTCATCAGCCGGGCGGCGTCGGACCCGGATGTCCTGTCAATCAAGCAGACGCTCTACCGGGTGGGAAGCAACTCGCCGATCGTCAAGGCGCTGATGCGGGCGGCGGAATCGGGCAAGCAGGTGGCGGTGCTGGTGGAACTGAAGGCCCGTTTTGACGAGGAGAACAACATCGTGTGGGCCCGGGCGCTGGAAGATGTGGGCGCTCATGTGGTTTACGGGCTGCCGGGCCTGAAAACGCACGCGAAGCTGACGATGGTGGTCCGGCGGGAACAGCACAAACTGAAGCGGTACCTGCACCTCGGCACGGGCAACTACAATCCGGTGACGGGCAGGATCTACACGGACTACAGCCTGTTCACCGCAAACGAACAGCTGGCGAACGATGTTTCGGAACTCTTCAATTCCCTGACAGGATATTCCAGGCAGGCGTCTTACAATGTTCTCATTGTTTCCCCGAACCACACGAGGAAGAAAATCATCGGCATGATCGACAGGGAGATCGCGCATCAGCGCCGGGAAGGTGATGGCAGGATCATCATGAAGATGAATGCGCTGGTTGACGCCAGGACGATCCGGGCGCTCTACAAGGCATCGAACGAGGGAGTGAGGATCGACCTGATCGTACGCGGCATCTGCTGCCTGAAGCCGGCAATTGCGGGTATCAGCGAGAACATCAGGGTTATCAGCATCATCGGCCGTTTTCTCGAACACAGCCGGGCCTATTATTTCCGCAATGGCGGGAAAGAGGAGATCTACCTTGGCAGCGCCGACCTCATGCCGAGGAACCTGGATGACCGCGTTGAAACGATTTTTCCTCTTATCGATGCAGAGCTTGTACAGGAAGTGAAATCGAACATGGAACTCATGATGAAGGACAATGTGAAATCATGGGAAATGGATTCCGGTGGGCAATATGCAAGAATCGGGATCGAAAACGACACTGCGCCCGTCAATAGCCAGCTCTTGTTTTTAATGCCTGTCAACAGCCAGCTTTTGTTTTTAATGCGCAAGTCCCTGAGCAGGAAACAGATAAAAAGACGCAAAAGAAAAAGCTGAACTGGAACAGGGTTGTTGCGCAACCCTGTTGCCTGTGTTGGTCCCGATAAATCGGGATCGAAATCCTCATTCCGACTTTTCTGGACCCCGGTTTCGGAGTTTATCTTTTTACTTTTTCTCTTTCGCAAAATCGAAGGCGTTGACGAGATCACCGGCTTTTTCCCTGACACCGGCAAGAGGTTCGAGGCCGAACCGTTTCGTGATGAATTTCAGGATCGAGGTCGTATCGTAATAAGTATGGTCTACGAAATGTTTCCTGGCGAAGGGTGATATTATGATAGCCGGAATGCGCATGCCCGGGCCCCAGCGGTCACCTGATGGAGGTGCGACATGGTCCCAGAGCCCGCCGTTTTCGTCGTAGGTGACGATGATGGCCATGTGCTTCCATTGTGGGCTTTTCTGCAGCTCGCGGACCAGTCCGGCAACGTGCCTGTCGGCGGAGATGACGTCGCAATTACCCGGATGCTGGTTCAGCTTCCCCTCGGGCTTGTAGAAAACGACAGCAGGCAGGGTGCCTTTACGGATGGCTTCCTGCAGGTCCGCATAATCTTTCAGATGAAGTTTTCTCTGCTCTGCGCCGGCCGGTGTCGTCGGGTCGAAGCGCCTGAAATAGTTGAACGGCTGGTGATGGGCCTGGAAGTTCGAGGTGCCAGGCTGGTAGATGATTTTCCTGTCGCGAAGCGCTTCGTTCCAGGCGCCGGAATACCATACCCATGAGATCCCTTTATCGCTCAGCGCATCGCCGATCGTGCGATAGTCCTGTGGTGGAAGCGGGTTTTTCGCCGGATCGGCAAGAGCCTGGTTACCTCCCTGAGCCGGAGGAATGCCGCTGGGCTGGAAGGAGGGCTGCATAGTGTTTACCGCATAACCGTCCGGGGTAAGCGGTTTGTCGGCTGCATACTTTGCAGGGCCCGAAAGCGCGCTGGCGGGGGAGTCCGGTGCAAGTGCCAGAGCGGTGCCTTTGCTGTCCACAGCGCTTTTCATATCGGCGGGCGCATCGGTGAAGTAAGGTGCCCGGGCGGAGATCAGCCAGATGTGGTTCAGGAACGATCCGCCGAAAGCTCCCATGAAAAAGTTATCGGCAAGGGTGTACTTTCTGGCGAGTTTCCACATCTGCATGGAGGAACCGTCGTAATACCCCATGCAGAGCCCCCCCGCGTCGGACCATGCGGCGAACATGTTGTTCCTGCCGCCGTTGATCTGCATCTGGTTGTTGTAGAATCGGTGCACCAGGTCCGGCGTGATCCTGTCGGGCTTCATTGAGGAAGCGGTGCCTTCTGGGGCATCGATCCTGAACGGCCCGTCTGGCATTTTTGCAATGAAGCCAAGCTCGCCGGTGGCGGCTGCAGGAGTGTTCCAGATCGGAGGAAGGTGACCGAGCGGGGTGAGGCCGTCACGGTCCAGCTGCCTGTATGCTTTCATGTCTGCCGGCCGCCCTTGGGCATCCCTCAGGACGCCGTTTGCACCGGGGTAGAGTCCGTACAGATTGTCGAAGCTGCGGTTTTCTTCGAAGAGGATCACGATCGTCCGGATTTTCCGCAGGGCGGTTTCCCGTGCATTCGTTTTTCCGGAGGCTGGAGCGCCGGTTGAAATGATGCTGACAATGAGGGCAAGAAGGCATAACACCTTCGGAAGCTTATTCCTTGAAGACCGGGTGGCGCGCATGATCGTCCTTGTTTTCAGAGATTTTCAGGCAGGATTTCCGACTATACTGTCAAAAAGATACGCTCTCAATCTGTTTTCTCCAGCGCCATGATGCAACAATTCTGAAAAATATCCCCAGGTAGTATGATCTCGGGATTTCCGGTTTTCTGCCGTCGATTGTTAAAAAATTGAAAACAATGCATGTCAAGGAGCTGCGCCGGTAGTTTCATCGCATGAAACAGGTATTTTTATCAATTATACAGTGAACGATCAACCGTGTAATTGATGCCGATGTCCTCACCCTTATTGCTTATCGTCGAAGATGACCTGAATCTTGTCAATCTGCTCGAATACAACCTGAACCGTGCCGGTTTCAACTGTGTGTTTGCCGGAACAGGCGAGCAGGCACTGAAAGAACTTCCGAAGAAAAATATCGACCTTGTCCTTCTCGATGTCATGCTTCCGGGCATCGACGGGTTCGAGGTTTGCAGGCAGATCAGGCAGCACCAGCTGTACCGGGATATTCCGGTCATCATGCTGACTGCCAGGGGCGAGGAAATCGACAGGGTCCTCGGCTTTGAACTGGGTATCGATGATTATATCGTCAAGCCATACAGTCCCCGCGAGCTGGTCCTTCGGATCCGTGCCGTGCTCAAGCGCGACCGCAGGATGGGGGGCAGGGTAAAGGACAATCTCCTTATGGAGAAGCTCGATGTCGATCTTGTCCGGCATGTCGCTAAGCTTGACGGAAGGGTGATCGATCTGACGCTCATGGAGTTCAAGCTTCTCGTCGCCCTCATGAAAAGAAAAGGTGAAGCCCTCTCCCGAGACATTCTTTTAAGCGATGTCTGGGAAGTCGAAAGGAATATCAATACCCGCACCATCGATACGCATGTCACGAGACTGCGTGAAAAGCTCGGTGACCATGGATGCCTGATCAGGACGGTCAGGGGTATCGGCTACAAACTCGAAAACAGCGGGCTTCCCTCAGGTTCACAGACAGATGAGAACCGCTGACAGGTTGTTACCGCATTGTATCCGTGCTTGACGGAAAGGCTGACGTGAAATTCCTGACGGCCATTTTCGATGGAAGCAGGAAGCCTTCGCCGTACTGGACCCCGATCTGTTCACCGAAATACCTTGCCCTGGCTTCGAGCCCTGTCAGGAACTCCTTACGGTTGATCAGTGTGGCCGGTTCTTCCCGGGCGCCTTCGCGATAAAACTGGGAGCCGAAAGCGAGGACCCCTTCCCTCGATTCCAGGAACGTATCCGAAACATCGACAATGATGTCGGGATCGAGGTGCCTGAACTGGATGTAGTACAGGAGGTGGCCAGGCCGGTGCGGTTGCTGGACTACACCATCCATGCGGGTTTCGAGCTGCCGGAGCCCTGCATAGTATACGGCGTCGGTGACGAGCTTCGAGGCTTTGACATGGTCGGGGTGTCGCTCGTCCGGCGGGTTGGCAAAAACCGTTTCGGGCCGGTGATTCCGGATTATTCTGATGATTTCGGCAAGATTTTCCTCGTTGTAGAACAATTTCGAATCCCCGAGGTCAAGCATTGTGCGGCTGCTGTAGCGCATCACCTGTGCAGCCCGCTCCGCTTCCTTTTTCCGGGTTTCCGGTGTGCCCAGCGTGCCCATTTCACCTTTCGTGAGATCGCATACCGCCACCGCATGCCCTTCGCCGACGATTTTCAGCAGCGTCGCGCCGCAGGAAAGCTCGACGTCGTCCGGATGTGCGCCGAATGCGAGGGCGTAAAGCTTTCCGGTCCGGGGGCCAGTTTGACTTGCCATTTATATGTTATATTCGTTTGGTTATTATCGAGGAGCACTCTTTTGTGCACATGCCAGTAAACCAATTCAGCCAGATGTTACAAATAAAGATTGTCCGGCTTCATAAACAAGCGATTCTTCCGGTTTATGCGACAGCCCATGCCGCGGGCATGGATATTTTCGCATGTGTCGATGAACCCGTAACGGTCGAACCGATGGGCACAGCACTCATTCCTTCCGGGTTCGCCATCGAACTGCCGGAGGGCTACGAGGCGCAGCTTCGGCCGAGGAGCGGCCTCGCGCTGCGTTCGTTGATATCGCTTCCCAATACGCCAGCAACCATAGATGCCGATTATCGCGGCGAGGTTAAGGTCATTCTCATCAACTATGGGCGGGAGCCTTTCATCGTCAGGCACGGCGACCGTATCGCGCAGATGGTGGTTGCCAGGGTGGAGCAGGTGAGGTTTGAAGAGGTCGGCGAACTCGCCCCGACAGCAAGGGGAGATGGAGGGTTCGGCCATACGGGTGTGAGCCTCGAGAAGCCCCTGCAGTAAGGCGTATTCGTATCTTCCGGTCCTGATGCCGCAGCCGGAAACGCAGATGGGCGGAAAACCATGTCAGCAAGGTTTTCCGCCCATCGTTTTATTTATCGTGCCGGAAAGCAGCGCGAAACCGCTTTTCTGCAATTGTCAGTTTTCAGGCGTCTCTTCCGGTGCCGGTGCCACAGCGGGTTCAGGAGCTGCAGGCGCGGCCGGTGCGGCCTTTTTAACCGATGCCGTCAGATCGACGGGATTGGGTTCTGGCGTATGGCAGAACGGGATCTGTTTCACTTCCTTTTTCTGATGGTCGTCATGCCCCTGGCCCATGACCGGTGAGAAAACCGTATTTACGAGCTGGCCGAGGCCGAAGCTTACATTGCTGAAAAGGTTCTGGACCTGGCCGGAGCTTACTGTCGAGTTCAGGTTTTCCACCAGGTTTTTCAGCATTTTGCCGAACTCCTGAACCTGCTGGGAGTTGATCGTGGCGTTGACGCCTTCCATGAGCTGGCCAGAAACGGTATTCACCCCTTCGATAAGCTGACCGGAGACGGAATTCACGTTCTGGATGATTTCCTGGAGAGGCTCGGATTTTATCGTGCTGTTGACGCCTTCGATCAGCTGGTTGGTGACAGAGCTGACCGAACTGATCATGCCCTGAACCGACTCGATGGTCGAGTCGATCAGCATGTTCGCCTTGCCGATGAGATTTGCGAATTCCCCTTCGACGGAATTCGGGTCCGGTTTGTTTTTTTCTTCTGCAGCCATAGAATTCAGAAGTTTAAATGATTTTTGGATTTACATTGGTGTAATATAATAATCTCCTGATTCCGTTTTTTCAGAAAAACGCCAAAATTCCTCCGGCATACTTGCTCTCTCCCCGCTTTTTTTCTGAAAAAATTAACTTTTTGATGATGCTTCAGTCCGTTTCTCTCGCGGGCTTCACGAAAAGGACCTTCTCGCGTTCCACAATGACCTGTCCGGGAGCGGATTTTCTGGAACGGCGCACATATTTTTTCTGAGTGTAGATGACGGGCACAAGTTCCGAATGTTTCGCCGAAGAGTGCCATGCCGCTATCGATGCGGCTTTCCTGATGTCGTCGAGATGATCGGGTCCCGACCCTTTCAGCACGCAATGCGATCCGGACGTTCCCCGGGCATGGAGCCAGATGTCTCCCGGTTTTGCGTAGCCGAAGGTGAGGAGGTCGTTGTTTTCGGCATTTTTTCCGATAAAGAGCGTCGCATTCGGGGATATCCTGACCGAACGGAATGGCGGCACGGTTTTTTTTCCGTCCTGGTCTCCTTTTTTTGCGCCGTGTTCATCGAGAAACCGGCGGGCATCTTTCGGGCTTGTTATTTTTTCAAGATCCTCCAGGGCTTTCCCTGCTTCGGCGACCTCCTTTTCGACGAGCAGGCGCCGCTCCTTCATAACCGAAAGCCGGGCCCTTGTTTTTGCGGCCTTCGAAAAATACGACCCGGCATTTTCACGGAGCGTGAGGACTGGCTTCAACTCGATGGTTTTTTCGGGAGAACCGGGTTCGAAGAAATTATCGACGGCGATGCGCTCCCTTCCCCTGCCTTCCATTCCCAGTGATGCCATGAGCAGGTGCCCACAGGTTTCATACTCCCGTGACAGGGTTTCGATCATTCCGGGATCGAACGCCGCGAGCTCTCTTTTCTTTTTGCCGAGTTTCTGCAGAAGTTGTGAGCGGTATCGTTTCAATTCTTCCTTTGTTCGGAGGAACCTGAGCATCGATATGCTGTAAAAAGAGAGCCCTTCGAGCATGGAACCGAAGGTGCGCGCTCCTTCCTCTGTTCCGGACAGGATCGAAAACGCCGGTTCGCCGCTCTGCTTCTCCACGACCCGTATTTCCGGTTCGAGCATTTCGTAGAACATCGTCCTGAAGCAGTCGAACAGGGTTTCCGGGGAACTGCCTTCTCCGGCGCGCCTGAGCAGTTCCTTCGCAAGGGAGCGGTCGAAACCGGGCAGGACCGCCGAGATCGTTTCAGCAGCGTTTTCCTTATCTGCGGATGCGAGCCGTTCGAGAAAAAGTCTTTTGTCAAGGGCGAGTTTTTCGAGCGTGCGGATAATTGCTTCGCCTGGCGGGGCGGCGGGAACAGGCCTGCCCTCATGCTCGTTCCTGTCGCGAAATGCGTCGAGAATGACATTGTCCCTGACAAACAGGATGTTCGATTTCAGGCCGAACAGCTGAAGGACGAGGCTTTCATTGTTTTCAAGACGGATGGCGATTTCCCGGTCGGTCGGAGAGATCGAGACACCCTGGACCGGTTTGGCGGCGCACGCTTTCAGGAGCCTTGTGGAGTTTGCGGGGTTCGGGCACGGTCCTTCTCTCGTGAATATGCCCAGGCGCATCGAGCCCGTTGCCATGAAGAGCTGCAGGCAGTTTCCTTCAGCGGTGGTGAACGCGAAGACCACCTCTTCTTTTTCTCCGGTGAACAACCCGTCGAGCCTTCCTCCTGCAAGTTTTTCATGCAGTTCCCTTGCGGCATGGTAGAGGGTGAAATAATTCCGGTGCATGACGAGGCGACTTCGGTTTGCTTTGACCGTCTGTTCCGTGAACGATGGAATACCCTGGATCCCGATCCGGACGGGCCTTCAGCGGCAATCTACCCAGGGATGCGATAGCGGGCAAGAAAATTCGAACGGAATAACGGGATGCCGTTTTTATTTCATGAAGCTGTCCTCGGTGTCCCAGGGTGAAAGGGCATCAAGGTTCAGTTTTTTTTCATCTCCCTTGGCGGATATTCTGCCTGGTTTCCGGTCTTTACTCTGTTTTTTGAACAGCGAATTCATCTCTTTTCGCGACAGTTCCGGAAAACTTTTCTTGTACTGCACAGCCCCTGTTTCGGTGTTGTAAACCCATATCGAGTTTATGATGGCATTGACATACCTGCTGGTGACTTTTCTGTTGAGCTGGTAGAAGATTTCGTATTCGTTCGAATGGCTTTCTGATACCACGATTCCGTTGTCGTCCGCTTCGGGGGTCGCGATGATCATGACCCCGAGATGTTTTTTCAGATCCCTGCCTTCGTCCGGGCCGATCCTGAAATTCAGGGCCGATGCGAGGTATCGGGCATAATCCGGATGTTCCCGGATGTCCTTCAGGTAATAGTTCGTGATTTCAGGGATGACGGTCCGGCTATTGTCAGCCGGTATCGATTCCTTTCTTGATTCGACAATGACCGGTTTCGAACTGCCGAGTTCGGCGCCGTCGGTGAATGTTATGGAGATGACCTGACGATCGATGTCATAAGCCGAGACGCGGGCAAGCCCGGAAAAGAAAAAAAACGGCTTGTGGAAAGCGGACGCGTTGAACCTCGCCTTGTAAGCACCGATTTTTTCAAATTCGTCTTTTGGAGCGAAAGCGCTGAGCTCACCGGCGAAAAGGCCGGCGATGTCATCCTTGACGAACCCGCCGGGAATACTCGTGCTCCCGCTGTTGACCACGGGAGGCTCTTTTATCACCATGGCCGGGTTGGCGCTTTTGGTAACCGGCCGAGGTGCCGGAAGCCTGTAATCGGTTATGTACTGCACGAGCGGGTCGGAAAAAACGACGGCGAGGACAAGCGTGACAAAAAGCAGCCCCGTCGCCAGGATGAACTTCATGCGGAAAGACCATGTTCCCGATATACGGGCCGGTGCAGGCCTCGCAGGCCATACGGCAGGTTCCGCATGGTTCTCCGGTTTTGCGCTGACTGCCTGTTCCTGCAATCTGAGCCATTCGTCGTAGAGTTTCCTTTTCAGGGGATTGCAGAGGATATCATACGATTCATTGATGCTTTTCATCCTTCCGGCCGCATCGGTGCTGCCAGGGTTGAGATCGGGATGATGAATTTTCGACAGTGTCCTGTATGCGGCCTTGATGACCTCATCAGGTGCGCTTTGCGACACGCCGAGATTGTCGTAATGCGACAGGTGAGCTTTCATGATGAACCGAGATAACCATGCTTGGGGGAAGGGGATGCCGGTTTCGGGAATAAAATACAAAAAAATCCGCTCCTCCAATCCGGGATCACGGAATTTCCCGGGAATTCCCGGAAAATCCGTACTGCCATCTCTCCGGTCCGGGCAGGCCGGCCGGAGGTTCGGCATGGAAATGACTGCTGCACCACATAAGTGCCGCGGATTCTTTTTTCTCATTAATCCGGCTTTATATTATCGAATAGATGCAATTTATCCGATCAACAAAGACAATCAATCGAACAGAATGCCGGAAGAACAGGTGACCGGATGCGGATGTCCGGGAATGAAAGGGGAAACAGGCGGAAAAGAGACCGTGAGGCTGGGCTGGCATGAGTACTTCATGAGTGTAGCCCACCTGATATCGAGAAGGGCTACCTGCACGAGAGGGCATATCGGTGCAGTGCTGGTCCGTGATAACAGCATACTCTCGACCGGATACAACGGCGCTCCGGCCGGTCTGCCCCATTGCAACGAAATCAATTGCCGGATATACAGGAGTACGCATCCCGACGGTACGGTCGAGGAAAACTGTGTGAATACCATCCATGCCGAAATCAACGCCATCGCCCAGGCGGCAAAGCACGGCGTTTCCATAAAGGACGCCGATATCTACATTACCGCAAGCCCCTGCATCCATTGCCTGAAAGTATTGATAAACGTGGGGATCCGGACGATCTACTACGACAAGCCCTACAAGATCGAGCATATCGACGAGCTGCTCAGGCTTTCTGGGGTCAGGCTGGTACAGGTGAGCGTCGCTGAAAAAGAAAAGGAATAGGTTCGGGCATGGATCGTACAGCTGACAGCGTCATCATGGCGCGCTGCCTCGAACTGGCCCGGAAAGGCGCCGGTTCCGTCAGCCCGAACCCGATGGTCGGGTCCGTCATCGTCCATGAAGGAACGATCATCGGCGAGGGGTATCACGAGCGCTATGGAGGTCCTCATGCGGAAGTCAATGCCATAGCTTCGGTTTCCCGCAGGGAGGCGCTGCGCAATTCGACCCTCTACGTGAACCTCGAACCCTGCTCGCATTTCGGGAAAACCCCGCCGTGCAGCGACCTCATCATCGAAACGGGTATTCCCAGGGTGGTTGTCGGCTGCAGGGACCCGCACATGGCCGTTGCCGGAAAGGGAATCGGGAAACTGCTGGCGGCGGGTGTCGAAGTAACGGAGGGCGTGCTCGAAGAGGAATCCGTGAAACTGAACGAGGCATTCATCAAAAGCCATACGAAAGGCCTCCCTTTTGTCGCCCTGAAACTCGGACAGACGCTTGACGGCAAGATAGCCACTTCGCTCGGAGCCTCTCGCTGGATTACCGGGGATGAATCGAGAGAGGAGGTGCACCGCCTGAGATCGGTATATGACGCGGTCATGACCGGAGAGGCAACCGTTCGCGCAGACGATGCCCTGCTGACCGTCAGGAACTGTCCGGGCCGCAATCCCGTGCGTATCGTTCTCGACCGCAGGCTGAACCTGCCGTCCGATTCCGGTATATTCAATTCCGAAGCGCGGACGGTCGTTTTTGCCTCAAGGGAGTGGAGCGGGATTGAGAAGGTCCGTCAGCTGAAGGACCTCGGGGTCGATGTTGTTTTTGTTGCCGACCACGCCTCGGGCCTCGACCTGCATGAAGTGCTGCTCGAACTGAACAGGATGCAGGTGCTTTCCGTGCTGGTGGAGGGCGGGAGCCGACTGTCGGCATCGTTCATCCGTGAAAAACTGGTGGACAAACTCTATATTTTCCTGGCCCCGAAGCTGTTCGGTTCAGACGCTTTGAGCTCGTTCGCCCCACTCGGCGTCAGCGTTCCCCAGGAAGCGGTCCGGCTCGATTTTGAACCACCCGTGTTTTTCGGAAAGGATATCCTTCTCGAAGCCTATGTCGGCCGAGGATCGGGGTGCTGAAATTAATATGGCCTTTCATTCGCGGATGCCGCTTTGTATGGATGAACGGCCGCAACATTGTCGCATATGGTCAAATGGTTACAAAAAGGAGGTCACCCGTGATAGAAAAACTCATGAACAACAGTGATCTCGGAAAGCTGCTGCTGCGTGTTCCGGTGGGAGGCCTCATGCTTTTCCACGGCCTGAACAAACTGCAGACCGGCTACGGGTTCGTCACCCCGCTGCTGCAGAAAGCCCATCTTCCGGCATGGATTGCCCATGGTGTGATCATCGGCGAAGTTGTTGCACCGATCATGGTCGTACTGGGCATATTCACCCGTCCCGCTGCCTTTGCCGAAGCGTTCGGCATGGCGATGGCGGTCTGGCTCGTACACAGGGGGCAGCTCTATTCTTTTGGAGAACACGGGGCTTACGCCCTCGAGCTTCAGGCGCTTTATTTTTTCGGCGCGCTTGCCGTCATGTTCCTCGGTGCCGGACGCTACAGTGCATCTCGCGGGATCGGCCCGATGAACTGAAAACGGGTGTATCGTGAAGCAGGACCTTTTCGATATCCGGAATGTAACGGCATACAACGGGCCGACCTGCGTGTTCCGTAATTTTTCCCTGACCGTGGAAGATGGCTGCAATACGGTTATCCTCGGCCCGAACGGTTCCGGAAAGACAACTCTCATGAAACTGCTTTCGTGCGAGCTCTATCCCGTTTACAGCGAGGGAAGCCATGTCAGGATTTTCGGCAGGGAACGCTGGAATGTCGAGCAACTCAGGACACGTCTCGGCATCGTGTCACACGACCTACAGAAGAACTACCTCTCCGGTGCGCGCGGGATCAACGTGGTCCTGTCCGGTTTCTATGCGAGTATCGATACCTGGAGGCACCAGCAGTTCCGGGCAGGCGATATCGAAAAAGCCGAGTCGGTCATGGAACAGCTCGGTATCGGGCATCTCGCGAACAGGGAGTTCGGCACGATGTCTACCGGCGAGCAGCGGCGTTTCCTGCTCGGCAGGGCCCTTGTCAACGATCCCGATGCACTCCTCTTCGATGAACCGACAACCGGCATGGACCTTCGGGCATCGTTCATTTACCTGGAAATCCTGAGGAAGCTCATGCAGTCCGGGAAAACGGTTGTGCTCGTGACGCACCATATCAGTGAAATCCCGCCTGAGATCTGCAAAGTCGTGCTCCTCAAGGAAGGGCAGGTCGCCGCTTCGGGCGGCAAGCGGGATATCCTCACTTCGGGACTGCTTTCGGCGCTGTTCGATTACCCTATGGACGTTGTTTCCGCCAACGGCTATTATCAGGTTTTTCCTGCTGATACAGCTTCCGGGACATGGTAGCGTTCCCGCAGTTGTTTCCTGCCACGGCGAATAATTTCGCGGAACTTTTTATATCATGAAAACGCTCTTATTGCAGAAAGGAATGATGATTGGCTTATTTGCAGCTATGGTGTCGTCGAATTGAAGAGTTGTTGTTGCTGCTGCGGACCCCATGCCGTAAAAAGACCTGAACCGGATGATTACCCTGCGAACCGATGAAAATGGTCGGCTTTCATCGATTTTTCCTATTTTTCATCAGGCTTTTTTCAACAAGTCATATCCGGGTCACGCAGGAATATGGATCGAACGGTCAAGGGAATAACGGTAATCGGTGCCTCTCTGTTCTTGATGATTGTTTTGGCGGGCACCGCTCTTTTCGCGCAGAATGGCACCGGCTCGCCTTTGCCGGTTCCGCCGCCTTCATCAGGAAACAATTCTCCGGCACCGGTCCGTCCATCGCCGGTCTCTTCGCCTCCTCCGTCTGCTTCGGCTTCCCAGGGAAACAGTTCGATGATGATCCCCGAAGGGTTCGTCCGGCGCCCTCTCATGAAAGGTGAGACGCTTTCGGGGCTCTGCAGGGCGGATTCCACCTGTGAAGTCATCCTCATGAAGGTCAACCGCATCGACCAGCGGCACCTTTCGACCGGAAGAAACATCCTTGTTCCCGTTGACAACCACAAGTCGGCCCTTTACGTGCCGGTTCCGAAAGTGCTGCCTGACAGCAGGGGAGACCGGGAGATAAGGATTTTTCTGAGAAGGCAGTATTTCGGCGCCTACGAAAAAGGCCAGCTTGTTTTCTGGGGCCCTGTCTCTTCGGGAAAAAAGGGCAGGAACACTCCTCCGGGAAAATTTTTCGTCCATTACAAGCAGCGCTACAAGAAATCCCTGAAATACGACGATGCGCCAATGCCGTTTTCCATCAATTTCAATCAAGGATATTTTCTGCACCAGCAGTCCATGCCCGGGTATCCGGCCTCGCACGGCTGTGTGAGGCTGCTTGAGATTGATGCGCAGCGCCTCTTCTACTGGGTGAAGCTGGGTGATCCCGTCACCCTGGTGCTCGAACCCTGATCCCTGAGAAGCCGGGGCCTGAAATCCGGGAGGACACTGAACTTGAATATTTTCCATCATCATTCGGGAAAATCACGGTTTTCCCGAATCTCGACAACCAACAAGGAAACAACTTATGGCACAGATCACCTTCAAGGGCAATCCGGTAGAAACTTCAGGCACCCTTCCCCATGCGGGTTCGGAAGCGCCATTTTTCTGCCTGGTGAGGACCGACCTGTCGGATGCGGGGCCGGCGGACTTTGCCGGAAAACGGATGGTCCTGAATATTTTTCCCAGCCTCGATACGCCGGTATGCGCGGCATCGGTAAGAAAATTCAACCAGGAGGCTTCGTCTCTCGACAACACGGTCGTGCTCTGCATTTCGGCCGACCTTCCTTTTGCGCACAACCGCTTCTGCGAAACCGAGGGGCTGAAAAACGTCATTCCCCTTTCGGTGTTCCGCTCTCCTGAATTCGGCATCGATTACGGGGTCGCCATCACCTCGGGACCGCTGAAAGGGCTTCTTTCACGGGCTGTGGTGGTCGTGGATTCCGACGGTGTCGTCATCTATTCGGAACAGGTCCCCGAAATCGTCAACGAACCGGACTATGCGGCTGCGCTGCAGGCATTGGGATAGTTCCTTCGTTCGGAATGCAACTGTTTCCAGAAAGCCGGTTTTTGTTCCCCGGCTTTCTGTTTTTTATACGTACATTCTACTTTATGGGGCTTGCTGATTGCTAGTTTTATTTGTTACACGATCCGTGTGCTGAAGTGCCATACACGGAGAACTCGGCAAGACTTCGCGGTTTGTCATGCTGAACGCAATAAAATGAAGTGAAGCATCCATTTCCTGACTTTTTTCTGTTTGTGGATTCTTCACTTCGTTCAGAATGACAGAAAAAAGGGGAATGACAGAAAAAGACAGCATGACAGGGTCAAGAGCAAGAACAGCATGACAGGAGAAGGGAGTCTGTTCTGGACTTTGGTGTCATCCTGAACGAAGCATAGCGGAGTGAAGGATCTATAGTATTAAAAAAAAAGTTATGGGTTCTTCGCCTTGCTCGGAATGACAGAAAAAAGAGATTATGAACGGAAAAGGGCCTTGGTCTGAAAAACAAGAGTCATTCCGCAATGAAGTGTAGCGTAAAGAAGAATCCAATATATTACCAAATAACAGGTTATGGATTCTTCGCCTTGCTCGGAATGACAAAATCGGAGCTATTGCCGCATACCGGGAATGACAGTTTTTATCTCTAAGGGTCAAATTTCCCGAAGCTTGTTTCGATAAAGCGTGATTAAAAATGAATTAATACCCCATAACACTGCTGCGGAGGTGCTTTAATCGCCGGAGTAGTAATTCCAACCGCTTCTTAAACCCTGAACCAGTTTATCTATGCCCCCTGAAATCAACAGCCCCCTGTCCAGCCGTGTCGAAAAGCGTTTACGGGATATCGACTTCAAGTTTCTGGTTGAAAACCGCAAATTCCACCCTTCTCCGGCCTCCTGGGCGGACGAGGTGCTTTATTTCCTTTTTCTCGACCGTTTTTCCGACGGCCGGGAGCAGGGCGGCTTCGGCGATATCGATGGCAATCCCGTCGATGCAAACACAGGAGCGGAAGCGACCCCTCTCTTCAACTTGCAGGCCGACAGCGGCTCCGCGGACCGCGATGCGTGGTTCGAAGCCGGAAAGAGATGGTGCGGCGGCACGATAGCCGGAATGAAGTCGAAGCTCGGTTACCTTTCCCGGCTCGGGATATCAGCGATATGGGTGAGCCCGGTTTTCAGGCAGGTTACCGGCAGCAGCGATTACCACGGCTACGGCATCCAGAACTTCCTCGATGTCGATCCGCATTTCGGCACCAGGGAAGAGCTTCGGGATTTCGTGAAGGCTGCCCATGAAGCGGGCATCCGGGTCATTCTCGATATCATCATCAACCATGCAGGCGATGTGTTCGCCTACCAGGGCAACGAGCGCTATTTTTATTACGAAGGGTTTCAGTGGCCTGTCGACGGGTACCGGCTGTCGAGCGGCGAGCAGGGGAGCCTGCCGTTTTCCGGGCCTCCCGCAAGTTTCGAGAGAGGGGGGTGGCCGGACGGGTCGGTATGGCCGGAGGAGCTGCAGCATCCCGATACCTGGACCAGAAAGGGCGAAATCAGGGGATGGGATACCTTCCCCGAATTTCTGGACGGGGATTTCTGTACCCTCAAGGATATCAATCTCGGCGATGCCCCGAGGGAGGCCGAAGATGTGCAGGACATCGAACGCCGGGTCGGCGGGTTCGTTCCGTCCCAGGCATTGCGCCACCTCACCGATATCTACCGTTTCTGGATCGCCTATGCCGATATCGACGGGTACCGCCTGGATACCGTCAAACATATGGAACCCGGCGCGGTAAGGTTTTTCGTTACCGGCATCCATGAGTTCGCCGAATCGGTCGGCAAGGATAATTTCGCCGTCATCGGAGAAATAACCGGGGGCAGGGCCTACGCAGAGACCATCCTCAGTGCGACGGGGCTCAATGCGGCGCTCGGCATCGACGATATTCCGGACAAGCTCGAATTTCTCGTCAAGGGGCTGAGAGGTCCCGGCAACCCGGAAACGCCCGATCAGGAGGGATATTTCGACCTTTTCCGCAACAGCGTCCTCGACAACCGCAGGAGCCACCAGTGGTATACCCGGCAGATCGTCACCATGCTCGACGACCACGACCAGGTCGGCGTGCGTCACAAGTTCCGGTTCTGCGGTGATTCGGAGAGAAGCTCGCTGCTGCTGAAACCTGCGCTTGCCCTGAACCTTGCCTCGGCTGGCATCCCCTGCATTTACTACGGAACGGAACAGGCTTTCAACGGGTCCGACAAACGCCGTGATGACGATTCCTGGAGCGACGTTTTCCTGCGCGAGTGCATGTTCGGCGGGAATTTCGGGTCCTACCAGAGCACCGGCAGGCATTTTTTCAACGAACGGCATGAAGCCTACCGGTTCATCAGCGAACTCTCCGAGCTGAGGAGGCGTCACATCGCCCTGCGCCGCGGGAGGCAGTACCTGAGGCAGGTCTCCGAAAGCGGCCTGGACTGGGAGTTCTCCTATCCGGGACTGGTCAACGGCGAACTGCACTGGGTCATCGCCTGGTCGAGGATTTTCGACAAAGACGAGTACCTCTGCGCGATCAATACCGATACCGAACGGGAGCTTTGCGTCTGGGCTGTGGTGGACGGAACCATCCACCGCTCTCCCTGCATGATGGAATGCGTCTTTTCGACCGATGCGCGTCAGATCGGGGAGACCGCGCCGGTATCGACGGCGAAGGGTGCCGCCCTGCGTATCAGGGTGCCTGCCGCCGGGTTTGTTGTGTACCGGTAACCGTCATATATTGTTCCTGAAAACGGTTATCGCAGGCTTTCAATGACAGGGAAACAAAACGGAGCGGCATGTTTACCGGAATTGTCAAGGATGTAGGCCGCATAAGCGGCATCACCCCCCGCAACGGCGGTTTGAGGCTGAGGGTGCAGTATGCGAATCAGGCCGATTTTACCGGTCTTTCGATCGATGAAAGCGTGAGCGTCAACGGGGTCTGCCAGACCGTCGTCGCCCTCGGGGAAGGATGGTTCGAAGTGGACAGCGTCGAGGAAACCCTTTCCAAAACGACCTTCGGGTCGCTGCGGCAGGGTTCGCGGGTCAACCTCGAGCGTGCCCTGCGCCCGATGGACCGGCTCGGCGGGCACTTCGTGCTCGGGCACGTCGATTGCCCGGCAACGGTGGACGACCTTCGGGAGCTCGGTTCAAGCAGGGAGATCTGGTTCTCCTTTCAAGGGGAGTTCGGCCCGTTCATCGTTTCCGCAGGTTCCATCACGATCGACGGTGTGAGCCTTACGGTCGCCAGGCTCGAAGGCGCCCGTTTCGCGGTGGCGGTGATCCCCTATACGGTAGCCCATACGACCCTCGATCTGCTCAGGAAGGGGAGTATGGTCAACCTCGAGTTCGATATCCTCGGCAAGTATGTGGCCCGTCAGATCGGAACGCACGTTCCCGAGGCAAGGAAGGACCCTCCGGTTTCCCTCATCGACGAATCCTGGCTGAGGGAGCGGGGGTTCTGAGCGATGGAGCGTGAAAACGACATGCAGCCCGATCTGTTCGGCGTTCCGGGAACTTCAGGTTCGGAACCTCTTTTCCAGCCCCTTGCCGAAAGGGTGCGTCCCCGTTCGCTGGACGACATGGCGGGGCAGGAGCACCTGATCGGGCCGGACGGCCCGCTTCGCAGGTACCTTTCGACGGGCCAGCTTCCTTCCATGATCTTCTGGGGCCCGCCCGGATCGGGCAAAACCACGCTTGCTGAAATTTTTGCGTCATCGATGAACTGCAGGTTCGAACAGCTTTCGGCGATCGATTCCGGGGTAAAGGATGTGCGCCGGGCGCTTGAAAACGCCGAAAAATCGAGGCGCGCCGGGCGCACCACCATTCTTTTCATCGACGAAATCCACCGTTTCAACAAAGCACAGCAGGATACGCTGCTCCATGCCATCGAACAGGGGGTGATCACCCTGATCGGCGCCACGACGGAAAACCCGTCATTCGAGGTGAATGCCGCGCTCCTCAGCCGGATGCAGGTCTATGTGCTCAAACCCCTGACGGAAGCCGACCTCGCATCGGTCGTCCGCCGGGCGCTCAGGGAAGACCGGGTGCTGAAGGAGCGTCACGTGGAAATCGGCGACCCCGATTTCCTGATGCAGTTTGCCGGGGGTGATGCGCGAAAGGCGCTCAACGCGGTGGAGGCGGCCGTTTCCCTCCTTCCCGCAAACATCTCCGAGGCCGTCGTCACCAGGGAGCTGCTTGAACGGGCTGTGCAGCACCATGCGCCGGTCTACGACAAGGGCGGTGAATACCATTACGACATCATTTCGGCATTCATCAAATCCATGCGCGGTTCCGATCCCGATGCAGCGCTTTTCTGGCTTTCGAGGATGCTGCAGGGCGGCGAGGACCCGAAATTCATAGCGCGCAGGATGGTGATTTTCGCGAGCGAGGATATCGGCAATGCCGATCCCTATGCCCTTACCATGGCGATTTCAGTGTTTCATTCGGTCGAAGTGATCGGCCTGCCCGAGGCGAGGATCAACCTCGCCCAGGGTGTGACCTACCTTGCGTCGGCTCCGAAATCCAACGCGAGCTATCAGGGGCTCAACGAAGCGTCAGGTGACGCCGGGGCCTTCCAGGGCCTTCCAGTGCCGCTCCATTTGCGCAATGCCCCGACGAAACTGATGAAAAACGAAGGGTATGGCAAAGGGTACCGATATCCCCACAGCTATCCCGGGCATTTTGTCGATGAGCGTTATTTTCCCGACGGACTCGATCCGAAGGCTTACTACCGGCCAGGGGAGGAGGGCCGGGAAAAATACCTGAGGGAGCGGCTCGCGTCCCTCTGGCCCGGCCGCTACCGAAACTGATTGCCGTTATGCCGTTGCTCTTTGTATATTCATTGACTTATTTTAGCGGCGATTATAATTGTCGAGCACGGTCAGCAACAATAACTTCGATTTTGTCATTCCGAGCATGGCGAAGAATCCATAACTTATTTATCACGAACAACTAAATATGATGGATTCTTCATTCCGCTGCGCTTCATTCAGAATGACAGCCCCGTTGCATGGATTTCCTTGCGACTTATTGTTGCCGGAACAATAATGGTGTTGCACAAGGAAGTGTACGATGCAAGGTATCTCCATAAAGTAAAAAAGTTATGAACAAGAGGATAACACCGGTCCTGTTTTTCTTTTTCCTGCTCCTCGGCCCTGCGGCGTCCAGCCAGATTTGTGCTGCCGAAAAACCGGAGGGAACGCCGATAACCCTCGAAGATGCCGTCCGCATCGGTCTTGAAAAGAGCCGTACGCTTGAAATCGCCCGGCTCGACCGGCAGATGGCCGGCCAGAAAATCCGTGAAACCTGGTCGCAGGTGCTGCCCCAGATATCGGCGGATTTCACCTATACCAGGACCCTGCAGCCGTCGGTGATCCTCTTCCCGGATGATTCAATGTTTCCTGGCGGCAAACTTGAAATCAGTGCGGACAACGCGGGCGTTGCCAACGTCAATGTCAACCAGTCTCTTTTCAACCTCTCCGCGCTTGCCGGCATCAGGGCGGCGAACACCGTCCGGAGGATGAGCGACGAGGCATACAGGAATGCAGAAGCCGGGGTGGTCACCGATATCAAGATGGCCTATTTCGATGCCCTCATCTCGAAAGACCAGCTCAGGATCGTCGAACAGAGCATAGCCCGGTGGGAGGAGTCACGAAAAGATACGCAGGCGATGTTCAGGCAGGGTATTGCCGCCGACATCGATACCCTGAAAGCTTTCCTCTCGGTCGAAAACCTCAGGCCGGAGCTTATTCAGGCCGGCAACCGTGTCTCGATAACCATGACGAAGCTGAAAAACACCATGGGCATCCCGCCCGACAGCAGCATCGTCCTGACCGGCAAGCTCGAGGTGCTTCCTTCGTCCTATCCTTCGGATATAGCGGCGGCATACGGCGAAGCCCTCGCATCGAGGCCCGACCTTCATCAGCTCGAACTCCAGGTCAAGGCGGAGGGCGAACAGGTTGCCGCTGCCAATGCCGAGCATTTTCCCGTCCTTTCCGCTTTCGGCAAATGGGAGACACAGACTGCTTTCAACGACGATACGAAGCTTGCAGACGCCGTCTGGCCCCAATCTTCCTCGGTGGGCCTGAAACTGTCCCTGCCCATCTTCACCGGGTTCCGCATAAGCGCTAAAGTCCAGCAGGCCAAAATCGCGCAGCTCCAGACAAGGACGCGCTACGAAGACCTCAAGGCGAATATCCGTGCGGAAATGGAGATCAGGCTCTCGAACTTCAGGGAGTCGCAGAAGCGCATCGAGGTCCAGTCGAAAACCATCAGCGTGGCGGAGCGGAGCTACCGGATTTCACTCCTGCGCTTCAGGGAGGGGATCGGTTCGAGGCTCGAGCTTACCGATGCGGAATTGCAGCTCAACAAGGCAAAGACAAACTACCTCCAGGCGATCTACGACTATCTTGTGGCGAGCGTCCAGCTCGACAAGGCGCTTGGCAGGAGCTCGGTTCAGGCCCTGCGGACGAAATAGACGATACCCGATGCGCCCGACGGGCGAATGAAATTTGCCGTCAGCGCCAGGGCCGACTTCACCGCAGCGTGAAGCATCCTGGCCGCATTGACCGGTTTTCCCTCCATCCGGCTTGCGAGTTTTTCGCTGTGGAAGATGTTGAAGACGGTGTCCGGGAAATAGGGCATGCTCCCGGCAATCTTCAGGTTGTGCTTTTCCAGCAGCGCAGCGAGGGTTTCGGGAGTGAAATGGCAGAGATGGCGGGGTGCGTCCCAGGCAATCCAGTTTTCCCGGTAGATGGCTGCATCAGGGCTTGCATGGTTCGGCAGCACGAGCACGATGGTACCCTCTTCGCGGACAAGCCCCGACAACCTGTCAAGCGTTTCACCCACGTTATGGATATGTTCGAGCGCATGCCAGAGCACGATACGGTCGAACTGCCTCTCCTGCCTTGAATCTTCCCACAGGTCGCGGCATACTTCGAGCCTGAACTTCTTCCGTGCATGATCCGCTGCCGCACTGTCGATTTCGATCCCTTCGAGGTTATCGAGCGCAAAGCCTTTTTTCCGGTGCAGGAATCCGAGGAAATCCCCCGTGGAACAACCCACTTCGAGGACGGAAAGTCCGCCGTCCTGTCTCTTCGCGCCTTTCAGGACAATGTGCGCCCTGTAGCCGAGCAGTATCCGGCGCAGGGCGAGGTAGAACCGCTCGCCTGTCGATGCCGTCTCCTCTTCGGTCAGGTGGGGATCATAGCGCCCCGACCGGTAATGGAAATGCATTTCGGAAGGATCTGGACGGGGATTGAGCATGACGAGCCCGGAGCCGCGGGAGCGGACAAGCGTCCAGCGTTTTTTCCCGGTCGTGTCGAAACGGTCGGGTACTTCAAGGAACCTTTCGAATTCGGTTGAGCCGCATATGGGGCACGGAGCGGTTTCCATGGAGGCGGTAAGCTCAGCTGTTTTCCTCTGCGAGAAGCTCTGCGAAAGCCTTTTTCAGGTTTTTGTAGAGCTGTACCATGTCGTTGCTCAGGACTTTCGCATCGGCAAGCACGGGCATGAAATTCGTATCGCCGTCCCAGCGCGGGACGATATGGAAATGAATGTGGTTGTCCACGCTTCCTCCGGCAATCCTGCCGAGGTTCGCTCCCAGGTTGAAGCCGTGCGGCCTGAGTGTTGCCTTGAGGGCTTTCATGCACAGGTCGGTCAGGTCCATGACCTCGAGCCTGGTTTCGCTGTCGAGTTCCGAAAATTCCGGGGTCTGCATGAAGGGGACAACCATGAGGTGCCCGCAGTTGTATGGGTAGAGGTTCATGATGACGAAGCTCTTCCTTGCCCGGTGCAGGACAAAGTGCTTTTCGTCTTCTTCGGGGGGTATGTCGGAAAAAATCGATTTCCCCGAGCTCCCGGAGGATTTTTCATCCTTGAAGGACTGCATGTATACTTCACGCCAGGGTGAGTACATTCGCTGCATGGAAGAGAGGTCACGTTAATTGCAAGATTTTCCCTGTGTACCAAAGGTGGGACTCGAACCCACACGAGTTTGCACTCACTGGATTTTGAGTCCAGCGCGTCTACCAGTTCCGCCACTTTGGCATGTTTCGAGGCGTGCGAGAGAAGGGACTCGAACCCTTACGCCTCACGGCACTAGTTCCTAAGACTAGCGTGTATACCAATTTCACCACTCTCGCATGACAGCCAGAGAATATACGTGGTTTTTATTTTAATAAAAATTATCTTTCGGGGTACTTTTTCAGGGTGCGCCTTATAAACAGCCCGTTTCATTACCGATTTTACAGAGAGCCCATGCAGTTTGATACACAGCGTTTTGCAAACTTCGTTTCCTGGGTTATCAGTCCTATCGTTGTCGCCCCTCTCGCTTATCTTGCAATCGTTCTTCTCGGCTACGGGCACAAGCCGGAGCACCTGGCATGCCTGGTGGTCCTGTTCGCTTCGAGCACGGTTATCCCCATGCTCCTGATCTACGGCCTGAAAAAGACCGGTAAAGTTTCCGACTACAATATTACGTTCAGGGAGCAGCGTTTCCTTCCGCTGCTCGTGCTTGTCGCCGTCAATGTGCTTGGTTACGAGTTTATCCAGCAGCTGCATCCGCCGAGGCTCCTTTCCGGCATCCTGCTCTTCAATGCAGTCAACACGGTGTTCATCCTGCTGATCACCCTGCAGTGGAAGATCAGCATCCATCTGTTCAGCTACGCTTCCGCCGTCGCGCTGCTGTTCGTTAAATTCGGTTACCATGCCCTCTGGCTTCTTCCGGTCGTTCCTCTGCTGATGTGGTCGAGGATCGTGCTCAAGGCACATAACTTTATGCAAACCCTCGTAGGCAGCATTGTCGGTTTTGCAGTGGTGTTTATGGAGCTAAAATGGTGGACGGGATTGTGAAGAGGAAAAAATATGCAGTTGTCGTCACAACATACGGGGAGGTCGAAGACCTGAAAATCCGCAACCTGTGGCCAAGTTCGAGAAAAATCCTCAAAGTGGTCACCAGGCAGATCGTTGCGATTCCCGATGCGCTTATCTATTTCATAGCCGATTTCCGTTCAGCAAGGCACTACCTGAACTGGAAGCTGAGCCGCTATCATTCGACGTTTCTCGCCATACACCGTGCACAGACCGGAATGGTGGCCGAAGGGATCGCTTCCGCCGGCACCATTCCGGAAGCGGACCTTACCGTGTACGAGGCATATTATTTCGTTCCTCCCTACCTTGACGAACTGGTCGCAAAGCTGCGCAAGGAGTACGACGGCATCGTCGTCCTTCCGCTGATACCGGTCGAATCGGCCTTTTCCTGCGGCGTCGCATGCCAGATGATCCTCGATGCCTTCCAGGACAGCATGTTCAGCGCTGTAAGGGTGGTCAGCAGGATGTGGAAAGACGAACGGCTCCTCAATATCTACGCCGACTACCTTTTCAGGGAGATCGGCGCTGCCGTCAGGGGGATACGGGGCGGGAAAGTGGGACTGGTGCTTGTCATCCACGGAACGCTCGTCAGGGACAGGGCGGGTAATCCGCCGAAGGTGTTCACCGGCCTTGATGAAACACTCGAGTTTTTCAGGCTGATGAAGCAGAAGATCATGGAGCGTCCGG
>JAAXXI010000036.1 GCA_013334565.1 Chlorobiaceae bacterium
GCTTCGTTCAGGATGACACCTGTGTTTCAGAACAATCTACCAGCTCCTGCCATTCTGCCCTGGCTCTTCTTTTTGACTTCAGCCTTTTCCTGTCATTCTGAGTGGAGCGAAGAATCCATAAAAGGCAATGTCCGCAAATGGATGCTTCACTTCATTACCGGGGAAAAGACTTCTCTGGTATCCGACCAGGCCAATGCTCTGCCTCGACAAGGCGAAAAAAAAGCCGCTCAAAAGCGGCTTCTTTTTCTATGTGCCCGAGAGGAGATTCGAACTCCTACACCTTTCGGCGCCACCCCCTCAAGATGGTGTGTCTACCAGTTTCACCACTCGGGCTTGCACAGAGGATTATGAACAATCCGGTGAGAATAGAAGGACTCGAACCTTCGACCCTCTGCTTAAAAGGCAGATGCTCTACCGACTGAGCTATATTCTCAACCAATGACCAGGGTACAGGAACGCTACCGGAACTTACTTGTTCTGGTATCTCTGACGCTTCTTGTGCCGATTCTTACGGCGCGCCTTTTTGCGTTTGTGCACCGCCATCTTATGACGTTTTCTCTTTTTTCCGCAGGGCATAGGCTCTGTATTTCCGCTTGATTTAAAGGCTGATAATATAGGATTTATTTCAAAAACTGCAAACAGTATTTCTTATCGAACCGGTATTTTATTGTTCTGCAACGGTCCGGAAGAACGTCAGGCATTCATATACTTGAAAAATTCCCTGTTGTCTTTGGTGTCGGCCATCTTCTCCCTCATGAACTCCATGCATTCGATCGGGTTCTTGTCGGCCAGGTATTTCCTGAGAAGCCATGTACGCGAAAGCTCTTCCTGGGAAAACAGCAGCTCCTCCTTGCGGGTGCCCGATTTGAGGATGTCGATCGACGGAAATATCCTCCGTTCGGAAAGCCTGCGGTCGAGCACGAGCTCCATGTTGCCGGTGCCCTTGAACTCTTCGAAAATGACGTCGTCCATGCGCGATCCGGTATCGACAAGCGCGGTCGCTATGATGGTGAGGCTTCCACCTTCCTCGATATTTCGGGCGGCGCCGAAGAACCTCTTTGGTTTGGTCAGCGCGTTGGCATCGATACCGCCGGAGAGGATTTTGCCCGAATGGGGAATGATGGTGTTGTGCGCGCGCGCCAGCCTGGTGATCGAATCGAGCAGGACCACGACGTCCCTGCCGACCTCGACAAGGCGCTTGGCCTTTTCAAGGACCATGTCGGCTACGAGCACATGCCTTTCCGGGTCTTCGTCGAAGGTCGAGCTCACGACTTCCGCCGCAACGCTTCGGGCCATGTCGGTCACCTCTTCAGGGCGCTCGTCAATGAGAAGGACAATCAGGAAAACCTCGGGATGGTTCTTGATGATGGCATTGGCGATCATCTGCAGCAGCATGGTCTTGCCGGTTTTTGGCTGTGCGACGATCAGCCCCCTCTGCCCTTTTCCTATAGGAGTGAAAATATCCATGATGCGGCCGCAGAACTCGGACTGCTTGGTCTCGAGCTTGATGCGTTCTCGGGGAAAGAGAGGGGTGAGGTTTTCGAAATAGGGGCGTTCGCGGGTGATTTCGGGATCGTTGCCGTCGATGGTATTGATCTTCAGCAGGGCAAAAAACCGCTCCCCTTCCTTCGGGGCCCTGACCTGACCGGAAACCGTATCACCCGTCCGCATGTTGAACCGTTTGATCTGCGAAGGGGAAACATAGATATCGTCCGGAGAAGAGAGATAGTTGTAGTTGGCCGAGCGCAGGAAGCCGTACCCTTCAGGAATGACCTGCAGAACGCCGGTATTGACCATGACCGTCGCATTTTCGGGGTCGGTGTTCTTCTGGGACTGGGCCTCGATGATCTTGAAAATCAGTTCTTCCTTGCGCAGGCCCGCCGCAGTGACGCCGATCTCTTTTGCCAGTGCATGAAGCTCATGAACCTTCTTTTTCTGGAGCATGTTGATGTCCAGACCTTTAGTAACCGAATTGTTCGACATGGTATTGATTTTTCAACGCTTGTAGTTAGAGAACAGGTGTCATGGCATGGGTCCGGAAACAGACCGGCTGCAGTTCCTGGTTTCAGAACCGGCAGACGGCATGGTTAACGGGCTTTGTTGCTTTGCAATGTAAACATGAAAGCAGGAAGAAGATGACAGGGGTAGTATTACCAATATTAGAAAAAGGGATAACCAAAAACAAGGATTATCGCTCAGGGAAGCACGCCCGGTATCTTGGAGAGTTCGGTGAGACTTTCCGGAATATACGATTTTTCCCGTTAAAAGAGCCATATCGTGTTCTTCACGTAAGATAGTGCGAAAGAATATCCCCTGCCAGATAAAACGAACCGGTCACCAGAACCAGGTCTTCTTCGTCTGCACGATCAAGGATAAAGCCGAGACCTTCTCCGGCTGTTCCGAATGCAAAAGCCCCGCATCCTTCGCGTCTGCATATTTCCGCAAGCTCTCCGGAGGGAAGGCTCCGCTCGGAAGGAATGGAAACAGGTACGATCGTTCCGCCGAGCCTCGCAAGTTCCCGGACGACAGCAGGTGCATCCTTGTCGGAAGCAAGCCCGAGCAGGATATGGACCGAACGGTACAAGTGCCGGAACCCGAGCAGGGTATCGACCGTGCGCTTCATGCCGTCAGGGTTGTGCGACACATCGAGATAGATCGACGGTTTCATCCCTATTTTTTCGAGCCTCGCCCTGTAACCGGTTTCCAGCATCCGTTCTATGCCGGCCCTGATATGGCCTTCAGGGACTTCCGCATCTTCGGAGACCATCACCGCAAGCGTGATGTTGGACGCATGGAAGGAGCCCGTCAGGGGGACGTTGATATCCCGGTAACGGTTCTTGCGGGTCGTGATGTCGAGCAGAAAAGAACCTTCACGGGAGGCTGTCACGTTCCATACGGCATCTTTTCCGGCTACGGAAAGGGGAACATGGTGCAGTTCGGCCTGTTCAGCGATCGGCTGGAAGGCATCTGGCTCCGCGACGGCCGTGTAGGCACGGGAGCCCGGTTTGATGATCGCCGCTTTTTCCGCGGAAATCACCGGAATGGCGTTTCCGAGCCAGGCGGTATGGTCAAGGCCGATGCCGGTAACGATCGAGTAGTCGGACCGGACGATATTTGTCGCATCGAGCCTGCCGCCCATGCCGGTTTCGATAACAGACACCTCAACCCCTTCATCGGCAAACCAGGTGTAAGCGATGGCGGTCGTAGCCTCGAAAAACGTGATCTGTTTTCCCTCAATGGCATTCTTCAGCCGGGAACAGTACCCGGCAACGCTCTCCCGTGGTATCTGCCGGCCGTCAATCCTTATCCTTTCGGTAAAATCCACCAGATGGGGCGACGTATAGAGGGCTGTTTTCCTGCCTGATGCCTGGAAAATCGAGGCGATGGATGCCGCGGTCGTTCCTTTTCCGTTCGTACCGGCGATATGGATGACCTTGCCAAGCCGGAGGTGCGGTGACCCGAGAACCTCCATCAGCCCAAGCATACGGTCAAGGCCCGGCCTGATGCCGAACCTGTGCAGGGGATAGAGAAAATCGAGAGCTTCCTGGTAAGTCACCGGTTGAACTGAAACTTATGCATTGTGAATGGAAGCGAGGGCATACTTGATAACATCTTCGACCGTGAGCCCCGAATGCTGTTCGATGATCGAAGCCACTGCTTTCTGAACCGATGTTCGGGGAAATCCGAGGGTGATCAGGGCATTGACGGCGTCGTCACGGAGCTGCGAAGCCCCGGCGTCACCCTTGACGGCGATGCCGGAAACGGGAGAAAGCTTGAGTATCTTGTCGCGCAGTTCGAGAATGATGCGCGCTGCGGTTTTCTTTCCGACACCGCTGATGCCGTAGAGGCGTTCGGGAGCATTGGCAAGTATCGCTTCATGGACTTCATGGACTTCGAGGCCCGAAAGCACGGCGATCGCAAGCCGGGGTCCGACGCCGGAGGCAAGCAGGAGCAACCTGAAAAGCTGGCGTTCCTCTTCCGTTGAAAAGCCGTAAAGTTGAAAAGCGTCTTCCCTGACGGCAAGGTGGGAAAAAAGGAGCACTTCGCTGCCGGGGTCCGGCAGTCGGCGCCTTGTGGTTGCGGAGATCATAAGCCGGTAACCGATACCGGCAACCTCCACCAGAGCTTCTTCAGGCAGGACGGAGACCAGCCTTCCGCGAAAATAAGCAAACATGAGAGCTGATGATGAAATATGGCCCGAAAAGAACGTAGCGGCTTTTCCAGGCCATATACCGGAGAATGAGAATCAGTAAGCGGACCGGAGGTCCGGGCCGTCTTCAGTCTTTCGCGTAGCTGTTGAACAGGCGCGTCAGCTGAGACTTCTTGCGCGATGCCTTGTTTGCGTGAATATAGTTCTTGACGCCGAGACGATCGAGCTTCTGCACTGCTGAACGGTATGCGACCTCGACTTCCGACTTGTCGGCGCGGTTGTCGATAAGTTTCTGCATGTTCTTCACGAGGACCTTGAGCTCTTTTTTCCTTGCCCTGTTCCTGGCATTTCTTCTTTCCGACTGCCTCAGTCTTTTTTCAGCAGATTTGTGTAAAGGCATAGACGCTTCTAAGATAAATAATTGAAATTCACGGTCATTGCTGACTTCATAACAAAAGGTCTAAAATATACAAGAACCCCCGTTAAAATCAAAAACATGAACTGAAAAATCGTGAAAATGCCGTTCCGACCCGGCAATAAGGCCCGTTCAGCCTGAACGACATTCTCCTGATTTTCCTTATATTCGGGCAGCATTCGGTTATGTCTGACTTGTCGTATGTGAGGATCCATTCTTTCCATTAATCGAAAATATCCGGATCCTTGCCCTTTGCCCGGTTAACATCACGGTTTGTCATGCTGAACGCAATAAGATGAAGTGAAGCATCCATTTCCCTATTTTGCCCTTTGTGGATTCTTCGCTCCGCTCAGAATGACAGGACAAAAGACAGAACCAAAAAATCTGAGTTTTTGCTGCAACCTGGATTGACCGTTTCAATCACGGTGCAGGAATAAACAGATGTGTCCATACTTTATAAAACCATTGAAATCGATTCGCTCATGAGCCTGATGATCAGCGTTTCCGGTATAAGGGGCATTGTCGGCGAAAGTCTCACCCCCCTGAACCTCACGGCATTTGCAACATCCTTCGCCACCTGGGCCGCACACCGGAGGAGCGGGAACGGCGCAGGGAAACCGAAAATCGTCATCGGCAGGGATACCAGGCCGACCGGAAAACTTATCGCCGATCTTGTCGCGAGCACGCTCGCGCTGTGCGGCTGCGATATCCTGGACCTCGGCGTGGCGACGACGCCAACCGTGGAAATTGCCGTGCCGGAAGAACATGCCGACGGTGGCCTGATCATTACGGCCTCGCACAACCCCGTCGCATGGAATGCCCTGAAAATGCTCAACAGCAAGGGAGAGTTCCTGAACGCGGACGATGTCGCCGACCTTCTCGATATTGCCGGAAAAGAAATGTTCCGGTTCGCCAGATGGAACGAAACCGGTTCGACATCCTGCACAAATATTTACGATGACGTGCATATCCGCAAGGTCATGCAGCTTTCGTGCATCGATACCGAAGCTATAGCGGCTCAAAATTATAAAGTGCTGGTTGACTGCGTAGAGGGTGCGGGATATGCTGTCGTACCGAGGCTCTGCCGGGAGCTCGGCATAGCGGAGGTAACCGAAGTCGCCTGCGGCGGGAGCGGGCTTTTTCCGCGAAACCCCGAGCCGATCGAGGAGAACCTCCAGAAAACCATCGCCGCAGTCAGGGAGAGCGGGTGCGACCTCGCGCTTGTGGTCGATCCGGACGTCGACAGGCTGGCGGTTATCTGCGAAGATGGTTCATTGTTCGGCGAAGAGTATACCCTCGTCGCCTGCGCCGATTTCTACCTCCGCCACAAACCCGGGCCCGTGGCGAACAACCTCTCGAGCAGCCGCGCCCTGCGGGATATTGCCGCAAAGCACGGAGTGGCATGCCACAGCGCGAAGGTCGGCGAGGCGAACGTCACCGAGGTCATGAAAGAAACCGGCGTTGTTATCGGCGGGGAAGGCAACGGAGGGGTCATCCTGCCCGAGTTGCATTACGGGCGAGACGCCCTTGCCGGGATAGCTCTTTTCCTGCAGGCGTTCACCCTCTGGCGTCAGGCAAACGCAGGAGGCACGCTTTCGGGTTTCAAAAAGGAGTTCCCCGTGTATTTCATGTCGAAGCAGAAAATAACGCTCGACGATAAGGGCCGTCATTCGCTCGACGCTCTTTTCGCAGCCATCGCCTCATCGCACCGCGACGCGGAAGTAAACATGCTGGACGGGCTGAAACTGGATTTCAGCGACAGCTGGGTCCATCTGCGGCCATCCAACACCGAACCGATCGTAAGGATCTATGCCGAGGCACCTACGAAAGAACAGGCCGATGCACTGGCCGACAGCCTGAAAAAGGAAATTGAAGAAAAAGCGGCCGCGCTCTAACGCACGGCTGCACGGAACCGCTGATCGAGGAAGCATGAGCAAAGGTACGGAAAAGAAAAGTTTCACGACACAACAGGACGACACTCTCCAGAACCGGAAAAAAGGTTCGATCGACCGCTACATCGTTTCGCGCCTCCTGAAGTACGTCAAGCCCTACAAAGGCCTCGTCTCGGCGTCCATCCTGATCACCATTGCAGGTTCTTTTCTTGGACCGCTGAGGCCCTACCTGACGAAAATCGCGATTGACGATTACATGGCCAGGCACGATATCAGGGGACTGGGCATGATCAGCCTTGTGCTGGCGGGGGTAATTTTCCTGGACGGCGTCAAGCAGTATGTCGTGACCTGGCTGACATCGATCCTTGGGCAGAAAGCCGTTTTCGACCTGCGTATGGATATTTTCAGCCACCTGCAGAAACTGCCTGCGAGGTTTTTCGACCGCAATCCGATCGGCAGGCTGATCACCCGCACGACCAATGATGTGGAATCGCTCAACGAAATGCTTTCGAGCGGCATTATCACCATTCTCGGCGACCTGCTGCAGTTGTTCTTCATTGTGGTGCTGATGCTGTGGATTGACTGGCAGCTCACCCTTATCGTCCTCTCCATCCTGCCGCTCATGATCTGGGCGACCATTGCCTTCAAGAACCGCGTCAGGATCGCATTCCTCGATGTCAGGACCCATCTGGCGAGGATGAACACCTTTTTCCAGGAACACATCACCGGCATGGCCATCGTCCAGCTCTTCAATCGCGGCGAACGGGAAGCGGCGGGCTATGCAGCGATCAACGCAGATTTCAGGGACGCGAACATCAGGACGGTCCTCTATTTTTCGGTCTATTACCCGCTCATCGAAGTGCTCAGTTCGGTCGCGGCGGGCCTGGTCATCTGGTACAGCGGCGTCCGCATCCTCAGGGCGGACCTCTCCCTGGGGGTCGTCATCTCCTTCATCCAGTACATCTGGCTGTTTTTCCGTCCGCTCCAGCATCTTTCCGACCGGTTCAATGTTATCCAGACAGCTATCACGAGCTCGGACCGCATCATCAAGCTGCTCGACGAAAAGGAAGGCATCGAAACCCGCACGGATTTGAAAACACCGGTTTCGTTCAGGGAGAACATCAGGTTCGAACATGTCTGGTTCGCATATGAAGCCGACAACTGGGTGCTGAAGGACATTTCGTTCGACATCCGCCGCGGGGAAAAAATTGCCATTGTCGGGGCTACCGGTAGCGGGAAAACAACCATCATCAATATTCTCTCGAAACTCTACCCTTTTGAGAAAGGATCGGTAACCATCGACGGCGTTCCACTGGAGGAGATAGATGAACACGCCTTGCGCAGGATGGTCGGCGTGGTGATGCAGGATGTTTTCCTCTTTTCCGGAAGCATCGGCGAAAACCTGGCTTTCGGCAAGCCCGGCGTCACACCCGAAGAGATCAGGCAGGCCGCGGCCATCGTGGGAGCGGACCGGTTCATCAGTCAGCTGCCCGGAGGCTACGATTACCGGGTGCTCGAGAACGGCACGGGGCTTTCTTCGGGCCAGAAACAGCTGCTCGCCTTCGTCCGGGCGCTTCTCTACAACCCGCAGGTCCTCGTGCTCGACGAAGCGACAAGCTCGGTGGATACCGAAACGGAATTGCTCATCGATACGGCTACTTCCCGCCTCATGAGCGGCCGTACCTCCATCATCATCGCCCACCGCCTTTCCACCATACAGAAAGCCGACCGGATTATCGTCCTGCACAAAGGTGTTATCAGGGAAACAGGAAGCCACCAGGAACTGCTCGCTCAGAAAGGCCTGTATTACAAGCTCTATCAGCTGCAGCATCCCGAACAGGAGCTGAGAAAAACAAGAGTTTGAAAATCTCGGGGCTTATGGAAGTTATGGGACAAAAAGGACCAAAGGGACTGCAGTTTTCAGTGCTGAGTGCTTAGTGCTCAGGACTAAGCTTTTTTTCTTACCCATACCCCACTTTCCATTACCCAGTACCCAGGCATACTGCAAAGGGACAAAAAGGACTGCAGCGACAACAGGGACAAAATCTCACTTCCCAGTTCTCAGCCCTCAGTCCTCAGTCCTCAGTCCTCAGCCCTCAGCCCTCAGTCCTCAGCCCTCAGTTCTCAGCCCTCAGTTCTCAGCCCTCAGTCCTCAGCCCTCAGTCCTCAGTCCTCAGTCCTCAGCCCTCAGTCCTCAGCCCTCAGTCCTCAGTCCTCAGCGCTTCCCTCCATGCCGCCCCTGCGGGGCTGAAACCCAAGTTTATTTTGACCCTCCTTCCAGGGGCTGGCACCCCTGGCTACCAATATCCCGCCCCTACGGGGCTATCTTTCCCATTACCCACTCCCCACTTTCCACTTTCCAGTACCCAAACCCCAGTCCCCAGTCCCCTACAAACTGCTGTCCCTGAGAACGCCGACCGGCTCGAGCCTGGCTGCCCTTGCTGAAGGAAGGATGGCGGCAATGGTGCTGATCAGCACCGTGACGCTTATGACCATGATGAAGTAGACCGGATTGTACGACATGCTGAAACCGGTTTTCGTGAGCGGACCCTGGGAGCTTTCGATCGGCAGGTTCGCGAACAGGGTGATCGAGCCGATTGCCAGGACACCACCGATCAGCGCTCCGAAGAGACCGACCATGAAGCCTTCCAGGACGAAGAGGCCGACTATCCGCCGGGAGGAGAACCCGAAGGATTTCATGATGGCGATGTCGCGGCTTTTCTCGAAAACCGTCGTGACCAGGATATTCGCGACACCGAAACCTGATACCACGCCCACGAAAGCCACCAGAGAAAAGACGATATAGCCGACACGGGCGAAAAGCGAGAGGATGCTTTCGTTTTCCTCCTGCCAGGTGATGCAGCGGTATCCCGTAACGCGCTGGAGGTCTTTTGCAAGTTCTGAATCGTCAAGAGGGTTTTTCACCTTCAGGGCGATGCCGGTCACCTTGTTCGGAGGAAGCTCCTCGATGATCTGGGCAAGCTTCAGGGAAACGAAAACGCTCTGGTCGAGGGCGTTCACACCGGTAAAAAAAATCCCGGCAACCTTGCACTGCCGGCTTTTCCCTTTCGCTGAAATCACCGTCACCTCGTCGTTCAGGCCGACCCCCATATCTTTCGCGACCGTCCGGCCGATAAGGAGGGCGTTCGGGTTTTTCTCGTACATGGAGATATCCCCTCGTACGAGTTTATTCCTGATCCCGCTGATCGCATCCTCACTTTCGATAAGGACACCTTTCAGGAGCAGGGGCTGGTTCCTGCTACCCTTGACCGCCATAACCTGTGATTCCACATAGGGCGAGGAGGCCAGTACCAGCTTCCGGTACTCCGGGGAGCCGAAAATGCCGAGGATCTGGCGGTAGTTCACGACTTCCTCCCGCTCCTGTTTTTTGATGTTGTTCTCGACAAAGGCCACCGCTTCCGGTTTGTCGGCAGCAACCACGTTGACAGGAACGGGGTTCATCTTTTCCCCCTTGACGGTGATGTGGGGCGCGACGTTGACAATGGTTTCTATGAAGGAATCGAGAAGCCCCCGGGTAAGGGAATTTGTGGTGATCAGCACCATGGTACTGACGGCAACACCGAAAATAGTGGTAAGCGTCTGGCGTCGACGGCCGAGCAGGTGACGTACCGCGATGTTGAAAAGTGTTTTCAGCATGTTGTGATCGAATACCTCAGACCGGGCAATGTTGCAGGAAAATTTTATTAAGTTATATTTTTAACCACAAGTATCACAAGGACAACTCTATTTATTGTCGCAGGGAGCACCCGTGCAGGGCGGAGGATTCCCGATGTACCGGGACCGAACCGGGCTCCGGGGATTCTTGACAGATAAAGAGAGGCGGCCATAATACCTTCAGGACATCTTATCCCGGCGGCATGACACAGAACACGGACAATACGACAATTGAACGAAAGCACAGCCATGTCGAGATATGCCTGCACAACGATATAGCGTTCAGCGGAAAAAACACCGGGTTCGAGCGTTACCAGTTCGAGCACGACGCTCTTCCTGAAATCGCCTTTGCTGAAATCGACCTCTCTTCGACGTTTCTCGGTAAAAAAACCGGCGCCCCGCTGATGATCTCGTCGATGACCGGCGGATACAGCGAGGCATCGGCCCTGAACCGCGCCCTTGCCGAAGCTGCAGAACGATTCATGCTCCCGCTGGGAGTCGGAAGTATGCGGCAGGCGCTCGAAAACGCTTCTTACCGGGAAAGTTTCTCCGTCGTACGGAAATACGCGCCTTCGATACCGATATTCGCAAACATCGGGGCTCCCGAGGTCGCAAAAGGCCTGAGCAGGGCGGAGATCGACATCATGCTCGATCTCCTGAACGCAGACGGGCTGATCGTGCACCTCAATCCCGCGCAGGAGCTGTTCCAGCCGGAAGGCAACACCGATTTCCGCCGGGTCCTCGATCAGATCGCATGGATAACATCGGTAATTCCCGTTCCAGTAATTGCCAAGGAGGTCGGTTGCGGCATATCCCGCCAGACCGCACACAGGCTGGTCGAGGCAGGAGTGAAAGTCATCGATGTGGCAGGCGCAGGAGGCATCAGCTGGCAGAAAGTCGAAGAGGTCCGCTATACCAGGCAGTTCGGCCAGGACCGCCGTTTCAGCCTGAAAGCGCTCGAAGAACTGCTGAACTGGGGAATCCCCACCGCAGAGTGTCTTGTTGCCGTAAACGAGCTGAAAACAGAGGTGCGGGGAACGCATGATTTTGAAATCGTCGCATCGGGCGGCATATCGACCGGTTCCGACATCGCCAAATCGCTTGCCCTCGGAGCACAGATCGCCGCTTCTGCCGGTGCGCTCCTCAAGGCCCTGCATGCAGGAAAGCTCGAAGAAACAATTGAAATCTGGCTGAACGACCTCAGGGCCGTCATGTTCCTTTGCGGGGCCGCGACGACCGAACAGCTCAGGAATACAAAACTTCTCTTCAAACATTGACCGATTTCAGTATGAGTATGCCTATAACGCAGGAGCTTGTCGAACAGAAATACCGCCTCTACCACACGAGGATCAATGCCGCGCTCGAACAATGCTTCAGTGCCGAAAAGCCTGACACGCTTTACGCACCGGCACGCTATATCCTCGAGGGGAAAGGCAAGAGGATACGCCCCTTTCTCACCCTGCTCGGTTCAGAAGCGGTCTCGGGTTCTTCCGAAAATGCGCTCGATGTTGCGCTTGCCGTTGAAGTCCTTCACAACTTCACGCTGATCCATGACGACATCATGGACCAGGCAGAGCTGAGGCACGGACGGCCCACCGTCCACAGGGAGTGGAACGTCAACACCGCCATCCTTACCGGCGACGTCATGATAGCTTATGCCTACGAGCTTGCGCTCAAAGCGGATGGAGCGAGGCACATCGAACTCATTCACATCCTCAATCACGCGAACATCACAATCTGCGAGGGACAGGCGCTCGACATGGAGCTCGAAAAGAAATCAGATGCCACCATCGACGACTACCTCGACATGATTGCGAAAAAAACCGGTCGCCTCATATCGGCCGCCCTTGAAGCAGGCGGCGTTGCAGGAAACGGTACCCCTGACCAGCTCAGAAGCCTGGTGGTTTTCGGCGAGAAAATCGGCAGGGCCTTCCAGATCCAGGACGACTACCTCGACATCATGGCTGCCGACGGAAAATCCGGAAAGATGGCGGGCGGGGACATCATCAACGGAAAAAAAACCTACCTCCTGCTCCGCTCGCTCGAGTTGACTGCCGGAAAGGACCGTGAGCTGCTGCAATCGATCATCACCAACAAGGGCACAGCGCCGGAGAACGTCACCGAAGTCAAGGCAGTCTACGAAAAATGCGGAGTCCTCGATGAAACAGCTGCACTGATCAACCGGACCACCGAGGAAGCGTTTTCAGCCCTCGACCAGCTTCCCTACCCCGAAGGGCGCGAGTACCTCCGCGGTTATGCCAACATCCTCATGAAAAGGGATTTCTGAGCTTCCCGGCACTATATGGATAGAAACATACCGCTTCTCGTCCTCTCCCTCATACCCGGCATCGGCCCGGCAAGGATAAAAGCGGTAGTTTCCCGTTTTCCCGACCTCCGGGAACTTGGCTGCGCAGGTATCAATGACTTGACCGCTGTTCCCGGCATCGGTGAACCACTCGCCAGACAGATCCTCACTTTTCTGCGTAATCCGTCCAAACGGGAAGATGCGCTGAAGACGGCAGAAGAACAGCTTGAGAAACTGCACCGCATCAACGGGTCGCTTGTAACGCTTCGCGATCCGGATTACCCTCGCCTGCTCAGGGAAATCTACGATTCTCCGCCATACCTCTTCATCAGGGGAACACTGCCTTCAGCCCCGTTTTTCGCGGTGGTCGGAACAAGAAAGGCTACACCCTACGGAAAACAATGCGCCTCCATGTTCTCCGGTGACCTGGCTGCAAATGGCTTTACCGTCTGCAGCGGAATGGCTTACGGAATCGACATGGCCGCTCACCAGGCTGCACTTGAAAGCGGAGGATCGACGGTTGCCGTCCTTGCAGGCGGCATCGACAACATCTATACCGACCCGAAAGGCAAACTCTGGCCGAGGATCGCGGAGCGGGGTGCCCTGGTTTCGGAAGAGTGGATCGGCTCGGAGCTCTGTCCGGCAAAATTTCCCAAACGGAACAGGATCATTGCCGGTCTATCCGCAGGGACCCTGGTAGTGGAATCGGATCTTGACGGAGGCGCGCTCATCACTGCGGACTGCGCTCTCGAACAGAACCGCGAAGTGTTCGCCATACCGGGCAATATCTTTTCTCACCAGTCGAGGGGAACGAACAGGCTCATCCAGCAGGGCCAGGCAAAATCCGTCACCGGCATCGACGACATTCTTTCCGAGCTGAAGGAATTCAAGAGAGACTCGTCTGAAAACGACAGTCCTGCAAGGGACAATCTTCACGATTTCCAGCTGGACAGCCCCGAAATGGAAATCATGGAAAAAATGGGAAGTGAACCACTGCACATAGACCTCCTCGCGGCAAAGACAGGTATCGAAATCGACGTCCTTCTTGTATACCTTTTCGAACTCGAGATGAAAAAAGCCATACTTCAGTTGCCAGGGCAGATGTTCCAGAAACGGTAACTGCCGCTCTCCCGGCTCTTTAGAAATATCTCGGGAAAAGATTATATCCTTGATGCGTTTGCAGTTTCATCGCTTTTTTTCATGTATGGTCGAAAATTGAGGTTTCATGCTTTTTATAATTATTTCATGGGATTTAGTACTTTAGGCAGTATAATTACGATCGGGATATTATTTTCCCTGATTGATTTTCTCCGGATAACCTAAACCAATGACGTTGATGAACTACTCAAAAAGAATTATGAACGTGACACGCCGTGCAGCCATGGTGGTTGCCCTTGGCTTCGTTCTTGCAGCCCCCCAGTCTTTCGCTGCCCAGAGCGCTGAAAAAGTGGGTGTTGTGGACTCCGGCAAAATCCTGGAACGCCTGCCGGAAACAAAGCAGGCCGAAGCCAGCATGAAAGCTTTCGTCGGCCCTCTTCAGCAGGAGCTTGACCGCATGCAGCAGAATTACCAGAAAGCGGTGCTCGCCTATCGACAGCAGGCAGGATCGATGGCGAAGCCAGCCAGGGATGCAAAAGAAAAAGAGCTTACCCTTCAGGGCCAGTCTATCGAAAAATACCAGCAGGAAAAATTCGGCCGTGGCGGTATTGTCGAAAAGAAACAGCAGGAGATCCTGACCCCGATCCGCCAGAAAGTCCTTGGTTCCATTGAAGCGATCGCAAGGCAGGAAGGTGTCGGTGTAGTCATCGAAAAAAACGTTTCACTCTATGCCACTCCGGAACTGGATCTCACCTTCAAGGTCATGAACCAGCTGAATATCAAATAATTTCCCGCAGGTTTTGAAAAGGCTTTCCTTTTTTCTTCTGTGTCTCTTCATGGCTGCAGCAGCAGGATGCGGCGATCCTTCAAAGGGTCGCCGTTTTTCTGACCGGGCAATGGTAGAAGCCAACCATCCTCTGCAGGAAACCTGGATCATACGGTTTGTCCTGACAAGCTCCGGCAAGAACAGGGCAAAGATTGAAGCCGGATATGGTGCTGAGTTTAAAACAGCTTCCGGTATCGAATATCAACTGGACAACGGGATAAAAGTGACGTTCTTTGACAGCAACGGCACGCAGACTTCGACCATGACTGCCCGAAAAGCGACAATGCACGGAAATCGTGATATCGACGTGTCCGGTAATGTGGTTCTCGTATCAGGCGGAAATACGATCATCAGGACCGATTCTGCCCGCTTGACCGCAACTGACGGCATGATCCGCTCCAGCAGGCCGGTTTCCATAAGCAGACCGGGCGAGATCATTCGAGGGCAGGGGTTTGAATCAGATCAGGCTCTGATCAGGTATCGGATATTCCAGGGAAGCGGGGAAGCGGTCATCAATAAATAATGAAGTATAACGTTTCATGAAATTACACCTCTTAAAATCAAAAATCCACAACGCCATCGTAACAAGCGGTGACCTTGAGTACGAGGGCAGCATCACCATCGACTGTGAACTTCTTGACCTTGCCGGCATGATCCCGAATGAAAAGGTCCTTGTCGTCAACAACAACAACGGAGAGCGTTTTGAAACCTACATCATCAAGGGAGCTCCGGGGTCGAGGGAAATCCAGCTGAACGGTGCCGCCGCAAGGTGCGCCCTTCCCGGTGACGAAATCATCATCATGACGTTTGCGGTCATGGATGAAGCCGAGGCACGGAACTTCAAACCCATGGTGCTCATCGTCGACCGTGACAACAACCCGAAACGAAGGCACCGTATCGGCGAGGAAGACGAACAGCTGTAATCAAAAATCCCCCGAACAGTAAATCTTTCTTCATATGGCACTTGCAGTGATCATCATGGCCGCGGGAAAAGGCACCCGTATGAAATCGGACCTCCCCAAGGTCCTTCATCAGGCAAACTGCCGGCCATTGATCGAGTATGTCATCGATACCGCCCTTGCTCTCGATCCCGTCAGAACGATCCTCGTGGTTGGCCATCAGGCCGAACTTGTCCGGAAAGCAACCGGCAGCTTCCCGGTCTCATCCGTCCTCCAGGAGCCGCAACTCGGTACTGGCCATGCCGTCATGCAGGCCGAAGAAGCCCTGCGGGATTTTCAGGGTGAAGTGCTCATCCTTTCCGGCGACGCCCCGCTTGTCAGGATTGAAACCCTCCGGGAACTTGTCACCCTGCACCGCAACCGTCATGCCGCGGCGACCGTACTGACCGCAGAGCTTCCGGATCCTTCGGGATACGGCAGGATCATCAGAAGGCAGGATAACGGCAATGTGCTGAGGATCGTCGAGCATAAGGACGCTTCCGAAGAAGAACTGAAGCTGAAGGAGATCAACTCGGGTGTTTATGTCTTCGATGCGGCAACGCTTTTCAAGTCGCTCGGACAGGTAAACACCAATAACGCCCAGAACGAATACTACCTGACGGACGTATTCGGGATCTGCTTCCGGAGCGGCCTGACGGTATGTGCTTATAGAACCGGCAACCCTGAAGAGATTCTCGGCATCAATACACCTGAACAGCTGAAGGAAGTGGAACATGAACTGCTCAGGAGACAGAAGTAGGGTAACTTCAAAAAGGAAAACCGGCAATGTTCAATGGACTGCCGGCAGGTGGTCTTCACCACTATTTCCTTGAACGGCGAGGTTTCGTGTGCGACGCATCGTCACCTATGGCTTTCCTGGTGCCCGAAGCAAGCTCTCCGGGTGAAGACGAATCGATGTCGAGGCTTTCCTTGCGGATACCTGTCTCATGCATGGAATAGAACTCGATCAGGTTTCCGTCCGGGTCCATCACGAAAAATGCCCGGCCTTCCCTGCGGTGGGCCGGCCTGGTAACGAAATGGACGCCCTTGCTGTCGAGATAGACGGCCGCCGCATCGACTTCGGCATCCGAAGAAAGCCTGAAGCCGAAATGATCGACCCTGATATCCCTCGCTTCCGGCGAGCCCGGCGTTTCAGCCTTGACAAGCACCAGCATATCCGAATTGACGCGAAGATAGGAGATATTCGCGCCAACCCGGTGATCGAGCTTCAATCCAAGGATAGTGGCATAGAAGTCCTCTGCCTGCCGCAGGTCGTTTACCCTGAGGGTAATCTGGTTAATCCCCGTCAGCTTCATCTTCTTCCTCTGTTTGTGCCGACTTCTTTTCCGCCGTCTTTTCGAGGGTATAATCGTACCTGTGCTCGAAATATTCCGCAACAGCCCGGTGGGAAGCCTTTTCACGGCTCTCGAACTCCATGCTTATCGCAATCTGCTCCGGAAATATCTTGTCCGATTCGGATTCGCTGCTTGGATTACGGATCATCTCCTTGTAGGGAAGAAGCCTCTCTTCGAGCATCGCCCTCTCTTCGTCGTGGATTTTTTTCGCTTTTTTTGAAATGGCAACCACCGTTTCGTAGAGATTCGCGTGTGTGCTTCTCAACTTGTTCAGATCGACTGGTTTGACCGACATCGCCTCAATATATTTACGTTGTTGAAATAAAATCGCCGACCAGCGCCGTGATCGTATCTGCGGCCTGATCGAGGTTATCGTTTACCACGGTTACATCAAATTTATCTGCGAACCCGAGTTCGAACTGCGCTCGATCGAGACGGGCCCTGAGCTGCTCCGGATTTTCGCTGTCACGGCCCCTGAGCCTCTCCTCCAGCACCTCAATGCTCGGCGGCCTGATAAAGACAAGCAGCGCTTCGCTGCCGAAAAGGTTCTTCAGGTTCAGCGCACCCTTGACATCGAGATCGAACAGGACGCTCTTTCCTGTAGCGATGATTTCCTCTGTCTTGTCGAGCAGGGTCCCGTAATGATTCCCGAAAAAAAATTCGTGTTCGATGAACCCCCCGTTGCGTATTTTTTCCTCGAATTCCTCAAGGGAAAGGAAATAATAGTTGACCCCCTCTTTCTCACCATCCCGTTGTTTTCGGGTCGTTGCCGAAACAGAAAAAACGACACCCGGAAGACGGTCGAGCACTATTTTCGAAAGCGTGGATTTCCCTGTGCCCGAAGGTGCTGAAAAAACAATGAGCTTTCCCTTCTTTCCATCTTTTCCGGCCATGCCCTCACTCGATGTTTTGAAGTTGCTCCCTTATTTTTTCAAGCTCTTCCTTCACATGGACGATCTTCTGGGAGATTTCCGCACTCTGGGATTTCGATGCGATGGTATTGGCTTCGCGAAGCTGTTCCTGGAGCAGGAAATTCAGTTTCCTGCCGGTCCCGGCTTCGTCGTTGTTCAATTCATCGATAAAAAATTTATTGTGGCTCGCAAAACGGGTCAGTTCCTCGGTTATGTCGAGCTTGTCGGCAGCAAGCACCAGCTCCATTTCAAGGCGATCTCGGTTGTATGCGATATCCTTGCCGGCAACGGCTTCGACTTTAGCCAGGAGCCTTTTACGGACCGTGTCGAGGTTATCGGCTGAACGCGTTTTGATCAGCGCCAGCGTTTTCTCGATCTGGGCAATCCTGCCGGTAAAATCAAGGGAAAGCTCCTCCCCCTCGCGCCGCCGCATGGCCTTCAGGCGCTCGACCGCTTCAAGGAGCAGTTTTCTGACCATTGGCCAGAGCACTTCCGCATTGTCGAGTGTTGTGGCGCCGTTATCGAGTATTTCGGGGAACCGGAGCAGATGCTCGAGGCATACTGGCTGGAGAATTCCGGCCTCCCTGGAAAGATCGTCGAGAAGCGTGCGGTATGCCTTCACTTTCGAAGGGTTGACGCTTACCGATATGGGCTGCTCCTCATCGAGCTGAAGCTGTATGAAGGCGGATATCTTTCCCCTCTGGAACTGGGAACGGATGATTTCGCGGACTTCGAGCTCATAGGAAAGGAGCTGCCGGGGTAGCTTCACGCTGATTTCGGCAAAACGGTTGTTTACCGAGCGGATCTCGACAAGGGCCTTCACCCCTGCTTCGACTGATTCCGCACTGCCGTACCCGGTCATACTTTCCAGCATCCTCTTCCCTCGCTGCGTTCGTAGTTAAAAGTAGCCTGCAGAGCCCGGAGGCCCTGCAGTGACAAGGCAATCAATCAGAGATCCCGTTACTTGCGGAGATCAAGATCGGCAATAAGCTTGCGATAGCGATCGATATCGACGTTCTTCAGGTAGTTCAGCAGGCTCTTGCGTTTCGCCACCAGCATGAGCAGGCCCCTGCGGGAATGCTTGTCTTTCGGATGAAGCTGCAGGTGTCCGGTAAGATCGGTGATCCTGCGGCTGTAAAGGGCGACCTGAACTTCCGATTTCCCGGTGTTTTTGTCGGAACCGCCGAACTGCACGATGACTTGCGCTTTATCTTCTTTTGTCAGACTCATATCTCTTCGTTTGTTATGTTAAATCGCTTGACCTGTAATATAGCATTATTAACAATACGACTCCACCGTTTTTTTATCTTTTTCAAGTTGGGCTTTCAATTCATCCAGAGAAGAGAATGCACGCTCCTCCCGCATGAACCTCTCCAATAAAAAACGCATGGTTTTTCCATAAAGGTTGCCGTTGTATTCGAGCAGGTGGGCTTCTATGCTCCGCCTTCCGTCATTGGAAACCGTCGGCCGGCAACCGATATTCATCATCGCTTTCAGCGGTACGCCGTCAACTGTGGTACGCGCGGCGTAAACGCCTGATTTGGGCAGAAGCTTGTCCGGTTCGGACAGTTCGAGGTTCACGGTGGGAAAACCCAGTTCGCGCCCCCTGCTGTCGCCATGGACAACCGTACCGCTCAGCATGTAGGGGGAACCGAGAAGTTCATTGGCTTCGGCGATCATGCCGGACTCGAGAAGCTTCCGTATCCTCGTGCTTGAAATATGCTCCCCGGCGATACGCACCTCGTCGATCACCTCGACCCGGAACCCGAGTTCACCGCCAAGGGATGCGAGCGTCGATCCGCTGCCGCTCCTGCTGCTGCCGAAACCATGGTCATACCCGACAACGACGTTCTTTGCCCCGAGCATGCCGCAGAGAACATTCCTGATGAAATCTTCCGAACTCCTTGAAGCGAATTCCTCCGTAAAACGGACGATGAAGAGAAGCTCAACGCCGAGCCCGGAAAGCAGTTCCACCTTTTCCCCGAGCGTGGAGAGAAGGCCGAAGGAGCCGGCATCTTCCTTGCGGAGTACTTTTCGCGGATGGGGCTCGAAGGTAACGACTACGCTTCTGAGGGAACGCTCTTCCGCGATCGAAAGCATACGGGATATGATCCGCCGGTGGCCTGCATGGATACCGTCGAACGAGCCGACCGTAACGGCCGATGGCAGCGCGGGCAGATCAAACGCTGCTCCGCTACCGTAACTGCATATCCGATGATTGACGTACTCGACGATTAACATGCTTTTCCTTATGCTTCAGCAGAAAATACCTGCGCCCGGGAAAGAATCCCTTCGATGGTTTCCGATACGGACCTGGCCGCGTCCAGTGAATACGGACCGACAGCGGTCCGGCGAAGGCTGTGCAGATAAGCCCCTACGCCGAGCGACTGGCCGAATTCATGTGCGATGACCCTGATGTAGGCGCCTTTGGATACGTGGAGCTCGAAATTGACCAGGGGAAATTCGATCCGGGTGATTTCAAAGCGGTGAACGACAATTTCTTTCGCTTTCCGCTCTCCGATAACCTCGCCCTTGCGGGCATGCTCGTAAAGGCGTTTTCCGTTATGCCACGCTGCCGAATGCATTGGCGGCTGCTGCTGCCGGACACCGACGAATGCCGATGCTGCGGCGAGGATCTCGTTATCGGAAAGGTGATCGATCGGGCAATGGCCGTATTCCACTGTTTCGGTATCGTGGCTCTCGGTCATGACGCCGAGCTTGATGGTGCCGTCGTACACCTTGTCGAGAATTTCGAGATCGGGAATCGCCTTGGTCTTCCTGCCCGAAGCGAGCAGCAGCAGTCCTGTGGCTTTCGGATCGAGGGTGCCGCAGTGGCCTACTTTTCTCTTCAGTCCGCTCCTTTTGTAGGTATTCCGGATTTTTGCCACCACGTCGAACGAAGTCCAGTCCAACGGCTTGTCGATAAGGAGAAATTCCCCTTCATCCGGCACCTGGACGACGTGGCGCGGCTCATCGGTTCCCGTTTTCTGCACGGCGTTCTCCGGTTAAGCGTTGTCAGCGGGACCTTTTCCCTTGCGGACCTCGCTGAGGAGCTGCTCTATCCTGTTCGCCTGTTCGTACAGGTGGTCCTCGAAAAATTCGAGTTCGGGAATGCGCCTGAACTGATGCCTTATCCTCGATGAAAGGATCATCCTGATCCCCTTGGTTTCCTGGCGCAGGTAATCCATCGCCGCAGCCTGCTCTTTAGGGTTCCCGATGATGGAAACGTAGATACGTGCTATACCGAGGTCCGCCGTGACTTTCACGTCCACGACGGTCACGATGGGACCGCTCCTCGGAAGCTCTTTTTCAAGGATCGAGCCCAGCTCCTGCTGGAGGAGAGATGCAACTTTATCTGTTCTTATCGACATACTTCAAACTACCGGTCACAGTTTCCTTTTCTTTTCGACAATCCTGTAGGCTTCCACAAGATCGCCGACCTTGATATCGTCGAAATTCCTGATGCTCATGCCGCACTCGTAACCTGCATCGACCTCCTTGACATCATCCTTGAAACGCCTGAGCGCTTCGAGCTGGCCGTCGTAAATCTGCACGCCGTCGCGAAGCAGGCGGACTTTGGCGTCACGCTGGATTTTTCCGTCGAGCACATAACATCCCGCAACGTTGCCGACTTTGGGGACCCTGAAGATCTGGCGGATTTCGAGCGTGCCGAGGCTCTCCTCGTGAAGTTCGGGAGAAAGCATGCCTTCGAGCGCCTTTTCGACATCTTCGAGCACATGGTAGATGACGCTGTAGAACCTGAGGTCCAGGTCCTCCTTTTCTGCGAGTTTTTTCGCGTTCACGTTCGGGCGCACCCTGAAACCGATGATGATGGCGTCGGATGCCGCAGCGAGCAAGACGTCGGTTTCGGTTATCTGGCCGACACCCTGGTGGATGATCAGCACCTTGACTTCCTCGTTCTGAATTTTCATGAGACCGTCGGCAAGGGCCTGGATGGAGCCGTCGGTATCCGCCTTTATGATGACCCGGAGCTCTTTCATGAGCCCTTCCTTGATCTGGCGGGAAATACTGTCGAGCTTGACCCTCGTGCTGCGGCGGAAATCATGCTCGCGGCGAATGATCTGGCGTTTCTGCGCAAGATCCCTCGCCTCCCTGTCCGATTCCATGACGGTAAGCACATCACCGGACTGGGGCAGGTCCTCGAAACCGAGCACGCGGACCGGCTGGGACGGGCCTGCAAGTATAATCCTCTTGCCGCGTTCGTCCATGAGGGCACGAACCCTGCCCATGGTGTTGCCGGCAACAAAGGGATCACCGACTTTCAGCATGCCGCGCTGGACAAGCACGGTCGAAATGACGCCCTTGCCCTTGTCGAGCTCGGATTCCACGATGATGCCGCTGGCATTTACTTCACTCGAATAATTCCCTTTGAGCTCCCGAAGTTCGGCTTCGGTCAGCACTTTTTCCATCAGCTCCGTGATACCGAGACCTTTCTTTGCGGAAATCTCCTGGCACTGGTATTCGCCGCCCCACTCCTCGACAAGCACGCCTGCTTCCGAAAGCTGGGTCTTGATCTTTTCCGGATTGGCTTCCGGCTTGTCTATCTTGTTGATGGCAACGACAATGGGAACTCCCGCCGCCTTGGCATGGTTGATGGCTTCGATGGTCTGCGGCATGACGCTGTCGTCAGCAGCGACGACAAGGATCACGATATCGGTTACCTGGGCTCCCCTGGCACGCATGGCGGTAAACGCTTCATGACCCGGGGTATCGAGGAAGGTGATTTTCCTGTCGCCTTCAACCGTGACTTCATAGGCACCGATGTGCTGGGTTATGCCGCCTGACTCGCCGGCAACGACCTTGCTGCTCCGGATATGGTCGAGCAGGGAGGTTTTTCCGTGGTCTACATGGCCCATGATGGTCACGACAGGCGGACGGGTTTTCAGGTCCTCTTCCGCATCCTCTTCAACGGAAACTGCCGTAGCTTCGATTTCCGAAACGAATTCAGCTTCGTATCCGAATTCGAGAGCGATCAGCTCGATGGCTTCCTTGTCGAGCCGCTGGTTGATCGTGACGAACTTGCCGAGTGAAAAACATTTCTGGATGATTTCCCTGGCCGTTATGCCCATGAGTTCCGCAAGTTCATGCGGTGAGGCATATTCGGTAACCCTGATGACCCTCTCCTGGGATTCCCTGAACGCTTCTGCCTCCTCGAGCTCGCGTTCGCGGTCCATACGGCGGAGCCTGCGGAATTTCTGCCGGGAACCCGCGCCTCCGGCTTCATCCATCCCGCTGATCGTCGAACGGATGTTGGCCGAAATGACCTTGTCGTCAACTTCCGGCT
>JAAXXI010000037.1 GCA_013334565.1 Chlorobiaceae bacterium
GACGGCACGAGGATGAACGGCCTCGACCTGATCATCAGGCTGAACGAGATCGGTGCCGCAAACGGCGTCGGCAGGCTCGACATGATCGAAAACCGTGTCGTCGGCATCAAATCGCGCGAGATTTATGAAGCCCCGGCAGCAACCATACTGCATTTCGCCCATCGCGAACTGGAAAGGCTCACCCTGGAAAAGAGCGTCTTCCAGTACAAGAAGAACATCAGCCAGGATTATGCCAACATCATCTACAACGGCACCTGGTTCTCCCCGATGCGCAAGGCGCTCGACGCGTTCGTCGATGAAACGCAGAAACCGGTCACAGGCCTTCTCCGTATCAAGCTCTACAAGGGAAACGTAACGCTGCTCGGCAGGACTTCGCCTTACTCTCTCTACAACGAGGAACTGGCCACCTATACCGAAGCGGATACGTTCAACCACAAAGCCGCCGCCGGATTCATCCATCTCTACGGGCTCGGCCTGAAAACCTTCAGCCAGGTCCATTCCGGCAACTGAGCCGCACTTCGATCCAGGAACGCGCGCAGGTCCGAAAAGCCTGCGCGTTTCCATTTCACCCCTGCCTGGCAAGGCACATTTTCACCTCTTTTTTATTATCTTCCGGCAGTCACACTCCTTCAACCTCTGATGCCGTTATGAGCAAGAACAAAGAATTACTCTGGCAAAGCCGTTTTTCCCTCCCTTTCGACAGGGATGCCCTCCTTTTTTCCTCTTCGGTCCATGTCGATAAAAAACTCTACCGTGAAGATATCAGGGGCTCGATAGCCCATGTCACCATGCTTGCAGAGGAACAGATCGTCAGCCGGGAAGATGCGGAACAGATCACAGGCGGCCTTCGGGAAATTGAAGTTGAACTTGAAAACGGTTCGCTTGTACCCCAGTGGGAAGACGAAGATATCCATACGGTCATCGAAAACAGGCTCAAGGAAAAAATCGGTACCGTCGCAGGCAAGCTGCACTCGGGAAGAAGCCGCAACGACCAGGTGGCGACCGATACCCGCCTCTATCTGCGCGGCCGGATAACAGACCTTGATGAAGCTCTGGGCGGCATGATGAAGGTACTGCTCGATAAGGCACGAACATACGGCGAAACCATCATTTTCGGCTATACTCACCTGCAGAGGGCGCAGCCCATTTCAGCCGGTCACTACTACCTGGCCTACTTCAACATGTTCAACCGGGACCGCCAGCGCCTGTGCGACCTGCTGAAACGGGTCAACGTCTCGCCCCTCGGCGCCGCGGCGTTTGCCGGAAGCACGCTTCCGCTCAATCCGGCAAGAACGGCAGAACTGCTCGGCTTTGATTCGCTCTTTCCGAACAGTATCGATGCGGTCAGCGACCGTGACATCATCATTGAATTCATTTCGGCGTGCGCAACGGTCATGATGCACCTGTCCCGCTTTGCCGAAGACGTCATCCTCTGGAGCTCATACGAATTCGGGTATCTGGAGATCAGCGACGCCTTCGCGACAGGATCTTCACTGATGCCGCAGAAAAAGAATGCAGACATCGCCGAACTGGTCCGAGGCAAAACGGGCCGTGTCTACGGCAATCTCATGACCATCCTCACGATCATGAAGGGACTGCCCCTTTCCTACAACAGGGATATGCAGGAGGACAAACCGCCCCTGTTCGACAGTGCCGAAACAACGCTCCAGAGCTTGAAGATTTTCTCGAAAATGCTCGAAAACACGGCATTGAAAGAAGATCGCCTGGCAAAGCTGACGGCGGAAGACCTGAGCCTCGCTACGGAAATTGCCGAATACCTCGTTCGCAAACAGGTGCCGTTCCGAGATGCGCACCGCATTACCGGAAAAATCGTAACCTGGAGCATTTCGAACGGCGTTACCCTCCCGAAAATCCCGCTCGGACAGTTCAGGGAATTTTCAGATGTAATCGAAAACGACATCTATGATTGCCTCAAGCCTGAAGCCAGCGTGAATTCGAAAAAAACACACGGCAGCTGTTCGTTCGCTTCAGTAGCGGCACAGATAGAAGAGGCGGGAAAATTGTTGTAACAGGCGGGTTATCTTGCCGGTACTATTACGGATGCGATTAAGCCCTGTCAATCCTGATGAGCCATAACCGCTGTCCTTTCCTGTCAATCTGAACGAAGTGAAGAATCCAGAACGGGCGATGGCCGGAAATGGATCCTTCACTCCCCTATGCTTCATTCAGGATGACTCCTGTGCTTCAGGGCCAATCCTGCCATAGTCATGCCGTCTTTCCTGTCATTCTGAACGAAGTGAAGAATCCAGAACAGGTGATGGCCGGAGTGGATCCTTCACTCCGCTATGCTTCGTTCAGGATGACACCTGCGCTTCAGGGCCAACCCTGCTATAGTCATGCCGTCTTTCCTGTCATTCTGAACGAAGTGAAGAATCCAGAACGGGCGATGGCCGGAAATATCTCCTTCACTCCCCTATGCTTTGTTCAGGATGACACCTGTGCGTCTGGACCAACCCTGTTATAGTCATGCTGTCTTTTCTCGTCATTCTGAACAAAGTGAAGAATCCAGAACGGGCGATGGCCGGACATATTGTTTCATGTATTGACAATGGAGCGGCTTCAAAAGAAGATATCCTGATGTTCGATGAATGAGTGAAATGTCAAAAAAAAAGCCGACTTCACAGCCGGCTTTTTTTCTGTATACCTTTCCGTCTGCCTAATGCGTTTCCGTCCTGAGCACGGCAAGTTCTGAAACCAATGCCGCGGATTCGTTCAGCAGAACGTCCTTGCCGATATCCTTTTTTTCTTCAGGTTCGCGAACCCACTTCTTTTCTATCTGTTTGATCGATTCCGTTTCCGACCTGAATTCCGTTTCCTGCAGCGATACCGCTTTCTTCCTGCGGATCTGGTCAAGCAGGTTGAGATCCTGCAGGTAAGACTGGTAACGCGGGTTTCCAGCGGAATGCGATGCGAATTTCTGCTGCAGTGCGGCAACTACCGCAGGAGTGATATCCCCGGTTTGCGTGTAGAAAGAAGGATTTATCGTGGTCCACGGCAGGCTGCTCGGGTAGGTGTCCTCCCCGATCGTCGTCGTGTCGATCATCGACGGCATCGCGATGTCGGGAACAACTCCCTTGTGCTGCGTGCTGCCGCCGGATACGCGGTAAAATTTCGCGATCGTCAGCTTCAGCTCTCCAAGGTCCGCAGGTTTCCCTGAAACAGAAAAGGGTCTCGCGAGTTTGATCAGGCTCTGGACAGTCCCTTTCCCGAACGTCCTTTCCCCGATGATCACCCCTCTCCTGTAATCCTGTATGGCCGCGGCGAAAATTTCGGACGCCGAAGCGCTGTAACGGTTCACCAGTACTGCAAGCGGGCCGGCATACTGCACCCGGCTGTCTTCATCTTTCATGACGGTGTTTTCCCCCCGCGAACCGCTGACCTGGACGACCGGACCGTAAGGAATGAAGAGGCCCGTCACATTCACCGCCTCCTCCAGCGATCCGCCCCCGTTGTCACGAAGGTCGACCACGACCCCGTCAACATGCTCCGCAACAAGCTCGCCAAGTATCCTCGATACATCGCGTGTCGTGCTGTTGTAACTTCCCGTGTTCTTCTGCTGGCCTTCGAAATCGAGATAGAACGAAGGAATCGTGATTACCCCGATCTTCTTTCCTCCCTGCATGATGACGCTCTTCTGCGCAGCCTGCTCTTCGAGGTTGATTTTATCCCTGACTATCTGCACGATCTTCACAGGACCGCGTCCACCCTGGCTCGCGGGGAAAATCTGCAGACGGACAAGCGACCCTTTCCTGCCGCGGATCAGTTTGACCACATCATTGATCCTCCAGCCCATCACATCGACAAATTCGCCCGCATTTCCCTGCGCGACCGCGATGATCTTGTCCCCTTTCTTCAGGATTTTACCCCTGAACGCAGGTCCGCCAGGGATCACTTCGTTGACAACGGTATAGTCGTTCTCGGTCTGCAGTTTCGCTCCGATCCCTTCGAGCGAACGGCTCATGTCGATCTGGAAGTTGTCGTATTCGTCCGGTGAAAAATAGCTTGTATGGGGATCGAACGATGTGGTCACCGCATTGGTATAGGCCTGGAAGGCATCTTCAGGTTTCTGACGGTTCAGCAGGTTCAGCCTGCTCGTGAAGGTTTTCATCAGTTCCTCTTTTACCGGTTTCTTGTTGTCGCCGGAATATTTCAGGTTGAGCCACTGATATTTGAGTTCCTTGCGCCATAAACTGACAAGCTGACGCCTGTCGGATGGCCAAGGATCTGTCTTGCGATCGAGATCGAGGGTTTCAGGCGCCGAAAAACCGAAATGAACCGTATCGGCAAGGGCTTTCATGAACTGCATTTTCTCTCTCGCCCGTTTCAGGAAAAAGTTGTAAATGGCAAACCCCGCATCCGCCCTTCCTGCAAGAAATTCATCATCGATACGGTTCTCGTAAAGCATTTTGAGGCTGTCTACCTCCCCTGCCGTAAAAGAGTTTTTGTTCGCATCGAGGTTTTCGATGTACCTCCTGAAAATTTCACGAGAAAGGGAATCGCCGACAGCAACTTTCCTGTAATGGTTCTGAAGGAGATAAATGCTGATATACTTGCCTGCCTCTTCCTCTGTCGGTGTAGGTTTGAGGACAACGGGCAACGGCTGCACAGGCAGTTTCCTTACTGGTGTTCTCGCAAATGCGGGCAGCACGAAAAGCAGTACCGCAAAAACATAAAGGAGTTTTTTAACCGGCATGGTATTATTGAATTGTTCGAATAGTCGAAGAGAGTGGTCCGAAAGTACTTTTAACTTAAGAATATTAAACAAAAAAAGAATCTTTTATCCTACCGGATACCCCGTTTCCGTACGGCAGAAATTCCAGAATATGTACACTGCAGTCTGCCTTTCGGGAGAACAGCTTCAAATCGCCCTTTTTTATTTACATAAATCAGTATCTGAAAACATTTACCGTGAGTTCCGGGGGCAGGGATTGAAAAATCGAAACGAAAAAAATGTCAGTGGTGTTTCAATCGTCGTATTCATTATCTGCAAAGATGGAGCGCATAATTTCTCAACGTAAATAATAACAGAAATCAGGAGATTTTTTATGAAAGGAAGCCCGAAAATGATCGAGAAGCTCAACAGCCTGCTCTCAGACGAGCTCACCGCGATCAACCAGTATATCGTCCATTCTGAAATGTGCAGCAACTGGGGATACGAAAAGCTGCATGACGCCGATGAAAAACGTGCGATCGACGAGATGAAGCATGCCGAAAAGCTCATAGCTCGGATACTGTTCCTCGAAGGCATTCCACTGGTCAGCAACCTCAATAAAATATCGATCGGTTCTGCAGTGGCGGCTCAGCATGAAAATGACAGGGTTGCTGAAGAAGGAGCCATTTCCTCTTACAATGATGCCATCCGGCTTGCGGTCGAAATCGGTGACAACGGCACGCGCGAGCTGCTCGAGTCGATCCTGAAGGACGAGGAAGAGCATATCGACTGGCTGGAGGCACAGATAGACCAAATAGGCCAACTGGGTATACAGAACTACCTTGTCGAACAGCTTGGATAAACTGCCGTTCAGTCGCTGGCAGACAACATCTGAAATCATTGAACACCCGCACAACCTTGCGCGGGTGTTTTTTCTGTTCACGACATGCCGGCAAACAGATCCTCGGAAGTTGAGCCTGCTGTAACGGTCTTGTTTTTCTGCCCGGGCGCTGTCCGGATAACCTCGTCGCCCAGCAAACGGTCGCAAAGCATCGGAGATAAGGGATCGAACGAATGACGTCCGCGGATAGCCGCCTGATGGGCGGACACGGCATAACAGTAGAGGCAGCCGTGCACACAGGTGTCATACGCTCCGATATCGCGGCTTTCCATGCAGCCGCAGGCTTTGCGCTGGCCATGGTCTTTTCTCACATTCCTCAAAGGCTTTCCGCCGATGCGCTCCACCAGTTCGATGTCGATACACCGGCTGTGCCCGATCCCGGAACCGGAAAGATCGATATCCTCGCTGCAGGTGAAGAGACTTATGCCATGACCTGCCGCCGTTCGGGAGAATTGTTCCGCCAGCATCTTCATGACAGGTCTGTCGGGACTGACACAGGGAATCTGGCGCATCCTGTTTTTCACCTTGCGGTATTCGTCGAGGAAGCTCAGGATGCAGCGTTCCGTATATCCTGAAAGCTTTAGCGCGAGCCGCCCGAACGCTTTCTGGTGCCATTCCGGCGTCAGTTCAGGAGTCAGGATGACCGGGTCGTAGCGCCATACCGTTCTTTCAGGTCCGATCATTCCGGAAAGCTGCCGGAATGTTTCCATTACCGATTTTTTTTCGGGAAGGCCGGGTTCGAAAACCTTGTCGTAGGGTGTGATGGTGAACAGGAAATAGTACCGGTACCCCATGGCATCGATTTCCTGAAGGTATGGAAGGAAGGGTGCGGGATTTTTAGTCCAGAACACGATGCTGTCGACCGTTTCCGGGGATAGCCCGATCCGGCTGACCTGCTTCGGCTGCATGGGGTTGCGCACCAGCACCTCCCCTGCCCGCAGGCGGTTCATGAACCACTTGCCGTAAAAGGCCGGGATATCGCTCCTGCGGCTCGCACTGATGATCATGTGCCTTTACCTCCGGCAGGAAGGGACCGCTGCTTCCGTTTTGCGGTAAAATGCCACCAGGGCAGCGGTTCTCCTCCTTCCATGAAATGCTGCAGCGACATGAACACGTCGAGCACACAGGGGTCCTGCCGCTTTCCGGTCACCCTGCAGAGATCGAGGTACATCTCTTCCGCAGTCCGTCCTTCGAGCTGACGGGGCTCCCGGATCCCGATAAGGCGCAGGTCCCCGGCAATCGCTTCACCGATATTGGGCAGGTCGGTGAGGCGTACGAGACGGTCTCGTGCAACATTTTGCGGGTTCATGCCCTGACCTCGATAATGTCGTTCCAGGATGTGGTATAATGCGGGGAAAGCCGTCCCTGGCGCTGTTTCCATCCGGACCGGAGGTCCGAGGCGAGCCGGAGCGTGCCGGGTCCGTAACGGGCATTCAGCCGGTCGAGCGCCTCCATGACCATGCCGGACCGGAGCTGTTTCTCCGGCACAGGATCCTCCTGGAACAGTGAAAGCGCCGTCTGTTCCGGGCTTCCGCCGGGCACCATGCCGCCGGCGATCACGCCGGCTTTCTTGTATCCGTATCCTTCCCTGAAAAGAGCGGCAAGGGCACGTTCTGCGGCAGCGAGCAGCACGATGGTATCGTTCGAGGCTTCCGGAAGGGCGATCGTCCGTGTGCCCCAGTACCGTCCCGTTTTCGGCGCAAAAGGGCTGGTGCAGGCAAAGACGGTCAGCATCGACGCTTTCGAGCCTTCGCGGCGCAGCTTGAAGGCGCATTTCGACGTGAAGTGCGCCACGGCATGTTGCAACCCTTCGTATTCCGTTACCGCGTCACCGAAAGAGCGGGAGGTGCAGATCGTCTGTTTCGCGGGGCGGACCAGTTCGAGCGCGAGGCAGGATCGTCCGTTCAGCTCCTCCTGCACCCTCGCTCCGGTAACGTGCAGGTGTTTTCGCACCCAGGGTCCGGGAAGCCGGGAGAAATCGAGCGCGGTATGGATATCTCTCTGGTGCAGGAATGCTGCGTAGCGGCGGCCGATCCCCCAGACATCTTCGACCGCAATGTTTTTCAGGGCCGCATGCATGTCGGCTTCGGAACGCAGGAAGGCAACGCCCTGCAGTGCAGGATTTTTCTTCGCCATGCGGTTTGCAGCCTTGGCGAGGGTTTTCGTCGGCCCGATGCCGATGCTGACGGGAATGCCGGTATTTCGGCGCACCGTCCGGCGTATGTCGCGGGCATACTCGTCGAGGTCGAAGCGCCCGAACCCGTCGAGGCCGAGGAAACATTCGTCGATGGAGTAGATTTCGATATCGGACGAATATCCGGCAAGGGTGTTCATGACCCGGGCGGACATGTCGCCGTAGAGCGCGAAATTTGCCGAATAGACGGCCACCTTGTGCCTGCGGAGCAGCTGTTCGCTCTTGAATGCCGGGGCCCCCATGCCGAGCCCGATCGCCTTGGCTTCCTCCGAACGGGCGATGAAGCAGCCGTCGTTGTTGGAAAGCACCACGACTGGCCTTTCGCAGAGTGCGGGATTGAAAACCCGCTCGCACGAGACGTAGAAATTGTTGCAGTCCACCAGTGCAAACATGGCAATGTCTCCTTCAGCGTGCCTTGTGGATGACGTAGGTCACGACCCCCCAGACCAGGAAATCGTTCTCCTCGGTGATCCTGATGGGGCGGAACTCGTCGTTCGCCGGAACCAGGGAAAGGCCCTCTTCCCTGCAGGCGATGCGTTTGACGGTGAATTCCCCGTCGAGGAAGCAGACCGCGATATCGCCGTCCTTGGGGTCCAGGGACTTGTCGATCACGAGAATGTCACCGTCCTCGATGCCTGCGTCGGTCATGGAGGTTCCTTTCACCCTGGCATAAAATGTGGCTGCGGGATGCTGGACAAGCGCCTGGTTGAGGTCGAGGCTGAGTTCCATGAAATCGTCGGCAGGCGACGGAAAGCCCGCGGCCACGCCAGTTTCGGCAAACGGCAAGGGAAGTTCGGTGGAGAGGTCGGCCGAATAGAAATCCATAACGCCGCCTTTGTGCACTCTGCAGAGTTTCATCGGTATCCGGGACAATTTCATGGTTCCGTAACGTCATTCCATCCCTTTTATATACCGAACCCGTCGATGAAAGCAAAAAGATGCAGGGGAAAAAAAAGGAGGCGCATTGCTGCGCCCCCTTCATGATTGCGATGTCAGGACTCGCTCAATGCTCGTCGACCTTGATCCTCATGGAGAAGAACGAACGGTGTACGAACAGCAACGAAAGCGCAAAGAAAACAACGGCAAGCGTTACCGCTATCTGAGGAGCCAGTTCGATAGCGAGTTCGATGGCAAGCAGGCCGAAGAGGGTGGTGAATTTGATGATCGGGTTCAAGGCAACCGAAGAGGTATCCTTGAACGGATCGCCGACCGTGTCACCGACCACCGATGCATCATGCAGTTCGGTGCCTTTTGCGTGCAGTTCTGTTTCAACGACCTTCTTGGCGTTATCCCATGCACCGCCGGCGTTGGCCATGAAGATGGCCTGGTAGAGACCGAAAAGGGCGATGGAGATCAGATAGCCGATAAAGAAGTAGGAATCGAAACAGGCAAATGCCAGTGTGCTGAAGAAAATGGTCAGAAAGAGGTTGATCATGCCTTTCTGCGCGAATTTCGTGCAGATTTCCACAACCTTCTTGCTGTCCTCGGTCGAGGCTTTCTCAACGCCTTCAAGCTTGATGTTCTTTTTGATGAATTCAACGGCATAGTAGGCGCCGGTAGTCACGGCATTGATCGATGCGCCGGTGAACCAGTAGATAACCGCACCACCCATCAGGAGACCGAGCAGGAACGGAGGTGACAGAATGGAGAGCTTTTCAATGGCGGACGTGTCGGCAAGGCCTTTGGTGAGGATCATGATGATCGAGAAAATCATGGTCGTCGAACCGACCACGGCAGTACCGATCAGCACCGGCTTGGCGGTTGCCTTGAAGGTGTTGCCTGCGCCGTCGTTCGCTTCGAGATACCTTTTAGCATTGTCGAAATCAGGCTGGAAGCCGAACTCGCTCTGGATATTCTGTTTCACGTTCGGAAGCGTTTCGATCAGCGAAAGCTCATAGACCGACTGTGCGTTATCGGTAACCGGACCATAGGAGTCAACCGCGATGGTGACCGGGCCCATGCTCAGGAAGCCGAACGCGACAAGACCGAAAGCGAAAACCGAAGGAGCAAGCATGATGACGTTATTGATGCCGACAGTAAGGAGCCCTTGTGTCGCAATCATCTCGGGGGTCAGCCCCAGGGTTGTGATTCCGAGCGTACTGAGGCCGTAGGCTGCTCCCATAAGGGCAACAATGGCAAGACCCATCCAGTAGGCGCTGAAGTTGCCGGCGACAAGACCGGAGAGGATGTTGAGCGCGGCACCGCCCTCTTTCGAGCACTGCACGACGTTGCGGACATGCGCGCACTCGGTGGAAGTGAAGCGGTTGACCAACTCGGGGATCAGCGCGCCGGCGATGGTGCCGCAGGTGATGATCGAAGCGAGCTTCCACCACATGGTGCCGTCACCGAGGTTGCTGATAAGCAGATACGACGCAATAAAGGTAAGCACGATCGAGACAATGGAGGTAAGCCACACAAGGGAAAGAAGCGGCTTTTCGAAATTCATCTCGGCGGCATTTTTGTATTTCATGCTGGCAAATGCGGCGTTGACCCAGTAGGAAGCGGCACTTGCAAGAATCATGACGAGACGCATGGCAAAAATCCAGACAAGCAGCATGATCTGTACTTCCGGGGCCTTGATGGCAAGCAGGATGAAGGAGATCAGGGCGACGCCGGTAACACCATAGGTTTCAAAACCGTCAGCCGTAGGTCCGACTGAGTCGCCGGCATTGTCACCGGTACAGTCGGCGATAACGCCGGGGTTGCGGGCATCGTCTTCCTTGATCTTGAAAACGATCTTCATGAGATCGGAACCGATATCGGCAATCTTGGTGAAGATACCGCCGGCGATACGAAGTACTGAAGCGCCGAGCGATTCACCGATGGCGAAACCGATGAAGCAGGGACCTGCATAATCGGGACGGACGAAGAGAAGAATGCAGAGCATGACGAAAAGTTCGATGCTGATGAGCAGCATACCGATGCTCATGCCTGCTCTGAGAGGAATGGCGTATGTCGGGAAGGGCTTGCCCTTGAGGCTTGCGAACGCCGTCCTCGAGTTGGCGAAGGTGTTGATCCTCATGCCGAACCAGGCGACCGTATAGCTTCCGAGAATACCGATAAGACTGCAGGCGAGAATGTAGATCACCTTGATGATCTCCATCTGGCGGAGCCAGCCGAAATAGGCGACAATGATTGCGCCGATAAGAACCCAGAGAACAAGGATGAATTTACCTTGTGTCAGCAGATATGTTTTGCAGGTGGCATAGATCAGTTCGCTGATCTCGCGCATGGCACTGTGCACCGGAAGTTTCCGGATCCCCATGTACTGCACTGCACCGAAAATCATGCCGAAAAGGCAGATAACAAGACCTCCCATCAGGAGCGTGCTGCCAGGTATTCCCCCGGGTACGATCTGCCCCAGGAACGATACCGAATGTAAATCCGGCAATTTCAAATCTGCCTCGCTTGCCATGGCGTTCTGCGCCTGCAGCAAGATCCCGAGGCCTCCCAGAACTGAAACAGCTCTGACCCACCAAGATACGTTGAACGGTTTTTTCATTGCACTGTTATTTCACTGTTTTTTTCATTGCACCGGAAAAGGGATTTTTCCGGCAGAATCATGACAAGGAGCAACCCCGTTGTTTTCAGGGAGCTATAATTTGCAACTTTTTTCACGAATCTCCATACCTTTTTGTAACCGGACAATGGTTATACAGTCATATAGTGTATGTATTTGCGCGTTACCGCAGGAGTTCTTTCCGTCAACCGTTCCGCTCTTTTCTGCACGGATTGAACCGCAACTCTCTTATATTCACTGCACTGTTCACCAGGAGAGGCTGTTGCCTCCCGAAGTACGGTTGTATTTACCGGAATATTCTCTGCTATTTATCCCCATGAAACTTATTGTCGGACTCGGCAACCCGGAATCACGACATGCCGGCACGCGCCACAACATTGGTTTCGAAGTTGTCGATGCCATGGCTGCCGCAGCCGGTACCGGCTTCAGCACGGGCAAAGGAAAATATGTCGCTGCGAAAACCGTCCATGGCGGCCAAACGGTCGTGCTGCTCAAGCCGATGACCTACATGAACCTCTCCGGCCATGCCGTGGTCGCAGCTATGAATTTCTATAAAATCGACCGTGCCGACATGTTGGTCGTCTGTGATGACCTCAATCTGCCTTCCGGTTCCATTCGCCTCCGGTCGAAAGGGTCCGCCGGAGGCCAGAACGGCCTAAAACATATCATAGAATGTCTTGGAAGCGAGGAGTTTGCTCGTTTGAGGGTTGGCATCAGGCCGGATGAACGGCTTCCCTCTTCTTTTTCCTCCTTCGTCCTCGGCAGGTTCACCGAGGAGGAGAAAAAAGTCATGGAAAAGGTTCTTCCCGTCTGTGCGGACGCAGCCCTGGACTTTGTCCGCAATGGCATCGGGCATGCCATGAACCACTACAACAAGCCTGTGGCCTAACAGGGGGCCAGAACCGGAGCAGGAATATCAGAGGAACAGGGGCTTCCTGTCCTTTTGAGGAACATGATCGCCCTGGCATTGAATTCCTTCGGCTGGTCGACATTGCACACATGGCCGGAATTACTGATGACTTCGAGCCACGAATTGCTGTGCCTGTTAACGATCTGCCTGACGGCCGGAAGGAACATATGGTCTTCGTCACCCATCAGGTAGAGGGTGGGAATGCCCGTATCCTTCTCTTCGAAATACCTCAAAAGCGGGGTCAGTTCATAGGTGAGACGGAACCAGCGCATGAATTCTTTCTGGGCAACCTTTTTAGCTTCGTTCACGAACAGGAGCCTCGATTTCTTGTGACGCTCCCGTGGCATGATGATCCAGGCAAAAAAGCCGTAGAGCCACATGTACGGGACGAAGCGTTTGAACATATTGCCAATGGTTACAAGCACTTTGGCACGGATGTTGAGTCTGATGATGGCTCCTCCCATAACCATCGAGCTTACCCTTTCAGGAGCAAGTTCGCTGAGGTTCCGGATCAGGATGGTGCCGAGCGATATGCCGATGAAATGGGCCTTACCGATTTTCAGCGTATCGAGGACATCGATGATATCGCGGGTGATATCCTCGAAATTGTAATTGTGGTCCTCCTTGTGCATGATGATGCTTTTCGACTTGCCGTGGCCCCTCAGATCGACAAGAAGCACATTGAAATGCCTGATGAACTCCTTGATCTGAAGAAACCATATCGAAGAACTGCCGCCGGCGCCGTGAACGAAGACAACCCAGGGAGCACAGGGGTCATCGAGTTCATATGTCTTGTAGTGAAGCATTGAAGAACAGATATTATGAGCGATTTACTGAAATGAATGCTGCCAGAAAACATTCCGGATAAAATCCCTGCGACGCTACATCGAAGGTATCATGTAATTCAATATGCATGTCACGCAACAAACCTGCAAAAATGAACACGAAAAAGATTCCGATTTTTTGAGGAACACAAGGAATACAGTGATGAAAACAAAACAGATGCGCAAAAAGTTACCGTTTGTTGCTCACGACGCGCACCATCTCGAATAAAGCAATTCCGGCAGCCACGGAAACATTGAGCGAATGTTTCGTACCGTACTGCGGAATTTCCAGTACCCCGTCGCATCTCGAAAGCAGATTGTCGTCGATACCGTCCACTTCATTGCCAACGATCAGACAGAGCGGAAAATCCTCGGGCGCCACTTCGGTATAACGACGGCTTCCCTCGGTTATCTCCAGTCCGAAAATCGCAATACCCTTTTTCTTCATCTCATCGATCACGGGAAAAGGGTCGGGATGATGTTCCCACGGCATCGAATTCTGCGCTCCAAGGGCAGTTTTGTCGATTTCCCTGCGCGGGGGCACCGCAGTATATCCCGACAGGATCATTTTTTCTATCCCGGCAGCATCCGCCGTCCTGAACATCGAACCGACATTCCACATACTCCTGATGTTATGCAGCATGAGGAATACCGGATGCTTTTGTGTAAACGCATAGTTTTCCACGCAAAGCCGGTTCATTTCCGAACCGTTCAGTTTCCTGAACTCCCTCATGTTTCAGAGCGCTCCGAGCTTGCTGATAAGTCGCCGGTTTTCTTCTACGAGACCGACATTGAACCTCAGGCAGTTTTCCATGAGGGGGTACCCTGAAACATTCCGTACAAGAATTCCCTCGTTCTGGAGCGAACGGAAAACCGATGCAGCATCGGCAACCCTGATGATCAGGAAGTTCGTATCGCTCGCGAAAACTTCGACATCCTTTATGGAAAGCAGTTCCTGATAGAGTTGTTCCCTCTGGTTGAGAATATAGGAAACGGTATCCGTCACCAGGGAGTAATTGGCAAGAACCCGCATCAGCGTGATCTCTGCAAGCCTTCCCGATGCGAAGGGTATTTTCGGCTTCGATATTTCCTGCATCAGTGCCGGGTTCGATATGGCGAAACCGATCCGGATGCCTGCCAGGGCAAGCGCCTTGGACATGGTGCGAAGCACGATCACGTTCTGGAGTTCGCCGATCAGTTCGAGAGACGAACGTTCCCTTGAAAACTCGATGTATGCCTCGTCAACGAGGACAACGGCATCAGAACAGGCCGCTATCGCACGGACTTCTTCGACGGACAGCGATTTCGAGGTGGGATTGTTCGGTGTAGAGAGAACGATAAAATCGACCTGTTCTTCACGGGCGGCTTTCATGATGGCTTCGACATCGAAATCGAGCCCTGGTTTCATCGGGACGCCGACAATTCTGGACTGTAGCAGAACGGCAAGTTTTTCATACAGGGAAAAAGACGGTTCGGGGATAAGCACTTTCCTGCCGGGCCCGAGGCAGGCAAGGAAAATGGTATACAGCATCTCGTTCGAACCGTTGCTCATAAGCACCGACTCGACGGGAACTCCGATGAAATCGGCATATGCTTTCATTCCCCTGTATGGCAGAATTTCCGGATAACGATTCCATGGCTCCTGCTGGAATTCACCGAGAATTTCTTCCTTCAGCCACATAGGCAGATCGAAGGGGCTTTCGTTCTGGTTCAGTTTTATTTCCGCCTGCTGCCCCCCTTCAACCTTGTATACCGCAATGTTCTGAAGTGCCGGATTGAGAAGGCTTTTGATGTCTTTCTGCATATGCAGTTTCCCCTGCTCTTTATCTTTTTGGTGTTTCCGGTTTATCCCGAAAAGGTTCACCGGTTCTGATATCCAGTAAAAAACATCTTTTCATACAAATCAGGAAAAAAAAATCTCCACAATCCCATTTTTTTTTATACATTAAAACAGGACATATTTTATCCAATATAAGGAGGCACCATGACACAGGTTAAAAAAACGCCAATGGATATACTTGATGATATTTACAGTCTCGCCTGCTGGATGACCGGAAACGAGAAAGATTCAAGCGAACTCGTACGCCTCACCTATCTCTATGCCGGACGAAAACGCAGGGAGACGGAACTGTTAAGGATTTTCAGGGACTGCTATGTCGAGAGGTTCGGCCAGGATACCGAATTCTGCATCGACACCGCTGCCTGCAAAGGAAGCATTTCGCTGGTGGAAAGCCTGAAGCAGTGGACAGCTGATATCAAACTCTCGGTGTTGCTGAGCGAAATTTCCGGCATCAGCCACCGGCAGATTGCATCCGTTGTCGGAAAGCCGCTCGATACGGTCAGGGAGTGGCTGCTGCTCGGCAGAAAACTTCTCGCGAGCGACTGCCTGCTGAAAGCCTCTGCCTGAAATTTCCATTCCGATTTTTTATAACAAAGGCCGCCTTATCGCACGGGTGGCCTTTGTTGTTTTCAACGCGGGCTCTCTTTATATTCGATGAGCCTCATTCACTTATAGCCGCAATAAACTGGATATGATCATCATTACCGGCGGAGCCGGGTTCATCGGCAGTGCAATGCTCTGGGAGCTCAACCGCCTTGGCATGGAAAACGTTATTATCGTCGATGACCTCGGGTCGACCGGTACCGGAAAATGGCGCAACCTCTCAGGCCTCCGTTACGCTGATTTCATTCCAAAAGACCGCTTTCCTTCCCTGCTGGAAAATAACGCCCTCGGACCGGTGTCTTCACTTGTCCATATGGGCGCAAACAGTTCGACGACCGAAACCGACGCCGACCACCTGCTCGAGAACAATTACGCTTATTCCAGGACGCTGGCATCGTGGTGCATGCAGAACGGCACAAGGTTTGTCTACGCTTCCAGTGCGGCTACCTATGGAGATGGAGCGAACGGTTACAACGACGATATCGAGGGAATTGACCGGCTTCGCCCACTGAATATGTACGGATATTCCAAACAGCTTTTTGACCGGTGGGCTCTGAAGAACCGGGTGCTGGAAAAAGCGGTCGGCCTTAAATTTTTCAATGTTTACGGGCCGAACGAGTATCACAAGGGTGATATGTGCAGCGTCGTCAGCAAAGCATTTGGCCAGATCAGCGAAAAAGGCAGGGTTACCCTGTTCAGATCTCACCGAAGCGACTACCTGGACGGCGAACAACTGAGGGATTTCGTCCATGTCGGAGACTGTACGAAAGTCATGGCCTGGCTACTCGAAAATCCGGATGTGAGCGGCATTTTCAATATCGGGTACGGAAAGGCGCGAAGCTTCAACGACCTCGCAAAGGCAACATTTTCAGCCATGGGACGGGAACCGGTCATCGAATATGTCCCTATGCCTGAAACCCTCCGCGACAAATATCAGTACTATACCTGCGCGAATATGCGGAAACTCCGGGATGCAGGGTATGACAAGCCTTTCACCTCCCTGGAGGACGGGATACACGATTATGTAAGGAACTACCTCGCTTTGCCGAACCCTTATCTCGACATGAACAGAGTGTGAAAAATTTTAACCTGCAACTACGTTGATCACGGAAAAATCAATAGAAATTAAAAACATCGAGCCCGTCATCCTGTTCGGGCCGTTCGACTCGCACCTGAAAAAATTAAGATCCGAATTTCCCGATGTCCACATTACGGCAAGAGGTTCTATGATTTCTTTGCGTGGCGAGGAGGAAGAGGTTACCCTGGTCGAACAGATACTGAAGGAGATGGTTTTTCTTGCCGACAAACACGGCGAAGTGCTCGACAACGATCTTGCCGCCCTGGTTTCCCTCTCATTCTCCCCTGCTGCGAAGAGCAGGCCCGGAAATCCGGGAGATGAAGATATTATCGTGGCAAGTTCCGACTATGTCGTCAGGGCGAAGACCAATGGCCAGCGCAGGATGGTCGCTGAAGCGAAAACGAATGACATCGTCTTTGCGATCGGCCCTGCAGGAACAGGAAAAACCTATACCGCAGTCGCGATTGCCGTGGCAGCATGGAAATCGAAGCAGGTGAAAAGGATCGTACTCGCCCGTCCGGCGGTTGAAGCCGGAGAAAGCCTCGGGTTCCTCCCCGGCGATCTCGCCCAGAAAATCGATCCCTATCTTCGCCCCCTTTACGATGCCCTGCAGGATATGCTGACCGCAGAAAAGCTCAAATACCTCACTGAAAGGCGTGTCATCGAAATCGTACCACTCGCCTATATGCGCGGAAGGACCCTGAACAACTCGTTCATCATACTCGACGAGGCGCAGAACGCATCGAACAAGCAGATGAAGATGTGCCTGACAAGGCTTGGCCTGAACTCCAAAGCCATCATCACGGGCGACGTGACGCAGATCGATCTTCCGAGCGAAATGGAATCGGGCCTGACCAACTCCCCGAAAATCCTCAACAACATCAAAGGCATCAGTTTTGTCTACCTCGACAAGTCGGATGTTGTGCGCCACAAGCTCGTGAGGGACATTGTCAACGCCTACGAAGAGCATGAAAAAAAATAATGACGGCAAGAAACCGATGCTTCCGGAACTTTCTCGAAGGCAGCGAAGTTAAGCATTACGTTGTTTTCGAATGTCATTTTCCGGAACCATAAAACCAACTTTCTCATGGCACACAGGATTCTCGACACCTGTACCTATTGCGGCGCATGTGAACCCGAATGCCCCGTCGCAGCAATCACTGCCGGCGAGGATATCTATGTCATCGACGAAGCTGTCTGTACCGATTGCGAAGGGTACCATGACGAAGCAGCCTGTGTTGCCGTCTGTCCGGTAGACTGCATCATCAAGGTCTGATTTTCAGGGTCCGTAGGGTCCGTTTTTTCATGGCGTATACCGGCCTACCGCAAAATCATCTGACTCGATATCCGCCTGGAGATTATCCCCGAATGCCTTTCGCTGCTGAAGGGTAAATTGTTTTTTTGCCTTCATACAGGCTTTTTTTCAGCTGAAAAAAAATTATATATTGGGAGCATACGGTCTTGAATCGTTCTTTCTTTTTTTCAAACAATTTAAGCGAGGAAGTCAATATGGCACTCTACATTACCGAAGAATGTACCTACTGCGGAGCTTGTGAACCTGAATGTCCGGTGACGGCAATTTCTGCCGGGGACGATGTCTACATCATCGATGCAGGTTCCTGCACCGAATGCGTCGGATATGCTGATGCACCGGCATGCGTTGCAGTCTGCCCGGCAGAATGCATCGTTCAGGGATAAATTTTTGATGCGTCATCTGGCGCACCAAATAAAAGAAGCGGAGGTTTTCAGCCATCCGCTTTTTTTATTGATCTCTCCCGATCAAAAACATTTTATGCCGTTTCATAATCTGCCACTCTTCTCTGAAGCGTAACTGCCCCGATATAATCTTTAATTGCAAGATGTTCCGGATGTTTCTGATAGCATTCGAGCGAGAGGGCATCGTCAAATTCGCTGTATAAAACGACATCTCCCGAACTGTCGCTCCTGCTAATATCGATACCGACCTCGATGGTGGACAAGCCGGGGATCCTTCCCCTCAATGCTTCAAGTTTCTGTTTTATCAGCGAGGCATTTGTTTCCCTGTCAGCACCTTCTGCAAAATCTTTCAATTGCCAGATAACGATATGCTTGATCATGTTTCGCTTTTCGGTCTTTTTCCAGCCTTGTTGAGGGCAACGGTATTATGTCTCTGTTTTTTAACGGTTTTTCTCACAGCCAGAACGGGATGTTTCGCATTCCGGGTATTTTTCGACAAGGCAATCGGCCTTTTTCCGGCATGTCTCGAGATTTTCCCCGGTCCCGGATTTTCACGACTGGATATATGCAATCCCCTGATCGAAATGACACGGCTGTTTTTTCTCATTTTCAGCCGTGAAACAGGAGCGGCATGCCTTACGGCCCTGACCTCTGAAAATTCGGCCTCAGGACGGGTGGAAACGGAATCGAAACGGTTCAGTGAAGCAAACAATGCAGGGTTCATCGGACCGCCGGTAAAAGCGTTATCGAACATCTCCTCGGCTACTCCCCACCTGTCGGTCCTGGCGTTGAGCATGACAAGAAGTATGTCCCTGTTATCCTTGATCGCCCTCGCAATAAGGCATTTGCCCGCTCTGGCGGTAAAACCGGTCTTTATGCCGACGGTATAGGGATATTTTTCCAGAAGCCTGTTATGAGTCCTGAGCGCATATTGCTTCTGGGTTGTCTGTTCGGTGAAGACCGCATACTCCTGCTTTGCAACGGAATTGAAAAAGGGATTCTTGATCGCGTATTCGGTCAGTTTCATGAGATCAGACGCCGTCGAATAATTACCGGCATAGATTCCCTTGTCGAAACCGGCTGGATTGGTGAACCTCGAGTTGTTCATGCCGATCATCCTGGCCTTGCGGTTCATGACAGCGACAAAATTATCGACATTCCCCGCAAGATGGATGGCGATGGCGAATGCCGCATCGTTGCTCGAACTGACCATGGCCGCTTTGACAAGGTCGTAGAGCTTGACTTTTTCGCCCGGCTTGAACCCTGCTTTGGACGGCTCGACCAGGGTCGCCGCCTCAGGAATCACCACATCGTCATCGAGCCTGCCGCTTTCTATGGCCATGATCGATGTCAGGGTTTTCGTAAGGCTTGCGGGGGAAACTGGTTTGTCGACATCCTTCTCCATAAGCACCCGGGAAGTGACCCTGTCCTTGAGAATATAGGATGCGATAGGCACCTGGAACTGCTGTGCAGGATCGAGGCTCTCTGCATGAAGTGACGAGGGAATAAGGAAGTCTGGGGCGGCAACCATCATCGTAATTGCAATAATGCCGCATAGAACGGGATTACCCCTTCCGGCAAAACGGTTATACCGGGCGAATGACTTTTGAAGTATCAGCTTGAAATCTGGCATATGCATCGGTTAAAAATTGCCCAGGGGAAAGCAGGCGTTCAACAAAAACAATTAATGTAAGACATAAAACGCTTTATCTGTAAAACAATCTTTTCTCGGTTCAGGCGCCTCCTGTTCACAAATCCTGGTACGCCGCTCCCGACTCTTCTGAAAAACCTCCACGGGATCCTTCATAAGACTCTATGCTTGAAAGAAGCGATTCATAATGACTGACGTCGAGCAGCACGACGGTGCTTTTGCCATGCTGCGTCAGGACAAGCGGACGGCCGGTGTTTTTGACCTGCTTGACAAGAGCTGCAGTATTCGCGCGGAATTCAGAAAGCGGCCTGATGTCCTCTTCTATATTCAACCTGCTCATAAATTTGATCTGTATTGATTTTTATACCAGTAATTGTACGAAATTCCGTACCAATAACCAAAGACCTTTTTTCTGCCGGCATTTGCGGCTTATGCATACTGATACACCCTACCTGAAGATCGACACTTCGGCTATTTCCGAATAAACGCAACAGTCCATGACCTATCCTTTAAAAAGGCCGGCATGAGGTCATTTCCTGCCTGATGAAATCTGGTTATCGTGGGCTGGAGAACGCGAGTTTCAATGCCAGGGCTACAAACACCGCTCCGGCACCCCGGTTGACCAGTTTCCTGGCGAATGCGGAATTCCTGAACTTTTCCCCCAGGCTGCCGGCAACGATGCTGATGAGACCGAAAACCATGAGGGTGGCAAGGATGAAGAGGCCGCCGAGGAAAAAAAACTGCACAACGAGAGGGCCCCGGGACGGATCGGCAAACTGCGGAAGAAACGCGAGAAAAAAGAGGGTTACCTTGGGATTGGAGATATTCATGACGATCCCCCTGCGGTAAAGGCTTCCCGGGGAAAGGGCGGCGACCTTCATTTCTCCCGATGAAGACGAACCTGCCCTGAAAGACTGCCAGGCGAGATAGAGCAGGTAAGCCGCTCCGGAATACTTGAGGAGGGTGAATGCAAGGGCCGACGTCCGGACTACCGCGGCAAGGCCAAGCGCAACGGCCGTCGTATGGCCGACCAGTCCGGTGCAGAGGCCCAGGGTTACGAAATATCCTGCGTTTCTGCCGTTCTGTGCGGACTGGGCAAGTACGAAAAGGTTATCCGGGCCGGGAGCGAGGGCAAGCAGAACGGAAGTCGAAAAAAAAACGAGAAGCAGATGCGGCTCGATCATGACAGAATACCATTAAGCATTGAAAAACATCACGATTGTCAGATCATTTTCTGGAAGTACATCACGTCGAACGTAACCCCTTTTTTCGTGCCGATACCCCGGAAACAGCCGCACTCACGAAATCCTTTGCGGAGATGAAAGCCGATGCTCTCCTCATTGAGCGAGCAGATACTCGCAAGTATCGAGGAAATGCCCATTTCCCTGCCCCGATCTTCAAGATTTTCAAGGAGGGTACTGCCGATCCCCTTTCCCGTATATCCATGCCTGAGAAAACAGGTCAGTTCGGCCGTACGGCAAAAGGCCGGAATGGCACTGAATGGCCTGAGCATGCCGAACCCGACTACAGTATCGCTATCGTCCCTCGCCGTGAGCGCCGGGTACCCTCTCGAAGAGTGGAAAAACGGTTCGAACATGTCGTACGATATCGGCTGTTCCGTATAGGCAGCAAAGGTATGTTCCGTATAGTAATTGAAAATATCGATGATTTCTTCGGCGTCTGAGGCAAGTATCGGCTCTATGGTGATGTTCATCGAAAACCCTCCCTGTTTTTCATGATTTGCCGCTCTGCCTCGACTGACCGGACAGTTTGCCTCCATAGTGCCCAAGCAGCGTCACTACGGGCAGCATTGCAAACACAAGGATGATGTAAATCCAGTGAAAGAGACCTTCTCCGGCCATGACGTCCGGCATGGTCAGCCTTATGGAAACTGCCGATACGCAAAGGGCGAACAGAATGCCCGAAAGTCTCAGTTTTTTTATGAACACCGGAGCTTTCGCTCCCTTGTATTTGGTTTTCCAGTCATGAACTCCGGTAATGAACGATACCGGTATGGCCATCAGGGTAATGACCATGAGGTGTTCGACCGTATGCTCGAAAAACGTGTCACCGGTCGGAATGGCGAGCATAAGGTAAAGGACTGCGACAGGTATCAGGCCGTTGCTGAAATGCGCTGCAATGGCATGAAAAAGAAATGTTTTTTTCATATCCTGCCACAAACTGGGTCGTGCCATGGGGGTAACTCCTTTAATATTTGTCAGGTTGAAAAAATATGTTCCTCAATGAAAACTTCGTGGCAGGAACCACCATCTGCCTCTCATTGACGGTTTGGCTGATCTGAGCCGCCGATCACGGGAATATCCATGGAACAGCAGTTACTGCCTTGTGTTTCCCCTGTTCATTTTATAAAAATCCGCACAATATTGTAAATAATCAACGCAGATTTATGCCATGTGATTCCTTTCTTTAGTTTTACATGTTATTTTTATTTTTTGTGGATTTCAAGATCAAACAGGAACAATGGTGAGCGATTTTCTTTCCAGCGGGAATGACCGGCAGCCGGAAAACAGAAATATGAAAATGCCGCTGCATGTCCGTAAATC
>JAAXXI010000091.1 GCA_013334565.1 Chlorobiaceae bacterium
TCGGGAGTCTCTATGTCGTTCAGGGCTTCGTTCCAGCGTGCGACAACGCTGTTGCATGTCCCGAAATCAAAAGCGAGAGCCATTACGTCAAACGGTTATCCTGGTTTACCACTCCACATCAGTCAGTTCCTCGGTCTCCACGGCATTTCTATCAATGGCGTCGTCGTTACTGTCAACGGTGATCAGACCGCGAAGAAAGTACCCCTGCAGGAGGCTGAGCAACTGCAGGAGTTTTCGCTGGAGCTCTGCCGACTGATCGTTCGATCCGGAACCGGTATGAACTCTCCCGGCCAGCAGGGCGCTCTCTTCGAGCGAGCCGGGCAGGCGTGTCGTCAGTATGGCGGCCACGATATTGTCCTGCGGCCGGAGCCAGCAAACATGCTCCTGCCGGGAGTTTGCATCCGGCACGGTAAAGTGGTAGTAAAGTGCGAGTTTCTCGGGCCACGTGCCGTTGAGGGAAATCTCCTGCATCCTGCTGCGCGGAATCAATCCTCGCTGCGCACCTGAAAAGAGCGCGCCGGCCCGTCTGAAAGGGTCCGGGCTTGAAAGATCCTGCTGCAGCAGCTCGTCGGATCGATAGCGTTCCGTCCAGAAAGAGAAGATATCTCTGGTGCCGGGCGGAGCGGACGAACGCGATTGCGGAAGAAGTGCTGCCAGTTCACGATAGAGAGCGACAGAGTGCTCGACAACGGCTTTTTTTGAGGGAGTTTTCGGCCTTCCGTCGCTCTCTTCCCAGAAAGCAATAACCTCGAGCGCACCGGTAAAGGGCAAGCCATGCAGCCGGTCAAGCAGTGCGTCGTGATCTCCGCAGAGTTTAAGGGCTTCGATGACCAGTTGCGGGTCATGCCCCTCCTTGACGGCATGATCGTAAGCCGCGACAAGCCGGGGATCCTGACTTTTCAGGACTGTTGTGCTGATCCGCTGCCTCTGGGCGCCGGATGCGGCAAGCCATGCTTTTTCAAAAATGGAGTAATCGGGATCTTCAAGATCGAGGTAGCGCCCCGGATTGCCTCGCACAAGCCCGAAAAGGGCGTCCATTTCAAGAGCAGGAGCATGGCGACCGTTCGCTTCAATCTTTTCGGCAATGTCGTCGCGGTCAAGAATGCTCCAGAGCATGAAGAGCATGCCGTTGCCCCAGTCGTTTTCCGGCATGGCCTCAAATGCCTGCAGAAGAACGGGCTGAAGCGTTGCAGAGGCGTGCATCCTCTTCAGCAGCTCTTCGAAGCGGGATGCTTTCCAGTAGTTCCACAGAGCGCTGTGCATGACCGGCTGGCTGCTGTGCTGCAAAAGCAGAAGACGGTGGAATATCGCATCTGCTTCCGGATGCCCCTTTTCCACTGCTACCGCCAAAGCAACCGCAGCTTCACGGCTCCCGCTCGAAAAAAGGCGTTCCACCGCCTTCTTCCTGAGGATACTTCCGAAAATGGGGGTTGTGGCAAAAAGGTGTTTTTCAGCTTGCATCAAGATCCGGCGTCAACGAATGATCGATTTAAAGCGATTTAAAGAGTATACATATATCACTCTAACTTAAGCAAATGACAGGACCAGACTTTGACAGGGTTCCCAATGAAATATGTTTGCATGCACTCCATT
>JAAXXI010000002.1 GCA_013334565.1 Chlorobiaceae bacterium
CGACGCGTCCCTTGATTTTTTCGCGGAACTTGATCTGGCCGCTGGTTTCCTCCTCGATGTTGCGATGGACATAGAGGCCGCGGGTCGTACCGCAGTCGTCCATCGTGACGATGACATCCTGCGCCACATCATGGAGCCTCCTGGTGAGGTAACCTGCGTCTGCAGTTTTCAGCGAGGTATCCGAAAGACCTTTACGTGCACCGTGCGTCGAGATGAAGTATTCGAGAACGGTGAGGCCCTCCTTGAGGTTCGAGATGATCGGGTTTTCGATGATCTCGCCCGGCTGGCCAGACATGGATTTCTGCGGGCGGGCGATAAGGCCCCTCATGCCGGTAAGCTGACGCACCTGCTCCCTCGAACCGCGGGCGCCGGAATCAAGCATCATGTAGAGGGGATTGAAGCCCTCGCGGTCCTTTTTCAGTTTCTGGTAGGACTCTTCGGCGACGATGTTGGAAGTCTTCTGCCACACGTCGACGATCTGGTTGTAACGCTCGTTGTCGGTCAGCGTACCGCGGTTGTACTCCTTGAGGACCTTGGTGCTGTCGCGCTGTGCGTTCTTGATATGTTTGACTTTCGTTTCCGGAACGATCGCATCGGAAAGCGCGACCGAAAGGCCGCCTTTCATGGCGTAATGGAAACCGACCTCCTTGATGTTGTCGAGGAACCTCGCGGTTTCGACGTTTCCAACTTCGCTGCTCAGGCGGCCGATCAGCTCCTTTGCCACCTTTTTGTCGATGACCCTGTTGATGAAGCCGATGCTGGACGGAACGTGCTGGTTGAAAATCACCCTGCCGACCGTGGTGAGCAGCATCTTTTTCTGCTCGATGCTCGAGCGGAGCCATGCGGCTTTTTCGGATTTCGGATCGACGACGGTGTCGAGCACGCGCAGAGGATCGAACTTCTGGTCGATCTCGCCCGAAAAGTGCATGAAAATCTGGGCATGGAGGCCGAGGCGCTGTTCGTTATAAGCGATCATCACCTCTTCCGGGCTGTAGAAAACCTGGCCCTCGCCCGGTTCGCCCGAACGTGACTTGGTCAGGTAGTACATGCCGAGCACCATGTCCTGCGAAGGGACGGTGACCGGTTTGCCCGACTGCGGCAGAATGAGGTTGTGCGACGAAAGCATGAGCAGAGACGCTTCGATCTGCGCCTCCTGCGACAGCGGAATGTGCACAGCCATCTGGTCGCCGTCGAAGTCGGCGTTGAAAGCGGTACAGACCAGCGGATGGATCTGGATGGCCTTGCCTTCGATCAGCACCGGCTGGAATGCCTGGATACCGAGCCTGTGAAGGGTAGGCGCACGGTTCAGGAGGACCGGGCGGCCATCGATGACCTTTTCGAGCACGTCCCAGACAACGGGATCTTTTTTGTCGATCAGTTTTTTGGCGGACTTCACCGATTTGGCGATGCCGCGGTCGACGAGCCTGCGGATGACGAAGGGCTGGAATAGCTCGATCGCCATGCTTTTCGGCAGGCCGCACTCGTGCAGCTTCAGCTCGGGACCGACCACGATAACCGAACGTCCGGAGTAGTCGACCCTCTTGCCGAGGAGGTTCTGGCGGAAGCGGCCCTGTTTTCCCTTGAGGGCGTCGGACAGCGATTTCAGCGGCCTGTTGGACTCACCGGTCTTGACGGCGTTCGCCTTGCGTGAGTTGTCGAACAGGGCGTCGACGGCTTCCTGCAGCATCCGTTTTTCGTTGCGCAGAATGACCTCAGGGGCGCGGATGTCGATAAGTTTTTTCAGGCGGTTGTTCCTGATGATCACCCTGCGGTACAGGTCGTTGAGGTCGGACGTTGCGAAACGGCCGCCTTCAAGCGGTACGAGGGGACGAAGCTCCGGCGGAATGACCGGGATCACCTCCATCACCATGTACTCCGGCTTGTTGCCTTCGTAAACATATGGCTCGGGAAGTTCGTCTTCCGGGAAAAGGCCGACAGGCTTTTTGCGTGATTTCTTGTGCGGTTCGTAGCTCTTGCGGAACGCTTCGACGACCTTGAGTCTCTTGAGGGCATCGGTACGCTTCTGCTCCGACGAGCTCTCGCGGAGCACCTTGCGAAGCTGCGCGGCGGAGGTGTCGAGATCGATGTTCCTGAGAAGCAGGTGGATCGCCTCGCCGCCCATTTTGGCGACGAACTTGTCGGGATCGCTGTCGTCGAGGTCCTGGTTGTCTTCGTACTCGGTGATGATCTGGAAGTACTGTTCCTCGGTCAGGCGGTCGAGCTTCTTGATGCCCTGCTTTTCACCCGGTTCGCCCGGGTTGATGACCACGTAAACCTCGTAGTAGATGATCCTTTCGAGCTCCTTGGTCGACAGGTCGAGAAGCGAACCGATCTTGCTCGGCACCGAACGGAAAAACCAGGTATGCACGACAGGGACGGCGAGCGAAATATGGCCCATACGCTCCCTGCGCACGCTCTTTGTCGTCACTTCGACGCCGCAGCGGTCGCATATGATGCCCTTGTAGCGCACCCTCTTGTACTTCCCGCAATAGCATTCCCAGTCCTTCGTGGGACCGAATATTTTTTCGCACATCAGGCCGTCGCGCTCGGGCTTGAATGTACGGTAGTTGATGGTTTCCGGCTTCAGCACCTCGCCCTTCGAGTGGGCGAGGATGCTTTCCGGCGATGCGATGCTGAATTTTATCTTTGAAAAATCACCTTTCAACGGCGATGCACCCTGTGAAAATATCATAGTCATATATCCTTTTAAACGACTCTTTTTAACGCCTGTTAATGATGTTCATTCCAAAACAACAGCGTACTAAGGAACCTTGTCGTCGATACGAATCTCGAGGCCGAGGCCCTGCAACTCCCTGACAAGCACGTTGAAGGATTCGGGTATTCCCGGCTCCGGAAGGTTCTGGCCCTTGACGATCGCCTCGTAGGTCTTGTTGCGGCCGATAACGTCATCGGACTTGACCGTCAGCATCTCCCTGAGGATGTTTGCTGCGCCGTATGCCTCGAGCGCCCAGACCTCCATTTCACCGAACCTCTGTCCGCCGAACTGCGCCTTGCCGCCGAGAGGCTGCTGGGTGATCAGCGAGTACGGGCCGGTTGAACGGGCGTGGATCTTGTCGTCCACAAGGTGGCTCAGTTTGAGCATGTAGATATAACCAACGGTTACTTCGTCATCGAACTTTTCGCCGGTGCGCCCGTCATACAGGCGGACCTTGCCGTGCCCCGGAAGGCCGGCTTTCTCGAGCTCTTTCTGCACCTCCTGGTAGGTCGCGCCGTTGAAAATCGGGGTCTTGAACTTGACGCCGAGTTTCTTTGCCGCCCAGCCAAGCGAAGTCTCGTAAAGCTGGCCGATGTTCATACGGCTCGGCACACCGAGCGGATTGAGAACGATATCGACCGGCGTTCCGTCTTCCATGAACGGAAGGTCCTCGACCGGCAGGATTTTGCCGACGACGCCCTTGTTGCCGTGGCGGCCGGCCATCTTGTCGCCGACCTGGATCTTCCTCTTCTGGGCGATGTAAACTTTCGCAAGCTCTTCGATGCCCGGAGGAAGCTCGTCACCGACGTTGATCTTGTATTTCTCGTTTTCGCGTTCGTCGGCAATGTCCTTCAGCTTGAAGCGGAACTCCTTGACGAGGTTGACGACGTTTTCGTTCACCTTGGCCGATTCCGCGACGCCTTTCGAGAAATCGATGGACTCGAGGAACGGCATGTTCGAGAATTTCGCCATCAGGGTATCGTCGAAAGCCGTGCCAGGAACGATGAGCTGTTTACCTTTCTCGTTAAAAACGCCTGAAGAGACCTTGCCGTTCAGCAGCTGTTTCACCCATTTGGCGTAGCGTTTGCGAAGATCGGCTTCCTTGGAGTCGTAGCGTTTGTCGACGGCTTCCATTTTTTCCTTGACGTCCAGGCCGACTTTTTTCTTGCGGCTGAAAAGCTTCGTCTTGATGACAATGCCCTTCATGCCGGCCGGCACATGCATCGAAGCATCCTTGACGTCGCTGGATTTGTCGCCGAAGATGGCCCTGAGGAGCTTTTCTTCCGGCGTGGGATCGCTTTCGCCTTTCGGCGTGATCTTGCCGACCAGGATGTCGCGCTCCTTGACTTCCGCGCCGATACGGACGATACCGTTTTCGTCGAGGTTGCGGAGAGCCTCTTCACTGACATTGTAGATGTCGCGTGTGAACTGCTCTTCGCCGCGTTTCGTGTCGCGGACGTTCGCTTCGAACTCGTGAATGTGGATCGAGGTGAAGACATCGTCATACACGAGCCGTTCGCTCAGGATGATGGCGTCCTCGAAGTTGTACCCGCGCCATGGCATGAATGCCACAAGGACGTTCTTGCCGAGCGCGAGCTCACCGTTTTCCGTCGACGAACTGTCGGCGAGCACGGATCCCTTCTCGACCCTCTGGCCGATGTGCACGAGCGGCTTCTGCGAAATGCAGGTGTCCTGGTTGGAGCGTTTGAACTTGATGAGCTTGTATGTTTTCAGGCCTTCGTCAGGATCGAGAAGCGAAAGCGGCACATTGCTGTCAGTGCCGATATCGTAGCGGACCTGGATCTGGTCGGCCGTAACGTCCTCCACCACGCCCTCTCCTTCGGCAAGAATGACCGAACGGGAGTCGCGCGCGACCTTGGCTTCCATGCCGGTACCGACAACAGGAGCTTCGGAAGTCAGCAGGGGAACAGCCTGGCGCTGCATGTTCGCGCCCATGAGAGCGCGGTTGCCGTCGTCGTGCTCGAGGAACGGGATGAGCGCGGCAGCTGCGCTGACGATCTGGACGGGAGATACGTCCATATAGTTGACCTGGTCGGACGGGACGACGGGATAGTCACCCTTGGTCCTCGCCTGCACGGCCTCTTCGGAGATCACATTGTTTTCGTCCATCGGAATGCTGACGGGGACCGTGATCTTGTTTTCCTCGTCCTCCGCGGAAAGCATGAGGACCTTGCCGGTCACCTTGCCCTTCTCGACAATGCGGTACGGGGTCTGGATGAAGCCCTTGTCGTTGATTTCGGCATAGACCGAAAGCGATGAAATAAGACCGATATTCGGACCTTCAGGGGTCTCGATCGGACAGAGCCTTCCGTAATGGGTGTAATGGACGTCGCGAACTTCGAAACCTGCGCGCTCCCTCGTCAGACCGCCGGGACCGAGGGCGGAAACCCTCCTCTTGTTGGTCATCTCCGCGAGCGGATTGGTCTGGTCCATGAACTGGGAGAGCTGGCTTGTCGCGAAGAAGCTTGAAACCACGCTCGAAACGGTCCTGGCATTGATGAGATCTGCCGGGGCGATCTTGTCCGAATCCCTCGAATTGAGCTTTTCGCGGACGTTCTTGCCCAGCCTCGCAAGGCCGATGACAAACTGCGCCGCAAGCTGTTCGCCGACCGAACGGACGCGGCGGTTCGCGAGGTGATCGACGTCATCCACATCGGCAAGCCCGTTGACGAGCTTGATGAGGTAGTTGATGACGGCGATGATATCGTAATGCGTCAGCACGAGGATATCGCTGCCGACCGGTTCCTCGGAGAAGGACTGGATGGTCTGCAGGATCTTGTCGTGGATCGAATCCGAAAGCTGCTTCAGCTCCGGCTTCAGTGCCAGGTCGGCGTTGAGCTCTTCGAACTCCCTGCTGAGCTTCTTTTCAATCCGGTAACGCCCGACGTCGCCGAGGTCGTATTTTTTCTGGTTGAAGAAGGTCCTCTCGAGGAAGCTCCTCGCTGCATCGATATCCGGCGCCTCGTTCGAGCGCAGCTCTTCGTAGACGATTTCGAGCGCTTCTTCTTCCGTTGCCGAACTGTCGTTCAGGATGGTGTTGATGACAATTGACTTGTCAGGCCCCTTCTCGTTGCCGGTATAGGACTTCATGACCTTGACGGTCTTGTTGCCCGAAGCGATGATCTGCTCGAGAATATCTTCGGTGATCGCCGTCCTTGCACTGACGACTTCGCCGGTCTGCATATCGACGATGTCCGATGCAAGATACTGGCCGACGATCTGCTCTTTCTTGCCCGATTTGAGTTGTACATCCTCGACGAGGTCGAAAAGGCCGAGAATATCCTCGTCGCGGGCGAACCCGATCGCACGAAGGAGGGCGGTGACCAGGAAGTTCTTCTTCTGGTCTATATAAACGAATATCTGGTTGTTGATGTCGGTCTGGAACTCGATCCAGGAACCCCTCGTCGGCACGATCTTGGCCGAATACATCTTTTTTCCGTTCGGATGGATGGCTTCGCTGAACACCACGCCCGGAGAACGGTGGAGCTGTGCGACCACGACACGTTCGGCACCGTTGACGATAAAGGTGCCGCGCTCGGTCATGTACGGGATCCTGCCGAGGTAGACCTCCTGCTGGATGGTTTCCTTCCAGTCGGGTTCATCGGCTTCGTCCTTGTAGGAGAGCTTGAGCTTCACTTTCAGCGACACATCGTAGGTGAGGCCCCGCTCGATGCAATCCTCGACGGTGTATTTCGGCTTGTCAAAGCTGTAGGAAATATATTCGAGCAGATAGAGCCCCCTGGTGTCGGTAATGGGGAACGCACTGCGCAGAACACGTTCGAGCCCCTGGTCCTTTCTCTTGGCAAGGGGAACGCTGTCCTGAAGGAAATTATGGAATGAATCTAACTGAACCTTTAATAAATCGGGGGGGTCGATAACACTCTGGATTTTGGAAAAGTCAATACACGGTGTTGTTGCGTCAGCCACTTTCACATGCACCTCGCTTTTATCAATTGGCATGAATTACTTACAGGGAAAGGGTCCCGGGGTGGTTCGGAAAAGCTTTGAACAGCAAATTGAATCGTCACCGGATACCTTGTCCTGCAGTCACAGGAACTCTCATTTAACAGTACTTATACAAACGGACAAAGCTCCGCCTCTGGAAAAGGCGGAGCTTGCTCTGGTAATGACTCTTTTCAAAGATCACTTCAACTCTACTGTTGCACCTGCGTCCTTCAGCTCTTTTGCAATCTTTTCGGCTTCTTCTTTGGAAACGCCTTCTTTCACGTTTTTCGGAGCACCGTCAACGAGGTCTTTCGCTTCTTTCAGGCCAAGCCCGGTGATTGCGCGAACAGCCTTGATAACGTTGATCTTGCTTTCGCCGGCGGAAGCGAGAACGACGTTGAACTCGGTCTGCTCTTCCTGGACCGGAGCATCGCCTGCTGCAGGAGCTGCTGCGACGCCTGCGACGACGGCAGGAGCTGCGGTAACGCCAAATTTCTCTTCGAGCGCTTTGACGAGTTCGGAAGCTTCCGTAAGGGTCAACTTACCAATTTCCTCTACAAGTGTTTCGATAGACATTATTCCCCTCTCTTGTTTTATGGTCAATTAAAATAATTTCTTGAGTGCGTAATTTTTCCTGAAGGTCACTTCTTCTGCTTGGCGACCTGGTCGAGCACGCTGACGAGGTTCCTCATCACGGCGTTGACCACCATCGGCACGGAAGCGACCATGTTGTTGACAAGACCGGCGACACGACCGATGTTTTCCGTTTTCGAAAGCATTTCGGAAAGCGCCGGAAGCGTATCGGCTCCATAAACGACGCCGTCGATGGACGCCATCTTGAACTTGAGCGCTTCGTTGGTCTTGCTGAACTTCCTGATGACCTTTGCCGGAGCGATAGGGTCGTCGTAACTGAAAGCCACACCGGTGGTGCTTTTCAGCCCTGCCGAAAGTTTGTCGGCACCGGCGATGTCCTTCAGGGCTTTCTTGACAAGCGTGTTTTTCACGACACGGTATTCGATGCCCGCCTTGCGGAATTCGTTGCGGAGTTCGGCCATCTTCTGGACGTTCAACCCCTGGTACTCGGTCAGGTATATGCCCTGGGACCTGCTGATCTTTTCAGCGACTTCCTGGACGATCTGCTCTTTTGTATCTCGCTTCATCATATGAACACCCCCCTTTAGGCGACAAATTTTTCCATTTTTACCCTCACGCTCGGCGACATGGTGCTTGAAAGCGCGATACCCTGAACATACTGGCCTTTCGCCGCGGACGGCTTCAGACGGACAACCTCCTTGAGGAAGCTCGTGATGTTTGCAACAAGCTTGTCCGTTTCAAAAGACATTTTGCCGACAGGGGCATGGATATTGCCTGCCTTGTCAACCCTGAACTCTATTTTACCTGCTTTGACATCCTTGACGGCCTTTGCGACGTCCATCGTGACAGTGCCCGACTTCGGGTTCGGCATGAGGCCGCGTGGTCCGAGGATCTTGGCAACCTTGCCGAGCTGGCCCATGACGTCCGGAGTGGCGATGATGACATCGACACCGGTCCAGCCTTCCTGGATCTTCTCGATATACTCTTCGAAACCGACCATGTCGGCCCCGGCTTCTTTCGCTTCCTCGACCTTGGCCTCCTTGCAGACGACAAGGACGGAAACCGTCTTGCCGGTACCGTGCGGAAGCATCACCGTGCCACGGACAACCTGGTCCGCGTGGCGGGGATCGACCCCGAGTTTCACGGCGACATCGACGGTCGCATCGAACTTCACATCCGTGATCTCACGGACTTTCTCGACCGCATCGGAAAGATCGTACTCCTGGAGCCTGTCGATCTTCGTCAATGCATTCCTGTATTTTTTTCCAGCCATTACTGTTTTTGTTGTGTTGTGGTTGACATAGCGGCCTCGCGGCCTCCCACAGAGACATCCCCGCCGGCGGCGGATCAGCCCTGAACGATAATACCCATGCTTCTGGCGGTACCCATGATCATCTCTTCGGCACCCTTGAGGTCGACAGCGTTGAGGTCGGGCTTCTTCAGCTCGGCGATCTTGCGGACCTGCTCACGGGTGACGGTACCGACCTTGTTGCGGTTCGGCTCGCCTGAACCTTTCTTCAGCTGGGCTTCCTTGAGCAGAAGTACCGCAGCCGGAGGGGTCTTGGTGATGAAGGTGAACGACTTGTCGGAATAAACCGTGATCACCACAGGAATGATCATTCCGGCCTCTGACTGGGTCTTGGCATTGAACTGCTTGCAGAACTCCATGATGTTGACGCCTTTCTGACCGAGGGCCGGACCGACAGGCGGAGCCGGGTTGGCTGCGCCGGCAGGGATCTGCAGCTTGATGAAACCGATTACCTTTTTTGCCATATACTGTAACTATTCAGAAGCTTAAATAACTTAAGCACTATTATTGGGAAACTGACTTAACCTGTGAAAAATCAAGCTCTGTAGGTGTACTGCGACCAAAGAAACTGATCATTACCTTGACCTTCATCCTCTCGGTGCAAACCTCGTGAACGACGCCGGTCAGCGAACTGAAAGGACCATCGATAACCTTGACAGAATCACCGACCTTGAACGGTGCCTCGACGACGGAACGATGCTCGAGGACATTTTCAGGTACAAGAATCTTCTCCACTTCTTCAGGGCGGAGCGGGGTGGGAACATCATCGACACCAAGGAAACCCATCACCGAAGGAATATCGAGAATAAGGTTCCTCGTCTGCTTGTCGAGCACCGCTTCGATAAGCACGTAACCGGGGAAGGCGTTCTTCGTGAGGCTTCTTTTCTTTCCGTTCTTCACCTCGACGAAACGTTCGTACGGGACATAGACCTGCAGGATCTTTTCGGAAAGGTTGCAGCGGAGCACTTCCGCCTCGATCCCTTCCTTGACCTTGCGCTCGTGGCCTGAATATATCCTCAGCGCATACCAGCGCGGTACCGGTATACCTGGAGCCTCCTCAGCCTTTTTTCTTGGACTCATCGAACCAGCCTTAACCTGTTGCTTACAATAACTTACCCATCATGAAATTGATAGCCTGATCGACGACGAAAGTGAACAGGGCAAGAATCCCCGAAACCGTCAGAACAACGACCGTCAGGTCCTTCGTCTCATCTTTCGTCGGCCAGACAACCTTGCGCATCTCACTGACGACATCCCGATAATACTGACTTACCTTGCCGAAATATTTATTCATGAATGACAATCCGGAATAAACTTCAGTGAAATCATACTCTCCATGCACGTCAGGAGGGACTCGAACCCCCAACCTGCGGTTTTGGAGACCGCTGCTCTACCAATTAAGCTACTGACGTATCAACCCAAAACCTGAGCTGATGATCGGACTTGAACCGATGACCTCTTCCTTACCAAGGAAGTGCTCTACCGACTGAGCTACATCAGCCTTTGCAAGACGTGGGTAGGGGAGGATTCGAACCTCCGAAGACATATGTCGACAGATTTACAGTCTGTTGCGTTTAACCACTTCGCTACCTACCCGAGTTTTCATGAGCTGGTGATGGGACTCGAACCCGCAACCTGCTGATTACAAGTCAGCTGCTCTACCAATTGAGCTACACCAGCAGCTCATTTAAAAAACAGGGCAGGTAATATAATGAGAGGTTTAAAAAAATCAAAGAAAAAAGGATTTATTTCTCAGCCCCGCACGATTCCGGCAAACAGACCCGAAAGCCGGACCGTAAATTTCCTGCTTGCAAGCCTTTGCGAAAAAGCGAGGATCCCGTCGAGCGGCGTCGGGAATACCCGAACCCGGTTGTTTTCCAGGCCCCTCAATGCGGCTTTCACGACTTTTTCTGCGCCGTAAATCGGCAGCCTGATGCCGGAAGCGTTGTGCCCCGTCCGCTCAAGGAAACCGGTATCGATAAAACCGGGGCAGACCGCCAAGACCCGCACCCCGCTTTTCGACGCCTCCGCGTGGAGCGCCTCGCTCAAGGTGATGAGAAACGACTTTGTCGCAGAGTAGAGGGCGAGCCCCGGAACTCCCTGCAGCCCCCCGAGGGAGGCGACGTTGATAATCCCGCCCTTGCGCGCCGTAACCATGTCCGGCAGGAAGAGCCGGCTGAGTCGCGCTGCGGCCATCATGTTGACCGTCATGATCTCGTCGAGCTTTTCCGCCTGCAGCTCGCGGAACTCCCCCGCCCTCGACAATCCTGCGCAATTGACGAGAAGGCCGATATCGATGCCATTTTCCGCGCAGTACCCGTAAATCTGCGCCGGAGCGGCGGTGTCGTTCAGGTCCGCCCTGCAGGAGCGGACATCGACGCCGTGCTTCGCATGGAGTTCGGATGCGAGTTCCCGCAGCTTTTCTTCAGAACGGGCGACCATAACGAGGTCATTCCCCCTCGAAGCAAGTTCGCGGGCAAAGGCCTCGCCAATACCCATGGATGCCCCGGTTATCAAGGTATGCGGCATGATATCCCCAACCCTGGTTATGCGGGGTCAACCCATTTTCCGTGCTCCCTGATGAGACCGATCAGACGGTCGACCGCCAGGTCCTCGGCAATATTCTCTTCGACACACTCGCGGCCGACATAGAGGCTGATACGGTTCTTTCCCGCACCGACGTAGCCGAAATCCGCGTCGGCCATTTCGCCGGGACCGTTGACGATGCACCCCATGATGCCGATCTTCAGGCCTTTCAGGTGGCCGGTCCTCCGCTTGATGGCCGCCGTGGCGTGTTCGAGGTCGAAATAGGTCCGGCCGCATCCCGGGCAGGAGATGAATTCCGTCCTTGACATCCTGACCCTGGCACCCTGGAGGATATTGAAGGCAAGGCTGATTTCGTCATCGGCCGACAGAGGCGTTTCGAGAGCAAGCATGTCTCCAAGGCCATCGCAGAACAGCGTGCCGGCCTGGATTGAGCTGTCGATGATTGTTTCGAGCCTGTCCGCAGAATTACCCCTGAACCGCACGACCACGGGATAGACGATCCCCTTCTCCCTGAAAGCCTGCAGAAGCTTCCTTGTGGCGAACAGCGTCGTCGGGGAAACGACGGAAAACAGGACCCTTGTTGCGCCCTGGCTATGGAGTTTTCCGGCAATGTTCGCAAGGACTTCCGCTGGGACCGCAATACCGGTCTTCTCATGGATGAAAGAGAGCTCGACGGCTGCGCGACGGGGCACGAGAATGGCATCAAGCAGCTCCGTGTCGAGCATTTCGCCTTCGATGATATCGAACCTTGCCTTCGAAACCATGCCGAGCAGTTTCAGGAATACTGAAGGGTCCGATGTGGAAACGGCGACATGTGCGGCGGCATCCCCGAGCCTTGCAAGCAGTTTTTCCAGCATCGCAAGATCGTTTTCCGTGTTCACGCGAACGCCGGCAACTTCCGAACGGATGGCATCCCGGGGCTTTGCGGGGGCAAGCCGGGCTGAAATCTCCGCAAGGGCCGCATCGATCTGTTCAAGCTGGGCATGCACTTCGGTTTCAACCCTCGGCGTATGATCCCCGCCCACCTCGAAATCCGTAACTGAGGCCGGAATGGAGAGTCTCCTGCTGTAGGAAAACGGATTGAAAGGGGCCGCTGAAAACCCTTCCTGCCCCGAAGCACTGTTCCTGCTTTCGATCACCTGCTTCAGGGGCTGACTGCCCCGTTCGCCTTTGACCGAATGGTAATCGTTATACTTTCTGACTATGGCAAACCCCACAGGCACTTCGTTGACCGGGTCTTCGGTAAGGGATACCCTGATGGTGTCGCCAAGCCCGTCCTCAAGGAGAGCGCCGATGCCCATGGCGGACTTGATGCGCCCTTCATCGCCGTCGCCCGCTTCCGTGACGCCGAGATGGAGCGGATATGCATGGAGAAGCTCCCTGTCGGCTTTTTCGACCAGCAGCCTGTATGCCTGAATCATGACACGGACATTAGAGGACTTCATCGAAAACAGGAGATCGAAGTAATCCATGTCTTCGCAGATCCTCGCAAACTCGAGCGCAGCTTCAACCATTCCTTCCGGGGAGTTCCCGTAACGGCTCACCACCCTGTCCGAAAGCGAACCGTGGTTCGTACCGATCCTCATGGATGCACCGAAGCGGCGGGCTTTCTCGACAAGCGGCGCGAATTCCTCGCGGACATGCTCCAGTTCCTGCAGGTATTCCGCGTCCGTATAGCTGTCGGAGGAAAACTTCTGCTTCGTGGCGTAGTTCCCCGGATTGACGCGGATGTTTTCAACGAACTCGACTGCTTTCATCGCCGCCTTTGCGGAAAAGTGGATATCGGCTACAAGCGGGGTATCGATCCCGTCACGGCGCAGCCTCTCCCGGATGATCCCGAGGTTTTCGGCATCTTTTTCGGTCGGGACGGTCAGGCGGATAATCTCGCACCCTGCTTCGTAGAGCCTTCTGCACTGCTGAACGGTTGCTTCGGTATCCATGGTGTGGGTGTTGGTCATGGACTCCACCCTGATTGGCTGGTACCCGCCCAGAGAGATCTTGCCGAAGGCAACTTCCCTGGTCAGGCGGCGACGGTACTGGTACATTGAATCGGTGATACTGATGATGAAAGTCTATTTATCCCTGATGATGAACAGGGTTTCCCCTTCCCGGCGGAAATTGTATTTCTCCCTTGCAGCTTTTTCGATGCTGTCGGGATCCTTTGCGTGCTGAATCCGAATTTCGTTTTCAACCACCTTCTTCCGGGCGGTCTGCAGGCGGTCGAGCAGGATGCGGTGCTCTGCTTCCATGCGGATCCTCTTGACAATCCCGAGGTCGTCGAACAGGAACCAGATGACGAACAGGGCAAATGCCACCCGGACAAACACTTTTTTCGGGTTGGCGCGGACATAGTCCCATAGCCTGTTGAACATTTTTTTCACACCATCCATACGGTCATACCTGGAGCGAGGAAAGATCGGACTGTACTGCGGTACTCAGGGAAAAACAGAGAAGGAACCCTGCAGGCAGGGTCCCTCCGCTTCAAATTGCAAAAAAAACTTAAACGCGGAATGCCTTCCGTCCTGGATAGCGGGCCTGATCACCAAGCTCTTCCTCGATACGGAGCAGTTCGTTGTACTTGGCCATACGGTCCGAACGCGACATGCTGCCGGTTTTGATCTGGCCTGCATTGGTCGCGACGGCAATCTGCGCGATGGTGCTGTCTTCGGTTTCGCCGCTTCTGTGGCTGATGACCGAAGTATAGCCGTTGCATTTGGCAAGATCGATCGCCTGCAGCGTTTCGGTCAGGGTACCGATCTGGTTGACCTTGATGAGGATCGAATTGGCGGTCTGTTTTGCGATGCCTTCTCCAAGCCTGCGGCTGTTGGTGACAAAGAGGTCGTCGCCGACAAGCTGCACTCGAGAGCCGATCTTTTCGGTAAGCAGTTTCCAGCCTTCCCAGTCGTCCTCGGCCATACCGTCCTCGATGGAAATGATGGGATAGGCGCTGGCCCATTTTTCCCAGTATTCAGCCATCTGCAGGGAGGTGAGCTCCTGTTTGGAAGATTTCTTGAACACATACATTTTCTTCGCGGTATCGTAGAACTCGGAGCTTGCCGGGTCAAGCGCGATCATGACCTGCGCGTCGCCGAGCCCGCCCTTGTCCGTCGGGGAACCGGCCTTGTAACCTGCTTTTCCGATTGATTCGATGACCAGCTCGATCGCCTCTTCGTTGGAACGCAGGTTCGGTGCGAAACCACCTTCGTCGCCGACAGCCGTGCTCAGGCCCTTGCTCTTGAGCAGCGACTTCAGTGCATGGAAAATCTCGGCACCGCAGCGCAGTGCGTCGGAATAGGAGGAGAAGCCCGCAGGCATGATCATGAATTCCTGAAAATCGACGGTGTTGTCCGCATGGGCGCCGCCGTTGAGAACGTTCATCATCGGCACGGGCAGGGTATTTGCCATGGTGCCGCCGATGTAGCGGTAGAGGGGAAGGCCGCTGTACTCGGCTCCGGCTTTCGCACAGGCGAGCGAAACACCGAGAAGCGCGTTTGCGCCAAGCCTCGATTTGTTCGGGGTCCCGTCAAGCGCCAGAAGCTTCTGGTCGATCTCTTCCTGCTCGGTCACCAGCATCCCTTCCAGAGCCTCGTTGATCTCTGCATTGACATTGTTGACCGCCTTGAGCACACCCTTGCCGAGATAAACCCCGGCATCGCCGTCCCTGAGCTCGACAGCTTCGTGAACGCCGGTCGATGCACCGCTGGGAACAGCGGCCCTGCCGAACGAACTTTCAGTATAGACATCGACTTCCACTGTCGGGTTGCCTCTCGAATCAAGGATCTGGCGTGCAAGTATCTTTTTGATTATCGGCATAGGAAAAAATGTTATGTTTTTGTGAATGCAGGTAAACACTGAAGGCATGTCATCGCCGAAACAGATATAAAATATATTCTTTTTTACCTACCATTTCATCGCTGATGCATCAGCAAATCAGACTTTTTTTTGTTTATTGTTTTTTGTTCCATTTTCCGCCAGTGAACCACTACACCATGATCTTCACACAGCAATGGCCCGCAAGATCACCATTAAATCCAATCAAGGAGTCCAGCCATGCAAGCCGTTCAACCGGACAAACTGCGCAATATCGTCATTACTGGTCATGCAGGATGCGGCAAGACCATGCTTTCGGAGTCGCTCGCCTATACCATGGGCGTCATAAACAGGCTCGGGAGCATCGATGAAGGAACCACCATCTCGGACTACTCTGCCGATGAAATCCAGAAAAAGCACAGCCTGAACACCAGCCTGATCCACGGCTTCTGGAACGACATAAAACTGAATATCATAGATACACCGGGACTCCTCGATTTCCATGGCGACGTGAAATCGGCGATGCGGGTTGCCGATACCGTCCTGATCACCGTCAACGCATCGACCGGGGTCGAGGTGGGGACCGACACCATCTGGGAGTACACCAGAGAGTACTACAAACCCACGATGTTCGTCCTTACCAAGCTCGATGCCGACAGGGCGAGCTTCACCGAGACCATACAGCAGCTCAGGGACCATTTCGGCCATCTGGTCACCCCGATCCAGTTCCCTGCAGAGGAAGGTCTCGGACACCATGTCCTGATCGACATCCTGCTCATGAAACAGCTCGAGTTCACTCCGGACAAACCCGGCAGCATGACGGTTTCCGACATTCCCGACCTCTATCTGAAAAAAGCCGAAGAACTCCACCAGCAGCTTGTCGAAGCGGTCGCAGAAACCGACGAGAACCTGATGAACAAGTTTTTCGAGGAAGGCAACCTCTCCGAGGACGAACTTCGCAACGGCATCAAATCAGCCCTTGTCACCCGCACCTTCTTCCCGGTCTTCTGCACCTCTCCGCTTCACCTCATCGGCACGGAACGCCTCCTGAACGTCATCACCAACATCTGTCCGTCACCGATCGAACGCGGCCCCGAACACGGGATCTGCACCCTCGACGAAACCGAAAAACTCCTGCAGCCTGATCCGCAGGGCCCGACCATCGCCTTCATCTTCAAGACCATGTCCGAACCGAGGGTCGGCGAAGTTTCCTATCTGCGCGTCTACTCGGGTCACCTCGAATCAGGCCATGAACTGATCGATGTACAGACAGGACAGATTGAAAAACCCGGCCAGGTCTACACGATGCTCGGGCAGAAAAAACTTCCGGTCGACAGCCTCCTCGCCGGTGACATCGGCATGGTGGTGAAACTGAAGGACGCCCACACGAACGACACCCTCGCCGACAAAGGCACCAGCTGCAGGATCAGCCCCATTATTTTCCCCGATCCCATGCTTGCCACGGCAATCGTGCCTGTCGCCCAGGGTGACGAGGAAAAGATTTCGGTCGGCCTCCACCACCTCCACGAAGAAGATCCGAGTTTCACGGTCGAACACGATGTCGAGTTCAACCAGACCATCCTGAAAACGCTCGGAGAAACGCATCTCGATACCATCATCAGCAGGCTCCAGGCGAAATTCAACGTGAAGGTTGATATCTCCCCGATCAAGATACCCTACCGCGAAACGATCCGCATCCCATCCTCGGCCCAGGGGAAATACAAAAAGCAGTCGGGAGGACGCGGCCAGTATGGCGATGTCTGGATTCGACTCGAACCCCTGCCAAGGGATACCGGCTTCGAATTCGCGAGCGAGGTTGTCGGCGGCGTCGTACCTACCCGTTACCTGCCCGCCGTCGAAAAGGGACTCCGCGAATCAATTTCAAGCGGCATCCTTGCGGGATATCCCGTTGTGGACCTCAAGGCTGTTGCCTATGACGGATCACATCATCCGGTAGACAGCTCCGAATTCGCATTCAAAATCGCGGCAAGCATGGGGTTCAAAAGCGCTTTCGACAAGGCGAAGCCCTTCCTTCTCGAACCGATCTATGCTCTGCAGGTTTATGCTCCTGACCAGTACACCGGTGAAATCGTCGGTGATATTTCCAGCAAGCGTGGAAAAATTCTCGGCATGGATGCGGACGTGAGGATGCAGGTAATCCGGGCGCTCATTCCCCAGTCAGCACTGACGACGTTCCATCATGCCCTTACGCGCCTGACGCAGAGCAGGGCAAGGTATTCCTATAAATTCAGCCATTACGAGGAAGCGCCGCCCGATGTCGCACAGCAGATCATCAGTGCCAGAGAAAAGGAACCCGCTGAAAAATAACAGGCATCAGGGTTGTCCCAAATGGATGACCGATAACGCAAAAAGGCTGCCGGGAGGCGGCCTTTTTGCATTGTGCACATGTGCCGGTACCCAGACTGGCAACGGGAAACAACGGTCTGTGGTTTATTGAAAACAATGCAGGTTCAGTCAATGGTAGTGACGCTGACGGGTATCAATACCATGAAAGAGATCGGTACATCAGATCGGGACCGGCCCGTTTTGTTCAGGGAGTGCTTCTGGTTTCAGTGCAACAGGCCGACAAGCGATTTTAGCTTGAGCCACCAGACAATCCATACCGCTTCCCTGATATTCTTTCTGGTCATTTTCGATTTTCCAACCGACCTGTCGACGAAAACGATCGGAATTTCCCTGATGGTGAAACCCATTTTCCATACCCTGAAATGCATTTCTATCTGGAAAGAATATCCCTGCGAATTGATCCTGTCAAGGTCGAGCTTCCCAAGCACTTCGGCACTGAAGCACTTGAAGCCGCTTGTCGGATCTTCGACGGGCATACCGGTGATTACCCTGGTATAGATGCTTGCCATTTTCGACAGGATCAGCCTGCCGAGGGGCCAGTTCACGACATTCACAGTGTTGTTCATGTAGCGTGAACCAATGACGACACCGGGCGACTCTTTTTCCATCGTTTCAAAAAACTGCCTGATAACTTTTGGGTCATGTGAAAAATCGGCATCCATTTCGATGATATATCCGTACCCTTTTTCAAGGGCATATCTGAACCCTGTGATGTAAGCAGTGCCAAGCCCCAGTTTTTTTTCTCTCTGAATCAGGTGGAGGGACGGTATGTTTTCTTTCAGTCCGTTGACAATAGCCGCGGTACCGTCAGGTGAATTGTCGTCGATGACAAGAATATCCAGCTCACCTGCATAGAGAGTATGGAGATCACCTATCAGCCTCCCGATATTTTCCGACTCGTTGTAGGTCGGTATGATAACGAGCGCATTCGCTGGGTATGCACGATCACCGTCGTTGTTGAATGACATAAGCACGTTCTTTTCCGGAAATATGCGGGATAATGACTATAAAAAAAAGAGCCTTGCGCTCAGTGAAACTTTTTTTCACTTTTTACCGGAGCAAGAAACACATATCCGCTATTCTGAATTCAATATCCATGGACGTTCTTTTTTAATCATGCCTTTCTTTCCGACTCACTCGTCCTTCATCGGCACCGAATTGTCCTGAACGAAATCTTCATCCCGATTTCCCGTGACCATGCTTTGAACTGCGCTCCTGACAGGATCGGAACTCGGTCCTTCTTTTTTTTACTAACAAACAAGTGCCTTCGTGATATTGGAGGAAGTTGAATGGCTTGAGGCCTGCGCTCTGAATAATCGCAATATGAGGATAATCAACGGAAGGCTGTTCCTGCCGAAAAAAAAAGCTGTCACAGTTTTGTCACTGTGACAGCCTTCTGAAAACCAGTTTAATAAAACAGGATAAAAACTGTTACCTCACTTCACGATGGAACCTGTGCAGGAACCTCAGATCGAAATCAAGCCTTTCAGGCGGCGTAAAGGAGAAATCGAGCACCTGACCGTCGGGCAGAACTTCGACAAGCGCTCCTGACGGACATTCGTCACCGGAGAAACATGCCGAACAGGAAATACAGGCGTCCTGGTCGATATAGCAGCGGAACCCTCCTTCCTGGACATCACCGTAGAACTTGTATCCGATCGCGTTGACTTTGGGAGGACATTTGTCAAGGCAGAGCCCGCAGCCTACGCAAAGGTTCTCAAAAATAAAGTAATGCTTTTTTTCCCTCGGTGCAGCTTTTTTTGGTGCTGCTGCCGGAGCAGGTGCAGCTTTCGCAGCAGGAGCGGCAGGCTTTGCTGCGGGCTCTCCGCCAGCTTCCGGTGCCCCTTTGGGGGCAGGTTTCGCTGCGGGTTTCGGTGCAGGTTTCGGCGCTGCCTTTGGAGCGGCTTTTTTAACCGGGAGAGCTGATTCCTGTGGCAATCCGGTCCTGCCGAGGTTGACGTTCAAGGGATCGAGACGAGCTTTTCCTCCAGTCTCTCTGGGCGCTTCCTTGGGTTTCGCCTGTGCCTGCTTCGGTGCCGGAGCTTCGCCTTTTGGCGCACCCTTGGGCGCAACCTTCGGTTCGGCTTTCGGCGGTGCTGTCTCTTTATCTGGCTGTTGTACAGGATCGGCCATAAAAACCCTCCTCTTTAATTACATGATAAACTGTTAATGTCGATAAACACAACCGGAAGCGGTGTCCCGCTCCCGGCTGTGACAGAAGTTAAGCAATCAGCTTCATCAGGTAATCGACAACCTGCGTCAGTAATGCCTGACCGGTGATCGATGCATCGCTTACCGTCGGAGGCAGCGGCTGGTCGGTCTGATAGAAACCGTTGGCAATGAAGAGGAAGACCAGCATGAAGGTACCGCCGAAATAGAGGAAGGTACCGGCAAGCTTGGAGTCCGAAATCGTAAGGACCGGGAACCTGAACGAAACGTCGCGGCCGAGGAACTTCTTGCCGAGCCAGCGGATGGTCCTGGTCTGGATATCGGCACCTTCAAGACGCGAACCGCGATCTTCAAACCATACCGCGAAGCTGATGAACCATACGAGATGGCCGATCATCAGAATCGTCGAGAGGTGAGAACTCGAGAAGATCGTCACGGTTTCCGTCCAGAAGTAATAGAAGATGCCGGACGTGTAGTGATGGTGCAGATGAGCTACCGAATCCCATGCTTTCGCATCGGCGGCAGGAACACCGTACATCATGGAAGCGATCCATGCACCGTCGATATACCAGCAGACAGCTGAAAGACCTTTGACACCCCAGAGCATAGCGAACCAGAGCTGGTCCTGGATGGATACGCCGCAGGTACCGCCGTAAACCGGGCCGAGGCACGGGAACGAATACGAGTTCTTCTTGAGGCCGAGGTCATCCCACAGCGGTGAAGTGTGGGCGAAGAACGCGATACGGACAAGAGCGATCAGAGAGAACAGCGAGCCGGCGGTGATGACGTGCGCCATGACCCAGTCGTTGATGCTCGGATCGGCAAACATCCACTGGAAAACCGGAAGCGGTTTCAGCCAGTAGAACGACATCATGATGTTCGTGCCGAAAATGTTCAGCTCGCAGATGGTATTCCAGACGATGACCGCATAAACCGAAAGCATTGTTGCAAAGCAGAGAGCCATGACGGTACCGAGGATCTTGACCTGGACTTCCTGGTCACGTCCTTTGGCGATCCAGATGGATTTGATCTGGCTGTAGAGGCCGTTGAGCTGGATCTTGAGGAGGTACTGTCCACCATGGTACACACCGGCAAAAACATAGAGCACGCCGCAGATGATATGGTTGAAGGTGATGAGGTTGGTCACGACCCTTGACATACCGAAAGCTGAGCCGCTCTTCGGAAGAATTGCGAAAGCAGGGAAGTCTGCGAATTCCTTGGCTCCGGAGATAATCTTGCCGCCTTCTTCAACGAAGTTGTAGCTGACGCGGTTGAACGGTTCGCCGTAGAGGTAGAAAACGAGATCATCGAGTTTTTTGTAGTAAGGAGCGAAGGATGGCTGCTGGAAGGCCACGAAGGCGATCACGCCGAGCGCAATATTAATATAGCCGATTGCAGTCAGGTGAACGGAAAAAGCAGCCTTCATGTCATCGTTGAGATGGATGGCCGCGTTGGGCGGATTGTTCCACCAGTAGACACCGAGAGCGAAAAAGACGACACAGAAAACGAACGACATGAACGTTTCGGAGTAGATCGTCTGGAAATCAGGGATCGGAGGGAACCCGAGGACAAGCCACATCACGAGGCCCCAGCCGAGGAAAAGAAGCGACATGTAAACGGTATGGGGTCCGAGCGCATCCTTGTAGGTTTTGGCGCTGGTGCCGCTGAATACGACGTCGCCGAACTTGCCGAGGAACCTGAAATCGCGGAAGTTACCTGCACGGCCGGTGAACGGGTTGGTGAGGTTGTGCGTCCAGTGGCGCCATCCGCCGAAAAGCAGGATGGAACCCGAGACCAGATGAAGGATCGCCCATCCGATCAGTTTCGATGCGGCAAATTCAAGATCTTCTGTCTTTGTGCTGTACGTATCGATACCGAGGGAGACCATGCGGGGCTTGATGGTCAGGTAGAACCAGTTGTCGTGGAAACCAGGGGCACCCCACGGAAAGACCTGAATACCGGAGATGTAGTAGATTGCCATGAGGAAGCCAAGCACGCCCAGAAGCGCGAGGTGGCCACCGACAACCTGCTCGTCATCAAGTTTTTCGGTATCGAAAATCTGATACCACTTGGTTGAGCGGGTTTCTGTCCTCTGGAACAGAAATCTTCTCATTTTGGCGGCATCCTGCTCCTTGATCACGGATGGTGCGCCTCCCTTTGGCGAAGGAGCGCCCCCCTTGGGCGGTGGAACAGAGCCCTTTGGCTTGACTCCTGCCGGATTCACTTGTTCAGCCATTGTATTCTCTCCTTTGTTTGGACATATTTCAGGTAAAAAAACCGAAAAAACCACTCTGCCGTACCAAAGGATCAAACCGGGAGCCTGGGGAGGATCTTAACCCTGTTTTACCTTTTTGTCTGTTCCGCCAGAGGAACCAGAATGTGAGTAAGAACCGAAAGCATCAAATCTATGCAGAAGACACCGAAAAATAAGACGTATTTAAGCAATTCACCAAATCAACCGCCCTTGATTTCACCAAGTAAAATAAGAAAAATTATTTAATAGTAAATTAATTTGGAGTCGGGGAATGACGCTATTCTTTTATTATACAGTATGAAAGCGCCTCACTGTCCCATGACGGAATCGGCCGAGGGCAGGGAAATATGTCTGGAAATTTTTAACCGGTACCCGTATAACCACTATGGAAATAACGTTCAGCAAACTGTCGGGAGCAGGCAATGACTTCATTATCATCGACAACATGGACAGGTCGATACGTCTCGGAACCGAGCGGATAAGGGAGCTCTGCACCAGACGTACCGGTATCGGGGCGGATGGCCTGATCCTCATAGAACCGTCCGAAACATACGCGTTCAGCATGAACTACCACAACTCGGACGGCCTGCCAGGATCGATGTGCGGAAACGGCGGCAGGTGCGCCGTCTATTTCTCCATGTCTGTCGGCATTCCGGCATCCGATGGCAATCATTATGTCTTTGAAGCGAACGGCAACCGTTATGACGCATGGGTAACCGCTCCTGAAACCGTGAAACTGCGCATGCTTTCGCCCAGGGATTTCAGGAGCGGCATGGATATCGAAGGATTTTCCTGTCATTCGGTCGATACCGGTTCTCCTCATGCGGTCATCTACACGGATGATCTGGAGCATGCCGATGTCACCGGAAAAGGCAGGGCGATCCGGCACAGGACAGATTTCTTCCCGGGCGGCACCAATGTTAATTTCATCGAGGTCACTTCCCCTGACTCGATTTCGGTGCGGACCTTCGAACGCGGCGTGGAAGATGAAACCCTCGCCTGCGGCACCGGAGCCGTGGCTTCCGCACTGATGAGCCGGCGGCTGGGAAGGGTGAATGGAACGGCCATTCGGGTAAGGGTGAGAAGTGGCGAGCTTCTCGAGGTAAGCTTCAGCGAGGATATGCAGGAGGTTTTTCTCTGCGGTCCTGCAAAAATTGTTTACAAGGGCAGCTTTGAGAATTGAATAGAGAAGAGGATTATTTGCGGTTTCTTCGCAGAATTTTCTTCATCACATTGTAATTTATTGTAAATATTCCAACTGTAACTCCTATATTATACTGTTATAAGTGCAGAGCTTCGCTGCCAGAGCTTTAGCTTTGGGCAGCAATATGCATTTTCAATACAACCGACATCTTCCATTTTCCCGTGAAAGAGTAGTTACTCCGGGCTGATGAAAGCATATCGGTGTAGCTCTTTTAATGTTTTGCTTCGGGATCACCAAACATGCGGCTATGAATCCCAATATCCGGTATCCGGCTGTAGCAGAGACACATTACCCCTCTGAAACAGAAGCCCTCGAAGAGCTTCTTTCTCAGCTTCTTGCGTCAGACGGAAAAGAACACCCCCACAACGGCAAGCAGATCAGGGCGGTCCTCGCTCCGCATGCCTCGTACGACATGAGCGGAAAAGTCGCTGCCGAAGCTTACAGGGCACTCAAAGGCAAAAGCTTCCACACCATTTTCCTGCTTGGAAACACCCACGCGTTTTTCTTTGACGGCATTGCCACGGACAGCCGTCATGAATGGCTTACACCTCTGGGCAGCGTTCCGGTCAACATCAAGCTGATAAAGCAGCTCTGTTCCTCGGAAGAAAAAAACATCCGGATGCTCGATATCGCGCATGACGTTGAACATGTGCTTGAACTGCAGCTTCCGTTCCTGCAGACATCGATCGACAACCCTTTTTCAATCGTTCCCATCCTGCTTGGCGCAAACGCCAATATCGGCCAGTTCTCCGACCTGTTATGCACCCTGCTGCAGCCTGACAGCCTGGTTGTCGTCAGCAGCGACCTTTCCCACTATCCGACCTATCACCAGGCAATGCAGATCGATACCGAAACGATCGATGCCATCGTCAGCCTCGATATCGACAAGCTCGACGCCTGCCAGAAAACATTGCGGGAAAAAACCGAAAGCGCGTCGATCAACATTTTCTGCAGCCCGGATGCAGTGAAAATCCTGCTGATGATCGCAAAGGAGCTCGGCTGGAAAGCTGAACGGCTCTCATACCTGAACAGTGGCCATCTTCCTGATGACGACAAATCGGGAGTTGTCGGTTACAGCTCGATTATTTTCTACGAAGAAAAGAACGGGTAGAAATTTCGCGCATCCGGCAGGGTCCCCTATCCTGCAAACAAATCCGGCATCCCTTCCGGACCTGTTTCCCGCGGCATATCATGTATGTTATCGGATTACCCTGCCACATAGCCGTTCTCGCCGCTATTTACTAACTTTTTCATAAAAACTGCTCATTCATCGTTTTCGTCAATGAATACCAGAACAGTAGCTCCCGATCACCTCCAGAGCGCACCTTCCTCACCTGCTGCTGAGGCATCACGGAACCAGTTCAGCGAAGCCCAGCGCCAGCTTGACGAAGCTGCCGCTTTCATCCAGCTTGAACCATCAGCTCACGAACTGCTGCGCTGGCCCATGAGGGAACTCCATGTGACCATCCCGGTCCGCATGGATAATGGAAGTACTAAAATTTTCCATGGTTTCAGGGTACAGCATAACGACGCCCGGGGTCCTAACAAGGGGGGGATCCGTTTCCATCCGGAAGAAACCATCGACACCGTCCGGGCGCTCGCTGCATGGATGACCTGGAAAACGGCAGTCATGGACCTCCCGCTCGGCGGTGGAAAAGGCGGCGTGGTCTGCGACCCGAAAACCATGTCCGAGGGAGAGCTCGAACGCCTTTCGCGAGCCTACATACGTCAGACTGCCTGTATTCTCGGCCCCGAAAAGGACATCCCTGCTCCCGATGTCTATACGACCCCCCGGATCATGGCATGGATGGCCGACGAATATTCAATTATGCAGGGCAACAACGAATTCGGGTCCATCACCGGAAAACCTCTCGCCCTCGGAGGCTCTGCAGGCAGGAACGACGCAACCGCGAGAGGCGGGATATTCTGTATCAGGGAAGCTGCATCCCTGCTCGGCATCGACCTCAGGGGCGCTGCTGCCGCCATACAGGGCTACGGCAATGCGGGCGCCCATGCGCACAGGCTGGCCGAAGAACTGCTCGGGATGAAAATCGTTGCGGTGTCCGATTCGAAAGGGGGCATTTTCAACCCCGAAGGCCTGAGCTGCAATGCCGTATCGGCCCATAAAAAAAGTACCGGTTCGGTAACCGGCTTCCCTGGCGCAGCACCGGTCACCAACGAAGAGATTGTAGGCCTCGACGTTTGCGTGTTCATGCCGGCAGCGCTCGAAGGAACGGTCCACAAGGCCAACGCCGACAGCGTCAGGGCACGCATGATCGCCGAACTGGCCAATGGGCCGTTGACTCCGGATGCCGACAAGGTCCTCCACGAAAAAGGGTGTTACATCATCCCCGACCTGGTCTGCAATGCCGGCGGGGTGACCGTTTCCTGGTTCGAAATGGTGCAGAACTCCTATGGTTACTACTGGGATGAAGAGGACGTACACCGGCGCCTTGAAAAAAAGATGGTCGCGGCATACCGGAATGTACACCGCACGGCCCTCGAGCACAAGGTGCATAACCGCCTGGCGGCTTACATCATCGCAATCGGCCGTGTGGCTGAAGCCATGAAGATGAGGGGCTGGACCTGAACAATCCGGCTGGTAACAGCACTGACTTCAGGCAGTCAGGAAACGCAGCATTTCAGGCAGGCAGCGGGTTTTCAGGTCATATCGTTCGACAGCGGTCTTGCGGGCATTACGCCTGATCTCTTCGAAACGTGCAGGATTGTTCACCGCCTCCCCGACAGCCCTCGACAGCTGTTCTTTATCGAAGAAATCCACCAGCAAACCGTTCTCACCATGCCTAACAACCTCCTGCACGGGTGCGGTCGAAGAGCCGACCACAAGGCATCCTGCGGCCATGGCTTCGAGCATCGACCAGGAAAGCACGAACGGATAGGTCAGGTAGACATGGGCCGATGAGACCCTGAGCACGTTCAGGTAGTGACTGTAAGGAAGCCGCCCGGTAAAATGTACGCGTGACCAGTCCACCTGCGAGTGCAGCTCTTCGGTGTAGATGGAGCGGTATGTTTTTCCTGCCGGCGGTTTTTTCCCATAACTGACATCGTCGCCTCCCACAATGACGATCCTCGAACCGGGACATCGCTCCTGGATAAGAGGCAACGTGCGCATCAGCACATGAAAACCCCGGTACGGCTCCAGGTTTCGGCCGACATAGGTTATTATCCTGTCCTCCTTTTTCAGGCGAAGACCTTCGATTTCCAGTGTTGCTGAGCTGTCCGGACAAACTATAGAGGTATCGATACCCTCGTGGATGACCCGGATCTTCCGCCGGAACTCCTCGGGATAACGCCTTTTCTGCCAGGTTGTCGGGGAAATGCCGTCATCGGCCGACTCGAGCGCGAGCAGTTGCGTGGTATTCTTCACTCTTACCCTGCACCGGTCGTCGAAGGTCGAGGGATATTCAGGATCGAAGCCCACATCCCCGCCGGTCGCCTGATAAAAGTATTCGAAATAGGTGACATGACGCGCTTTCGGAAAAACATCACGAAGGAACATCGATTCTCCCCATGCCGGATGGCTCACCACAACATCCGGCAGGAACCCTTTTTCTTTCAGGCCGATAGCCGTCCGGGCCACCTCCTGGCCTCTTCGGACAGCTCCTTCATACTCCCGCAGGTAGTGGTGCGTGCCAGGGCTGCCTCCCTGTTTCGGCTGGTATCCCACAACGGTAATCGCGGGATGCAGGGTCGGACGGTTTTTCAGGTTCGCGGATTCCCCTATCGCCACGACCCGGTGCCCGGGCATGCCTGCGAGGGCAGCTGCGACATGCCGGAACTGGCCGGGGAAGTTCTGGTGTACGAAGAGAAAATTCATGATGGTCAGACTGAAAAGTATTCGCTATACCTATCAATATTGTATATGCGCCGCAATACACAAAAATTTACAGCATCCCCGACATGATCATCACATGCTGACCCCTGTCAACTAAAACCTTTTCATCATTGACGCAACATAGCGGTTTGGTGCAGCAATCTTCTTATATGCCCGGTAAATTTTTTACTTCTTTCTTTTGTTCCTTGCAGTGAAGCCTGAGTTAGTGTTTCTTTTTCTTCAACCCCAATTGATACGATCATGAAAAAGCTGCTTCTTTCCCTCCTCGCCGCCGGTTTGTTCACCGCTCCATCGATCGCTCATGCTGCAGCAAGCCCCTATGTCAGCATTTCCGGAGGTGTTGGCTTTATGACCAACTCAGATGTGAGTGGCGTGCCAAACATAGTAACTTACAAAACAGGATATCTTGTCAATGGCGCGATTGGTCTGAAAAACGATTTTTACCGTCTGGAAGCAGAAGTCGGTTATCACCGAAACACTGTAGAAACATGGAATGGCGGATCTCCTTGGGTTGATGAATATGTCTCCATCTGGTCGTTCATGGCAAACGGTTATCTCGACTATGAAATGAAAGACTCCGGCATTTCTCCATACATTATGGGAGGCATCGGCTATGCCAGCGTTAAAAACGGCTGGGCATCCGGATCAGACTCTGATGGAGCTTTTGCATGGCAGATTGGCGCGGGTTTAGGGATCAAAGCTGCAGATAAGGTCAACATCGATATCGGCTATCGATATTTTGCGACAGCAGATGTCGAGTTGTATGGAGATATGGTTTCCATTGGAAGCCACAACATCCTTGCCGGCGTCAGAATCGGCATCTGACATTCCAGCCACAAGGCTCTGCGTACAAATCTCTATCTGAAACGAGGCTGTCCCTGAAACAAAACCGGGATGGCCTCATTTTATTTCGGGTTATCGCATTACAATATGTCACCAATGTTCATCAAATAGAGAAAGAAATCCCGCAGGCTATTTTCACTTGATTTTCACTATATTCTTCTGATATCAAGGTGCAAATAAACAACGTTACCATTAAACAACCACAATCATGAAAAAGCTGATCCTTTCCCTGGTTGCCGCAGGACTGTTTTCAATGCCGGCAATCTCTCACGCCTCAGTAAATCCTTACGCAAGCATCTCTGGCGGTCTGGGATTGATGACCGATTCAACCGTAAACACTGTTGACAATAATGCTACCTATAACAGCGGGTATCTCATCAATGGCGCCATAGGCTTGAAAGCCGACTATGCGCATGTCGAAGCGGAGGTCGGGTATCACAACAACAGCTTTGACACCTGGGAAGGCACTGCCGCCAACAGTGGATCCAGTCTTTCAGCTTGGTCCTACATGGCCAACCTGTACCTGGACTACGAAATCGTGAACTCCGGGGTTACTCCCTTCCTCATGGGCGGCCTGGGATTGGCGTCTGTCCATGGAGACGACGGAGCTGGCAGCAAGACCGACGACAGCGTTTTTGCATGGCAGGTCGGCGCAGGCCTCAGCTTCAAAGCCGCAAACAAGGTGAACATCGATGTAAGCTACCGTTATTTTGCCACCGAAGATGCCAAGCTTGGAGCGGATACCTTATCAATCGCCAGCCACAACATCATCGCCGGCGTCAGGTTCGAATTCTGAGAACTCCCGCTGCAAGTTCCAAACAAGCATATCTTAAACGGAAAAACCCCGGCTTTCGGGGTTTTTCCGTTTCGATACGCAATTCGTCAGACGACAACGATGTCGTCCGGCAATTCGCTCAAGCGCTCACCGCCGGTTTCGGTGACGACAAAGGTGTTCTCAATGCCGACCGCTCCCTTGTCGGGGAAGACGAATTTCGGTTCGACCGCCACGACCTGCCCGGCCTGAAGCGGCTCCCTGAAACCCTGGGCGAGCACAGGCAGTTCGTCAAGCTCGAGTCCGACCCCGTGGCCGACAAAGCGGGACTGCTCTCCCGGCATACCCATGAAGCAGTGCCCCAGCCCTTCCTTTTCAGCAATTGAAGCCGAGAGCTGATAAATTTCCTCGCAGATTGCACCGGGCACCATCGCACGCCGCACGGCTTCCTGAATTCCGAGCGACACATCGAACGCGCGCCGAAGTTCCGCATCGAGCTCGCCGATGACGAACATGCGGGTCATATCGGTGATATAACCATTCCGGATTCCGGCAAAATCGACAAGGACAGGCTCGTTCGCGCGGATCGGATCAAGAGAAGCTCCCTGGGGCGATGCGCTCGACAGCCCCCTTCCGGTCACTGCTCCATCGAAGAAGCCGTAGGTCGCCGCTCCCCCGGATACCGCCATACCGCCGAAAAGCTCCTGGTTGAAAGCCCTCATGCGCACATACCCCTCGTGTCCCTTTTTCCGCAGCCTGAATTCCATTTCTGCCGCCAGTTCGAGTTCGCTCATTCCCTCCCGCAGAAAACCCGGCACCACGGCAAAGACCGATGCCAGCATTGCGGCGCTTTCGCGAAGCAGTTCGATTTCGAACGGGGTTTTGATCGACCGCGTCTCGCGGACGATCATCGATATATCGACGAACTCCCGCCCCGGAAGTATCCTGGAATAAAAAACATGCTGCTGCACAGGCACCGCATCGAAGGTCATCCCGATGCGCGACTGTTTTGCCGGAATATGCTTTTCGAACTCCCTGCTTGACGGAAAGGGGCGGACTTCAGCACCAAGGCACTCAACTGTCGCCCTGGATACGCTCTTGCGCACGAACAGCACAGGCTCTCCTTCTGCTGGAAGCCAGAGTGCTGAGTTCTGCCGCGTTCCGGTAAAGTAATAGATATCGGCCGGCATGAGCAGGAGCGCTGCATGCACTCCTGCTTTACCGAGCCTCGCCTGCATGCGTGAAACACGCTCCAGCATCTCAACAGCTGATATTGTCATCGGTTGTACCATAATTACAATGAAAAATTGATTAACGCTTGTGATTTTGCGCGTCAATGACGCCCGGTAATTTCGCGGCAAGGAATGGCGAAAAGAGCATGAAAAGCAGGCCGAAAATCATGAGCCCGCCCTGCCGCAGGTCGTAATCGGAAAGGATACGCTCCTGCGTCGCCCTGGCCAGCAGACCAAGCCCGACTTCGAAACCAATCGTCAGAACCGTCCAGAAGGCACCAGCAAGAAGCTGCTCTTTCGACGACCGGAGCGCCATGCCCCGAAAAGTCATTACCGTAATCAGAAAAATGATGGCCGAGCCCAGGAACACCCCGAGCTGGCGGGAAGGCATATCGCCCATAAGCGGGGCAATAAAGAGACGGCGCAAGGTGCCGCTCACCGATTCGGCAGCCACGATCATCAGCCATGTCAAGCTTACCCTTTTCCAGTTCATTCCGGTCATTTTTCCGGTTCAGTTACTCTTCGCAGTTATTTCTGCAGCAAGTAAACATATCAATTTTCCTGTTGAACAAACTCCCTGCTCCTGTCATTCTTTTTCTGACATGCTACCTTTTCACCCGTCATGCTGTCATTTTCCTGTCATTCTGAACGAAGTGAAGAATCCAAAAGGGATAAAGTCTGGTAATGGATGCTTCACTTCATTTCATTGCGTTCGGCACGATGGAATGCAATGGAATGAAGTGTCCCCTGTATCCGGCAACAACCGCACACGAAGCATGAACAATCAATCCGTCAATTTTGAACAGTGAATCTACTGCAAGCAGTCGTCGTTCATGCAAAGGCCGTGACATTCGGACGAAGGATACAGATGTTTTCAATGGCTTCGCTTTGTTCAGGATGACAACCATGATTCAGAACAGCTCTCTGCTCCTGCCATTCTTTTCCTGACATGCTGCCTTTTCACCGGTCATTCTGTCTTTTTCCTGTCATTCTGAACGAAGTGAAGAATCCATCATGGGCAAAGCAGGAATTTGGATGCTTCACTTCATTCAGTTGCACTTCATTGTGGAATGACGAACCTCTTTTTGACATTGACCGGTAACTTATTGTTGCCGGAATAACAAGGGGTCATTTGTTTTCATCGAAATCGATCTCATCCAGTCTGGGCACCTGCCTGCGAACCGCCGTGATGGACTGGCTGATTTTCCGGAACCGCACCACACCGAAAATGCCGGTAACCACACCGACAGGAATACAGACGATACCGACCTGGGTAAACCAGCCCTGCTGCGAAAAATGCATCATCGAAACACCTGCGATGACAAGCGAGACAGCCGAGCGCAGGTAGGCCAGCAATGTTCGTTCGTTGGCAAGAACAGTGCGGTCGATCGCAAGTTCATCGCGAAGGATCAGCTCATTGTCTCTGAATTTCTGGTAGGGCGATTTTGGCATATGGTTACTGATTTGAGCCCCTCCCGTCAGCAGGGACCGAACGGAACGGATTTTGTTTACAAGTGCGTTGATAAAACTCTCTGGTTTACAGCAAAAGCTGCGATGTCATCATTCCGGGCAAGCGGAAAACCCGCACCACTGCAATTCATTGCGGAATGACAGCTCCGTCACAGGGATTCCCTTGCGACTTATTGGTGCCGGAACAAGAACGGTAATGAATTGCAGTATAGGTCATTGAACTTCCGGAAGCAAGCGGGGCCGACCGCAGATGGAAATAGCGCCGTCCCGGAAGAAGCGGATAATTTCCATTTTTTGATGCTGTGGCTGAACTTTTTACAGCCCGATGCGCTTTTTCTTTTCCATATGCACTGCTGTCCCTGAAACTACGTTAAGGAAATGGGATACGTTGCTGTTTTCCTGTTTGTCCATTCAAGAACAATCAAAACGGAGAAATACATATGCAGAAATGGGTCTGTGTTCCTTGCGGTTACGTCTACGATCCTGAAGTCGGCGATCCTGACAGCGGAGTAGAACCCGGCACGCCTTTCGAAGATCTTCCGGACGACTGGATCTGCCCGGTCTGCGGCGTAGACAAAACGCTTTTCGAGCCCTACGACGAGAAACGCGGTCGCTGAACAGCCAATGAAAAACGCACCACCCGGTGCGTTTTTCCGTTTCTGGACTGCTCCTCCACCATGACCGGCATTTTCACTTCGCCTTGTCCTGCGCTTCCGGACCCGGGCGAAGCGCTTCAGCAGCTTTGGCCTTGAGCGTCCGGTACTTGTCGCTGACCGCCTCTATTTTCGATTCCCACGCCGGGTCCGGCGCCGTCGTGCGGGCTTCCTCGAGAAAGGTGAGGATGGTCGATGTGCAGGCGATGGGATCGAACAGGACCCATTTGGCGGAAATGCCGAGAAACAGTGCGAACATGAACAGTGCGAATTTTACGATATCGAGCGATGAGGGAAGCATGACCGAAACCACGCCAAGCGGGACCATGATCGCAATGGTCGTGATGACGACGAATACATAACTGAGCAGTGTCAGCGCGACGGAATTTTTCAGGAGGGCCTTCCATGACTGGCAGTAGACGATAATGCCGCTCTTTGCCGCATCGAACACATTTTCGTTCCCGGTATGGAAGGTATAGGCGATAACCGATTCGTCAATGTAGGTCAGGCTGAAATTCACGATACGCTGCATGATGGCTGCAAGCCCGTCCAGGCCTGGGATAGGGACTGTGTTCATGATATTGAACAGCGTCCGGTTCAGCGAAATGAGCACCCCTTTGACAAGCTGGTCGACAAGGGCGAGGACGCTCACCTCCCGGTAGTATTTCATAACCCTCTCCTTCGCCCAGCCTGTCTGGGATATCCCTGACGGAAGCCGGCCTTCACGGGCGATTTCAGTGATCAGCGCGATATGCCCGGCTTTGAGAAGGTAGAGGACATACTCCCTGAGAAGCCTGAACCCTAAACCTCCGGCAAACATCAGGAGGAAAAAAAGCACGAACGAGGCACCCGCTCCGAAAATGCTCCCGACCAGGACAAGCACGCCAAGCAGTAGCGCGGCAACCACCGCTGCCGAACCATAGACCATCGTCCGGTAGAGCAGGTATACTTTTGTCTTAGCCACGATGCTGACGGCACGGCCAAGCTGAAGGCCCATAGAATCGCTCCTTTTCTTGAAATTGTATGACGAGTGGGTAACTTTTATCGCCGGTCATCCTGCCGATAGACGGAAGAATGACGTTTCAGGGATGATGAGGTTCTGGCGGATCACCCTCATCCCGATCCTACTGAAAAGCATTCAACGCTGTTCCTGGGCATGAGGTACCGGTACAGGCGCTTCATCCTGCCCGCCGGAACTCCCTTTGCCTTCTTTCGGGCCGCCTTTTGCGGAGCTGCTGTCCGCGGCCGCTTTCTCAATAAGGTTTTCCGGGATTCCCACGGTCACGGTATCGACCGCGGTGGTATCCGGTACCGCAGCCATCACCTCGTTGAAGTCGGGAACGACGATACCCCGTCTTCTCATGATGGCGTAAATGATCCTCGAACGGTTCCGTACATAACCGGAAGAGCCGTTCGGCTTATATTTTATCGGGTTCGGCAGCACCGACGCAAGTTTCGACGCCTGGTCGGCCGAAAGGTTCGCGGCACTCACCCCGTAGTAGTGCCGGGCTGCTTCCTCGATGCCGAAGATCCCGTCTCCCCACTCCGCCACATTGACATAGAGCTCGAGGATGCGGCGCTTGGTCAGCGATTTCTCGAGGCGCCAGGTGAGAATGGCCTCCTTCACCTTGCGTATCGGGTTCTTCGAAGGCGAAAGAAAAAGGTTCTTTGCAAGCTGCTGGCTTATCGTGCTGCCGCCCATCTTGAATTTTCCGGCGGCAAGGTTTTTTTCAAACGCCTTCTCCATCGCATCATAGTCAAATCCCTCGTGATGCCAGAATTTGTCGTCCTCGGCGATCAGGACCGCCTTGATGAGGTTCTGTGAAACTTTGCCGATCGGGACCCACTGCTGCTGTATTTTCTTGTCTTTCAGCCCTTCCCTCCACCATTCGGCCTCCCTGTACTGCATGAACGCAGTCTTCTGGGGGTTCTCGCGGGCGAGCCTTCCGACATCCGGATAGACGACATAACGCAGGATATCGGCGAAGAAAAGGATCAGCAGGAACGCTGCGATGGTTCTGAAACGCTTCATGCCTTCGAACTGTTAAGTACTACCGATAAAAAATTGACCGGTAACAAAATACCAAATATGAGCGACTTCATAGAAGGCCCCGAAGAAAAAATCTACCGGGAACGAGGTCCGGTGGAAGGCGGAAAAAAGGATGACATCAGGGAAAAAGGGGCTGCTGAATCGGGTTGGAAGCATACCCAGAGCGGAGAGGAGTACCCTTGGGCAGACTCGAACTGCCGACCCACAGTTTAGGAAACTGTTGCTCTATCCACTGAGCTACAAGGGTAAGAACCCTAATTTAGAACTTTTGGAGAAAGATGCAACCCCAATTTTACGGGCACCTCTATTATTTATTATTGTCCCTCACTTCCGTCCGAACATCCGATCAAGCTGGTCCAGCGAAAACTTCACGATCACCGGCCTGCCGTGGGGACATGAGTAGGGCTCCCTGGTCGCGAAAAGATTGTCGATGAGCGAGCGCATCTCTTCGAGCGAAAGTTTCTGCCCGGCCATAATGGCGTTTCGGCATGAATAGGACTTGGCGATGTTGTCGCGCTTCTCCAGCTTGAGCTTCGAAGCGTTGCCCTGGTATTCGGAAATCATGTCCTGGAGAATGGTGACTTCCGTTCCCGGCCTGACATCCTGTGGCACGCCTTCGACCATGACGGTCCTGCTTCCGAAAAGCCTGAGGTTGAAACCGAGCCGGTAGAGTTCCTCCCTGATTTCCTCGAAAACATCGTATTCCCAGGGCCTGAGCTCGACCTTCTGGGGAAAAAGCAGTTGCTGGGAGTTGGGGACATTCTGCTCCATGACGTCCTGCGCGCGTTCGTACAGGACCCGTTCATGGGCGACATGCTGGTCGATGATCATAAAGCCTGTTTTGATCTGGCAGAAAATGTACCGGTTGTGCAGTTGCCAGATTTTCGTTTCGGGTTCCTTGCCGATTTGCGAGCTTTCTTCGACCGGAAGCGGGACCGACTGGATGGTGGCCATGCGTTCATCGCCATCGCGCACTTCCCGCTGCACCGCGCCGGGCATGGAGGAAGCAGGCACGAAAAAGTCTTCCTGGCGTGCTGAAGGAGTTCGGGCGGGTGAAGAAAAATCAGGAGCGCTGTTCCGGTAGGAAGCATAGAGATCGCCGGTCGTCGTGGTTCGGCCCGGCATATCCTGGAAGGTGAGCTTCCTCAACGCGGGATCGTGCACGCCGCCGGAAAATGCGACATCGACCGGAGCTGCAGCAAGGTCCGGCGACAGGTCGTAAAGCCGAATCGCCCTTTTGACAACCGGGTAGAACATGTTCCTGACGCTGCGTTCGTCTTCGAAGCGGACTTCGAGCTTCGCTGGATGGACGTTCACGTCGATGTGCGACGGATCGATGCCGATGAAGAGCAGCACGAAGGGGAGTTGCCGTTCGAACAGCAGGTCGCCGTAAGCCTGAAGGACCGCCTGGGCGAGCATCCGGTTCTGGATGACACGCCGGTTGATGAAGAACAGCTGGTCCTCCTTGCGCCGTTTCTGGATAGCAGGTTTGCCGAGGAACCCTTTGATGGTGAGGAAATCGTTTTCGTCGGACACTTCGATAAGGCCGGAAGAAAAATCTTCGCCATAGAAAAGGTCGAGCCTTTCCGTCATATCGGGACCCTTCAGGCTGAACAGCTCCTCGTCGTCGCTGTGCATCTGCCAGTCGATTTCCGGATAGGCAAGGGCATAGGATTTCACCACCTCGTAGATATGGCTGAATTCCGTGGCGTTGGATTTCAGGAACTTGCGGCGTGCGGGAACATTGTAGAAAAGGTTGCGCACGCTCATCGAGGTGCCGGTCTCGCCCTGGGCAGAGGTTTCTTCGGCGAGCAGGCCGCCCTCGTAACGCAGTTTCAGCGCTATTTCGGAGCCCGCGTTACGGGTTTTCAGCTCGAAATGGGAGACCGAGGAAATGCTGGCGAGCGCTTCGCCCCTGAACCCGAGGGTCTGGAGGGCATCGAGGTCGTCGACGCCGGTGATCTTGCTGGTCGCGAACCGTTCGACGCACATGAAGGCGTCCTCGCGCCCCATGCCGGAACCGTTATCGACGATACGGATAAGTTCTTTCCCGGCATCCTTGATGAAAACACCGATTTTCGTCGCGCCTGCGTCGATGGAGTTTTCGATCAGCTCCTTGACGACCGAAGCCGGGCGCTGCACCACTTCGCCAGCGGAAATCTTGCTGGCCACAATCTCAGGCAATCTCGCAATTCTGGGCATTCGTCCTCAATCATTACCTGTTATTTTCAAAAAAACCGGCCATCCCAATCCGGAGCATGGCATCGAATAAAACATATTCTTTTTACCAGAATGATCATAACGCTTTCGGAACAGGTTTTCCCTTGAAACCATAGAGGAAAGCCTGGGAAAAGGGCTCTACAGGCAGATGGCATCTCTGAAAAATCCGGGTACGACATGAGGGTCTGTTTTTCCGGAGGGAAATTCACTCCTGCGGGGGCTTCATGATCTCCCACAGTTCCCGGAGGGCGGCCTGGCTGAAACGGAATTTGTTCACCGCTCGGTCGCCATGCATGTAAAGTGTTTTTGACTGCACCTCTCTGCTCCCTCTCCGGGCCAGCCCGAGACAGATCATGCCGACCGGTTTTTCGGAACTGCCACCCGAGGGACCGGCTATCCCTGTCGTGGAAACTGCATAGTCGGCACCGCTTTTTTCAAGGCAACCGAGGGCCATCGCCCTGGCAACCTCCTCGCTGACCGACCCATGCCGTTCGATCAGTTCCTTCGGCACGCCGAGGGAGTTCTCTTTCGCCCGGTTGCTGTAAACGACAAAACCCTGGAGGAAATATCCGGACGAGCCGGGAACATCGGTCAGCCTGCTTGCGATGAGACCTCCGGTGCAGGATTCGGCGACGGCTATGGTTTTCCCGGCCGACAGGAGCAATTCACCGATAGTTTCTTCGAATGACTTCGCTCCGATGGTATAAACGAACCGGCCTGCACGCTGGAGGATCGCATCGGCAATTTCCCGGTTTTCCCGGTCAACCGTCTCTCTTGACGAGCCCCTGGTGCTGACCATGAGATCGACCCCTGCGGTATGGGGAAGGTAGGCGAGCTCCGAACCCTCCGGCAGCGAACCTTCGATCTCGCCGATCAGATCCGCGAGTGTCGATTCGCCGATACCCACCGTCCTGAGCTGGGTGTGTGCTATCGCCGTGGAAACAAGTTTCGAGAGATAAGGGGCCACCGTCAGCTCCATCATGGCTTTCATCTCGGCGGGAACGCCGGGCATCAGAACAAGCGTATGGTTGCCGAAACGGGGCCCGCAGCCGATAATCATGCCGGCGGCGGTGCCTTTCGTATTGGGAATGACCGTGGAACCTTCGATAACCGTCGCCTGGTCATGCATCGAATGGGACAGCTCCCGGCCTAATCGCTCCATGCGGCTCATGAGATTGTCGTATGCCCCGGCATCGAACGTGATCCCCTTGTGGAGCAGCTTCGCCACCGCTTTTTTCGTCCTGTCGTCCGAAGTCGGACCAAGGCCGCCGGTGACAAGCACGTAATCCGCCCGGCAAAGAGCGTCTTCGAGGACGCTTCCGATCTCGTTCATGCTGTCGGAACAGGTGGTGACCCTCCCGATAGGGATGCCGATACCGGCAAGCAATGCCGCCATGAACGAAGCGTTGGTATTGACCTTCCGTCCGTTCAGCAGCTCGTTCCCGATTGATACGATTTCGGCTTGCATACTACCCCCGCCTATACCAGATAACTTGCTATACGGAGGATATCGGCAAAGACGCCCCCTGCGGTTACCTCGCCTCCTGCACCCGGCCCGCGGACGACGAGCGGCGTGACCCTGTAGCGCTCGGTGGTGAAGACCACGATGTTTTCCGATCCGTTCAATCCCGCAATCGGGCTTGACAGGGGTACGCGTTTGACGCCGATGCTCGCTTTGCCGTCACAGATCGAACCGGCATAAGCGATAGTCATGCCTTCCGCTGCGGCTGTTTCAATTTCCGCGGCATACCGTCCATCAACGGACTGGAGCTTTTCAAGGAATGCCGCAACCGGCATCTCTCCACGGCAATCTTCCGGCACCAGGCTTTCGCACTCGATATCCCCGTATTCGAGGGTGAAGCCGAGCTCGCGGCCGAGGATCAGCATTTTCCTTGCGAAATCGGCACCAGAAAGGTCATCCCTCGGGTCGGGTTCGGTATAGCCTGCATCTTTCGCTTTCCGGACGATGTCGCTGAAGCTGCCGCCCTTGCGCAATTCATTGAAGATGAAGCTGAGGGTCCCGGAAAAAACACCTTCGATGCTGATGATCTTGTCGCCGCTGTTCCTCAGGTCGTTCAGCGTGCTGATGATGGGAAGACCCGCGCCGACGTTGGTTTCGTAAAGGAACCGGGCATTGCTCTTGCGCTGCGCGTCCCTGATCTGGCGGTAAAGGGGCCACGGACCGGCCATGCCGAGCTTGTTGGCCGTAACCACGGAGATGTTGTCGCAGAGCAGCGCGGGATACATTTCCGACACATCGGAGCTTGCCGTGCAGTCAACGAAAATGGTATTGTGCAGGTTGCGTTCCTTCATCAGCTGGATGTAGCCCATGATCCCCGCCGGGCCGGTCCTTTCCTGCATGGCTTCTTCCCAGTTGTCGAGATCGATGCCCCGATCATCGATCACCATCCTGCGGGTATTGGCCATGCCGCTGACGATGACGTCGAGATCGTTTTCGCGCCTGAGGTTCTGGCGGTGCGCGGCAATCTGGCGGAGCAGGCTCCTTGCAATATTGCCCGTACCGGCGATGAAGAGATGCACCTTGCCCTGCGACAGGAAAAACGATTCGTGGATGCAGTTCAGTGATTTGTCCTCGTCATGGCTGTCGACCACAAGCGAGATGTTCATCTCGTTGGCTCCCTGGGCGACGGCAACGACATTGATGCCGTTCTTGCCAAGTGTCTCGAAGAGCTGCGCAGAAACGCCGGGATGCCCCGACATGTTGTTGCCGACGACGGCGATCAGCGCGAGGTTCTTGCGAAGCGCGATGGAATCGACCTGCCGCGATGCGATCTCCCGGCAGAACTCCTCTTCCATGATCTTTTTCGCCTTCGTGCTCTGGGCCGGACTGATGGCAAGGGTGATGGACTGTTCTGAAGATGCCTGAGAAATGAAAATGATATTGATCCTGTGGCGGGCCAGGCAGCTGAAAAGCCGCGACGCGATGCCGGGGACCCCGACCATGCCGCTCCCGGACATGTTCAGGAGGACGATTTTGTTGATCGACGTGAGACCGGTGACGGGGTGCTGCACGAGCCGATCCGCTCCGCCGGGTTCGGCGATCCTCGTACCTGGGGCTTCGGGATTGAACGAATTTTTGATCAGCAGCGGGATTGAGGCTTTCAGAGCAGGCTGCACGGCAAGCGGATGCAATACCTTCGCCCCGGCGTGGGAAAGCTCCATGGCCTCGGCATAGCTGATGAACGGCAGGATGCGCGCATCCCTGACCCGTTTCGGATCGGCACTGAAAAAACCGTCCACGTCGGTCCATATCCATATTTCTGCGGCACCGAGGGCTGCGCCGAGTAGCGATGCGGTATAATCCGAACCACCGCGCCCAAGCGTGGTCGATGTGCCGTCTGGAGCTGATGCGATGAACCCCGTGACTACCGGTACTCCCTGCAGGGAACCGAGGCGGGCCGCTATCCTGCTTTCGGTGGCGTGGCTGACAACCCGCGCGTCGGCGTAATTGGCATCGGTCACGATCAGCTCACGCGCATCGACAAAGGAAGAAGCCAGCCCCTTTGAAGAAAGGAAGGCGCTCACCAGTCGAGCGGAAAGCCGTTCGCCGAAACCGGATACCAGGGCGAGACTTCGATCCGAAAGCTCCCGGAGGAGGTAAATCCCGTGGATGACGTCCCCGAGCTCATCCAGTTCCGCGCGTATCGAAGCGGCAACCTCTTCATGCCCGTTCCCGGAGAAAAGCTCACCTGCGATACCGAAGTGCATCTGTTCGATTTCATCGAGAATGGCCCGGTACCCGCTGTCGCCGCTGCCGGCTTTCGATGCCGATTCCAGCAGGAGATCGGTCACCCGCTGGATTGCCGATACGACGATGACGAGCTTCTCATGTCGAAGCGCGCCGTCTATGATATCCGCGACATTCATGATCCTTGCCGCCGTTCCCAGGGAACTGCCTCCAAACTTGTATACCTTCATGCTTCCGCCAATCCCTTGATGTGATGGATAGAGTGATCCGACCCTCACAGGTCATGTCGTTGAATATAAATCATTTCGCCTTGTGCTTCATCATGCTCTACCCCGTTGTGGAAGGAAAGGATAAAAAAAAAGCGCCCGTTCGGGGGCGCTTTTTATCATTCGCTGCTGGATCGTCAGCTCTTCAATGCATCGGCGCCGCCGACGATTTCGCTGAGCTCCTTGGTGATGGCTGCCTGCCTTGCACGGTTGTAGCCGATATTCAGCGTCCTGAGTAGCTCCTTGGCGTTCTCGGTTGCTGAATCCATGGCCGACATACGTGCGGCCTGTTCTGCAGCATTCGACTCGAGCAGCATCCTCCATACCTGGGTATTGAGGTGTTTCGGCACCAGCACATCGATGATCGACGCCGGTGACGGCTCGTAGATATAATCGCTGCTGCTTCCTTTTTTGCCGGATGTTTCCGGTTCGATGGGCAGAAGCGTTTCCGCTTTCAGGACTGGCGCGAGCACCGATTTGAACTCGTTATAGACGACCACAACGCGGTCAACCTCGCCTTTGAGGTACATCGAAGATGCGGTTTCCGCAATCTCCCGCGCGATGCTGAAATCGAGGTTCTGAAATACTGCGGGATACCCCTTGATAATGTTGTAGCCGCGCTTGCGGAAGTAATCGTTACCGCGGGTTCCGGCGCAGATCATACGGACCCCTCCCTTGGCGTGCTGGGCGGCAAAATCTTCGGTGACAGTTTTCTGCGCAAGCTTGATGATATTGGTGTTGAACGCACCGCAGAGGCCCCTGTCGGCAGTGATCAGGATCACGAGCACCTTGTTCACGTCCTGACGGCTGGAGAGAAGCGGATTGAGCGACGTATCCACCTTTGCGGACAGCGATGCGAGCATCTCCTTCAGCTTGCCGGCATAAGGACGGGCCATGATAGCCCTGTCCTGCGCTCTTCTCAGCTTTGCCGCGGCCACCATCTTCATTGCCTTGGTGACCTGCTGCGTGGACTTCACACCTTTGATCCGAACACGTATATCCTTTAAAGTAGGCATGTATTACCGGTCTGTTAATAGTTTGCTGAAAATACCTTCACGTTACGCCTTGTTCTTTTCCTTGAAGGCATCGACAAATTTAACAGCAACCTCCTTGAGCTTGTTGGCCGTATCGGTATCGAGCTGGCCGGTCTCCGCGATGCTCTTGAGGATCTCGGGGTTCTTGATCTCGAGCATGCCGATAAACTCCTCTTCGAACTTGCGGATGTAACGGAGATCGACCGTATCGAGAAGGCCCTGGGTTCCGAGGAAGATGATGGCGACCTGTTTTTCGACCGGGACCGGAACATACTGGCCCTGCTTGAGGATTTCGACAAGCCTTGCGCCCCTGTCGAGCTGCGCTTTGGTCGATTTGTCGAGATCGGAACCGAATTTCGAGAAGGCTTCGAGCTCACGGAACTGTGCGAGGTCGAGCCTGAGGGTACCGGCAACCTTTTTCATGGCCTTGATCTGGGCGCTGCCGCCGACGCGGGAAACCGAGATACCGACGTTGATAGCCGGCCTCTGACCAGAGTTGAAGAGGTTGGACTCGAGGAAGATCTGACCATCGGTGATGGAGATCACGTTGGTCGGAATGTAAGCCGAAACGTCACCCGCCTGCGTCTCGATGACCGGGAGAGCGGTGAGGCTTCCGCCGCCTTTGACCATAGGCTTGAGGGCATCCGGAAGGTCGTTCATTTTCTTGGCGACTTCGATGTCGTCGGTGATCTTCGCAGCCCTTTCGAGAAGGCGTGAGTGGAGATAGAAAACGTCGCCCGGGTAAGCTTCGCGTCCCGGCGGACGGCGCAGCAGCAGGGAAACCTGACGGTAGGAAACCGCCTGTTTGGAAAGATCATCATAGACGACGAGCGCATGGCGGCCGGTATCGCGGAAGTATTCACCGAGCGCGGCGCCTGCGAACGGAGCGATGAACTGGAGCGGAGCGGGATCGGATGCCGTAGCGGTGATAACCGTGGTGTACGACATCGCGTCATATTTTTCGAGGGTGCTGACAACCTGTGCGACGGTCGAGCCTTTCAGGCCGATCGCGACATAGATGCAATACACGCCTTTACCTTTCTGGTTGATGATGGTATCGATCGCGACGGCGGTCTTGCCGGTCTGGCGGTCGCCGATGATAAGCTCGCGCTGGCCGCGGCCGATCGGGATCATGGAATCGATAGCTTTCAGACCTGTCTGAAGCGGTTCATGTACCGATTTACGGTAGATGACGCCGGGAGCCCTGCGTTCGAGGGGAAGACGGATTGACGTTTCGATCGGGCCTTTGCCGTCGATCGCTTCGCCGAGCGGATTGACAACCCTGCCGAGCATCGCTTCGCCGACCGGAACGGAAGCGAGAATGCCGGTCCTTTTGACCGTATCGCCTTCCTTCACCATGTTCGACTCACCGAACAACACTGCACCGACGTTATCTTCCTCGAGGTTCAGTGCCATACCGGTCACGTTGTGAGGAAACTCGAGAAGTTCACCGGCAGCGACCTGCGACAAACCGTAAACACGAGCAATACCGTCGCCAACCTGCAGTACTGTTCCCACATCATAGATTTCCGCTTCAGACTCGAAACCCGCAAGCTGCTTGCGAAGTATGGATGACACCTCATCAGGCCTGACTGTTGTAGACATATCTTATTCCGCTTGGTTATTGTGTTAAGAAAAGAGAAAGATTCTGCTTACCTTCCATGTGAAATCCGAACAGGACTGTTCTCCTTCAAACAGATTGAAATGTGAATTTAATGAAAAGCTTTTAGTATTTCAAATTCTCTCTTTGTTTCGAACGAATCCTTTTTCCGGCTTTTCAACCAGCATCCAATAATACAGTATACAGGAATTTTGCCTGCAGATAACAGCATGAAAACTGTCAGAGGATTTGCATCCGCTACCGTCGGCAATGTTGCATGCGGTTTCGACGTCCTTGGGTTCGCCATAACGGAACCGGGCGATGAAGTGGTGCTCACCCTTTCCGACGAGGTGCTTCCCGGCCCGCCTGTTTCCATTTCATCGATTACCGGGGACGGCGGCGCGCTGCCGCTCGACCCGAAGAAAAACACGTCGAGCTTCGTGGTCCTGAAGTTCCTTGAATATATCAGGACCCACAAACAGATCGATTTCAGGGGGCATATATCGCTCGAGCTGAAAAAGAACCTTCCGCTCAGCAGCGGGATGGGCAGCAGTGCCGCCAGCGCGGCCGCTGCCCTGGTCGCGGCGAACGAACTGATGGGCAACCCCTGCACGAAAATGGAGCTCGTCCACTTCGCAATCGAAGGCGAACGGGTGGCCTGCGGATCGGCCCACGCCGACAACGCAGCTCCGGCTATGCTCGGCAATTTCGTTCTGATCAGGAGTTACGCCCCGCTCGACATCATTCCGATCCCTTCGCCTGCTGAACTTTACTGCACCCTGGTCCACCCTCACACCGAACTGCGGACATCCTACGCCCGCTCCGTCCTGCCGGCAAGCATACCGCTCAAGACGGCCATCCAGCAGTGGGGCAATGTGGGCGCTCTCGTGACAGGCCTCCTGACGTCGGATTACGAACTGATCGGCCGGGCCCTTGTCGATGTCGTCGCCGAACCCAAGCGGGCTCCGCTGATCCCGGGATTTCCGGAAGTCAAGCGGGCCGCCCTCGATTCCGGCGCTCTCGGATGCAGCATCGCAGGTTCAGGACCCTCTGTTTTCGCGTTTTCCTCTTCGGAGAAGATTGCCGCTACTGCAGGCAAGGCGATGCAGGAGGCGTTCCTCCAGGGCAAATCGCCCCTCCGGTCCGACATGTGGGTATCGCCGATCTGCAAGCAGGGAGCGAGGATACTCTGAAGAACCCATGAACATACCAGCTATCCGCCATGATCTATTTCAGTACCAATAAATCGTCCGTTCCCGTATCGATCAAACAGGCCACCCTTCACGGCCTCGCGCCTGACGGAGGGCTCTACATCCCGTCGGAAATGCCCCGATTTTCCAATGCGGAGCTGAAACTGCTCGAAGGGGCGTCTTTCAACAACATCGCATTCGCCATCGCCAGAAAGTTCGTCGGCACGGAAATCCCTCCCGACAGGCTTGAAGAGATCATCGAAAACTGCTGCAACTTCGATACGCCCCTCAAGAGGCTCGACGACGGCACCTTTGTCGAAGAGCTTTTCTGCGGGCCAACCCTCGCATTCAAAGACTATGGCGCACGCTTCCTTGCAAGGCTGACCGGATATTTCGCCCAGGAAGAACAGCGCCTTATCACCGTGCTTGTCGCCACGTCCGGCGATACCGGCAGCGCCGTCGCGTTCGGGTTCCAGGGGGTCGCCAACACCAGGGTCGTCCTGCTCTACCCGTCCGGAAAGGTCAGCCCGCTGCAGGAACAGCAGCTCACCACGGTCGGCGGCAATGTGCACGCTCTTGAAGTCCGGGGAGATTTCGACGACTGCCAGCGGATGGTCAAGCAGGCGTTTGTCGATCCCCTGCTGAACGAAAGCCTCACGCTCACTTCGGCCAACTCGATCAACATTTCGCGCCTCATCCCGCAGTCGTTCTATTACGCATGGGCGGCGATGCACCTCAGGGATGCGTTCGGTCTTCGGGAGCCGGTCTTTTCCGTACCGAGCGGCAACTACGGCAACCTCACCGCCGGCGTAATGGCAAAAATGATCGGGTTCCCGATCGGCCACTTCATCGCCGCATCGAACGCCAACGACAGCGTCACCCGCTACCTCGAGGATGGCAGGTACGACCCGCATCCCACCATAACCACCCTTTCGACGGCTATGGACGTGGGAAACCCGAGCAATTTCGCCAGGCTCAGGTATTTCTTCGGAAACGACCATGCCGCGATGGGAAGGGAAATCTCCGGCATTTCGGTTTCCGACGAGGAGACCACCGCTACCATCCGCTCGGTATACGACCGGTTCGGCTATGTCATGGACCCGCACACCGCGGTCGGGTTCCGCGCGCTCGAACGCTACCGCGCCGACGCAGGCAGTTCCGCAACGCCCGGCATCGTGCTCTCCACCGCGCATCCGTCGAAGTTCATCGAAACCATCAAGGAGACCCTGCAGATGGAAATCGACATTCCCGAGCGGCTCCGCTCGCTGCTCGAAAAGAAAAAACAGGCGACCCTGATCAGTTCCGATTACAGGGACCTCGCTTCGTACCTGAACAACCTCGACCAGTAAACCTTTCCGTTACGGCCATGAATTTCAGGACCCTGCTTTTTTTTGTGATCCTGGTGCCGATCATGTTTTTCGGCCTCTCCTTCGCGCTCTTCATGAACATGGTGGACCGGACCGGGGACAGCTTCCACAGGCTGGCCGCATGGTGGGGCCGTTTCAGCGCGAGGCTCTTCAGCATCGATATCGAAGTGGTCGGCCGGGAAAATTATGACGCCGATAAAAACTACCTTGTCCTGAGCAACCATGCCGGCATGGCGGATATTCCCCTGCTGCTGGGCTCCATGGACCTGAACCTGCGATTCGTGGCCAAGGAGGAGCTCGGGAAAATCCCCATTTTCGGCTGGTCGATGAAACAGGCCGGATATGTCCTCATTCGGAGGGGGCAGAACCGCGAGGCACTCAAAAGCCTGCTCGCCGCGTCTGAAGTGCTGAAAAAAGGAAAGTCGGTGCACATTTTCCCCGAAGGCACCCGTTCGGCCACCGGAGAACTGCTTCCATTCAAACGCGGGGCGTTTCTCGTTGCACAGAAGGGGGGCACGCCGGTCCTGCCGGTCACGATCGTCGGCAGCAACCTGATCACGCCGAAAAAAAGCCTGAAAATCAATGGCGGAAAAATAAAGCTCGTCATCGCCCCACCCCTCGAACCGTCGAGCTTCAGGAACGTCGAAGAGCTGATGGAAACAACCTCGTCGATCATCCGGAACAATCTCGAAAAATACCGCCTGAACTGACGGCTCTTCAGCACCCTCCGGTAACCGCCCAGATCTGATCGAGAAACTCAACAGCGAAACTGCCCGGACCGGCGGACTTTTGCGCCGCACGCGCCCCTGCCTCACCAAAAACGGCTGAAGCAGTAACTGCAGCAAGAAGCGCAGATGGCGCTGCCGGAATCATCGCCGCAATAAGCGCTCCGAGGGCACAACCTGTCGCGGTCACCCTCGTCATCATCTCGTGCCCGCCTTCAACCCCGATGACGCATTTGCCTTCGGTGATGTAATCGACCTTTCCGCTCAACGCCACGACGGCATTCGTGCTTCGGGCAAGCAGCACCGCTGCCGGCAGCGCATCGCCGGATGACAGGGAGGAATCGACGCCTTTTCCCCCGCCCTCGTCACCGCAGAGGGAGATGATTTCCGACGCGTTGCCGCGGATTACCGTCGGTCGGAATTTCAGGAGTTCGGCGGCGATACCGGTACGGAACCCGAGAACGCCCGCCGCAACGGGATCGAGCACCCAGGGGGTGCCTGAATTCATGGCGGATTCCGCAGCCGCAAGCATCGCTTCGGCATCGGGACGGGTGACCGTTCCCACATTGATAAGCAGCGCCCCGGCTATCCGGGCAAAACCGCCGGCCTCCTCTACAGAAGGTATCATTGCCGGCGAGGCCCCCGATGCAAGCAGGACGTTTGCCGTGAAATTGGCTGCGACGAGGTTGGTCATGCAGTGCACAAGCGTGGCTTTTGCTTTCAGCCGCGACACGGTTGCCGATATTTCAGGGTCGCTCAATCCCATCGGAGTAATGTCGGGTATCGAATTTGCCATTGTTTTTTTACTGTTCTGTATTGCTTTGACCGGAAACCGCCCGGCTGTCCTCCCCGGCATGTTCAGGAAAGGTAAAAAACGACGGCGTAATCAAAAAGGGGACCATGAAGGCCCCCTGCCGTTTCCTGAAACCGTACAAGCGAGGAAGAAGAGTACGTTTCAGGATCAGAACGATGCTGAAAAAACGAGATGTGAGCGTTCGGTATCGGGATTGTAGACATAGGATACGGTGTACCGGTCTTTCGAAACGGAAATACCGGTATTGACCAGAGCGAGGTTATCCCCTTCCCCGTCACCGTAATAATCCTCATCGCCGGCTCCGACAACAGCTTTAGCCGTGTAACCGTTTTTATCGTAGAATTTGTAGCCGGCTTCGAAATACTTTGCATTACCGGTATCGGCTCCGCCGATATTGATGGCACCGAGCAAGCTCAAATTGTCGATGGAGACCGAGGCGCTCAGTTCAATCACGTTGGGTCCGTCGCTGCTGAAGTCGAATGCCCTGGTTCCATCAGCGGTCGCATTCAGGTAATCGGTCAATGTTATGCTCACAGGGCCAACCGGAACGGTAAGGAAGAGATCGACCTCCTTGTAGTTGTTCTTTTCAGTCGCACCGGACGGAAGATAATCTTTTACGGCATAGGTCCCCCATGCTCCAAGAACGATCCCGCTGCCGGGAAAGGTATAGGAAAGATTGGGCTGGATTGCGGGAGAATCCCCGATATCACCACCCCTCCAGACGAAGCTGCTGACAACGTCCGCGCCGATTTTGAACCCTTCGGCTTTCGCTGAACCTGCTGTTCCGGCGATCATGGCCGTTGCAAGGCACAATAATTTCAATGTCTTTCTCATTGCGATTCACTCCTGTTGTTGTGTTGTGTGTTGTTGTCCTGTGTTATTTGCCCAATGTATTTTTATGAAGCTGACGCTTCGAACGCCTGCCGGATATCCCACAGCAGATCATCGATATGTTCAGTGCCGACGGAGAAACGGATCTGTTCAGGCTTCACGCCCGCAAGAAGCTGTTCCGCTTCGGTCAGCTGTCCATGGGTGACCGTGGCCGGGTGTACCACCAGCGACTTCGAATCACCGACATTCGCAAGGAAGGAGAAGACCTTCATGCTCTCGATGAACTTCCTGGCACGCTCGAACCCGCCCCTGATGCCGAACGCAAGGATCGCTCCGGGTCCCTTCGGCATATATTTCCTGCCTAGTTCATAGCAGGGACTGCTCCTGAGGCCGGGATAGTTGATCCATGCCACGTCCGGATGCCCCTCGAGAAATTCCGCTATGCGCTGCGCGTTTTCAACCTGGCGCGATATCCTGAACGAGAGCGTCTCGAGCCCCTGGAGAAAAAGGAAGGCGTTGAACGGGCTCATGCACGCCCCGAGGTCGCGGAGGTACTGCAGCCTGACTTTGATGATATAGGCGATATTGCCCATGCCGGGATAGTTTCCCCAGCGGTCCCAATGGATGAAACCATTGTATGCGGGGTCGGGTGTCGTGAAATCGGGAAATTTGCCGTTCGACCAGTCAAAATTTCCTCCGTCAACGATGAGCCCGCCGATGCTTGTCCCATGCCCTCCGATGTACTTGGTTGCCGAGTGCACGATGATGTTGGCCCCGTAATCGAATGGGCGGAACAGGAAGGGCGTTCCGAACGTGTTGTCGACGATAAGCGGAATGCCGTTCTCTGCGGCTATCCTTGCCACCTTTTCGAAATCGATGATATTGATGTCCGGGTTGCCGATGGTTTCGATGAAGATCGCCCTGGTATTGCCGTTGATCGCCTTTCTGAAATTTTCCGGGTTGGAGGGATCGACAAACGTTGTCCGGACACCGTGTTTCGGCAGGGTGTTCTGGAACAGGTTGAAGGAGCCGCCGTAAAGGGTTTTCGCGGCTACGACCTCATGCCCCGCATGGGTGATGTTCAGGATCGAATAAGCTGTCGCTGCCGAACCTGAGGCGAGTGAAAGTGCCCCGCTGCCGCCTTCGAGAATGGCTATCCTGTTTTCAAGCACCTCGTTGGTCGGGTTCGTGATGCGGGTATAGTCGAAGCCGAACTCTTCGACGGAACTGATGGCCTTCGCCTGTTCGAAATTCTTGAAAACAAACGAGGTCGTCTGGTAGATCGGTACGGCGCATGCGCCGGTTGCCGGGTCCGGGAACTGCCCTGCATGGACCTGCAGGGTATCGAAGTGGAATGCTCTGTCGCTCATGCCTTCGCCTCCTCTTTCAGTGCCCTGTAGCGGGAGGAACCGGCAAAAGCTACCTCCGGATCGACGATAAAGTCTGCCAGCACGTCATCGAGATCGATACGCAGGGCGTTATTGAATACATTGTTGACGATCATCATTGCACCGAAAGCGGTAAGCTCGACGATCTCGGTTTCAGAGAGGTATTCGCCGAGTTTCGCAAACTCATCGTCGGTAATCCTGTTCGGGTCGGCGGCGAGCTTGCGCCCATATTCGACGACTGCCTTGTCGCGCTCCGAAAGCTGCAGGTCATCAGGATCGTCGCCGCCGAGCACAATACCCCGGCGCATATAGGAAGAACAGAGCTTGCAGGCGTTTTCCCTCGATATCGCATCGCAGAAGAGTATCGTCAGTCTTCCGCCAAGCACGGGTTTCACTTTTTCATAAAGGCTGTACCATTCGAGCACGGCATTCAGGGCTGTCGGCGAGTGAAGAAGCACGGCTTTCATGTTCGTCACCGATCCGTGGTTTTTCACAACACTGTCCCAGGCTGCGCGGGTCTCTGGTGATGCCTTTTCATAATCGACATGGGATATTCTTGACATGGTGGTGGTGTCTTTTTTTTCAATGAAATTTCCAGGCAGGACCGCTAAAGGCTCTTTGCGGTCACTTCGGCAATAGCGTCGCCGACAATGTCCGCGACAAGATCTATCTCGTCATCGCTGACTACCAGCGGTGGAGCAAGGCAGATCGTCTCGTCGATGAGACGGGTCAGAAGGCCCCTGGAAAGCAGGGCGCTGCGGATTTTTTTACCGATCCCCAGTTCTGCGGGATAGGGTTCGCGGGTTGACTTGACGGAAACGAGCTCAATGCCGGCAAGAAGGCCGAGCCCCCTGATATCGCCGACATGGGGATGCCCGTCCAGAAGCTGCCCGAGCCTCCCGAGCAGACGTTCTCCCCCCTTTACCGCACGTTCGCGAAGCTTTTCCTCTTCGAGTATCCTGATGTTGGCAAGTGCGACGGCGCAACCCGCGGGATGTGCCGAACAGGTATAGCCGTGCATCCAGCGACGATCCGCAGGCACCGAGTCCATGACCTCCTTGATGGCGGCCGAGACGCCTGTCCCGCCCAGAGGGAAATAACCGCTCGTTATCCCCTTGGCGAACTGGACGATATCAGGTGTGACATCCCAATGTTCGAGCGCGAACCAGCGTCCGGTCCTTCCAAATCCCGTGATGACCTCGTCGCTGATGAAAAGGACATCGTAACGATTGCAGATATCCCGGATACGCCTGAAATAATCCGGCTGCGGCACGATGACACCGCCCCCGCCCCCCTGGACCGGCTCCGCGATGAAAGCGGCGACCGTCTCCGGCCCTTCGCGGAGAATGGCTTCTTCGAGCAGGTCTGCCGCAGCGACGCCTTCGGTCACTCCGGTCCGGTCCGTCCGGAAACGGTAAGGATAAGGCGAATCGATCTGCAGGAAGCCGTTGGCCCTTGGTCCGAAAACCGATGAAAACTCTTCGACACCCGTCGCCGCTGCAGCCCCAACGGTTGAGCCGTGGTAGCTCAGCTTTCTGGAGATGATCTTGAATTTTTCAGGTTTTCCAAGTGCGCCCCAATAGAACCGTGCGGTCCTGATAGAAGTATCGGTGGCATCGGAGCCGCCGAGGGTGAAATAAAATGCCTCGATGTTCGGATAAACGAGTCGCTTGAGCGTTTCAGCCAGTTCGATCGCAGGCTTGTGGGTCGAACCGGCATACGCCGTTGCGAAAGGGAGTTCGGTGAGCTGCCTTCGGGCCGCTTCGGCAAGTTCATGCCTGCCGTGGCCGACATAGACATTCCACATCCCGCTGAGGCCGTCGATGTAGCTTTTCCCCTCGATGCTGGTGAGCCTTGCCCCCTTCCCTGAAACCCAGATATGGGGGGCAAGGTGCTCGCTCGGATGGTGCTGGGGGTGGATGAGATGCCTGCGGTCGGCACGGACAAGCTCGATCCCTTCCCGCCCGCCCGCTGCCGTCCCGGCTTCCGTTGCAGGCTGGTCGCCCGCGATTTCCCTGAATTCGTGTTCTGTTCCTGACATCGGTACATCATGCATTTGTTGTTGCACTGAAACGGGAGCTGTTCTCGCTGGTCTCCCTGTGGATTTCGTCAACGACATGGGGATGGTAGTTATGGATAACGGCAATCCATGCAACTCCGCCGAGAAGCAGCGCGAAGAAGATGTAGGGCAGGTAATTGTACGGGAACGGGGGCACCGGATAGAGGTTGCCGAGGATGGCGAGCCCGAGAACGAATACCGAGATGACAGCCGTGACGATATGCTGCCATTTCAGTTCGTTGCGTTTGTTAAGGTAAACCGGGGCCGCGACTGAAATAATGCCGTAGGTGACAATGAACCCGAGCGTCGCGATCGTTCCTACCCAGCCGTAGATATCGAAGTCTCCTGTGCCGGCCAGAGAGAGAATCGCTGCAGGGAAAAACGCGATGACCGATGCTATCGTCACCGCCGCATGCGGTGTCGAGTTGGTCTCATGGGCTGTACCGGCAAACGAATGGAAAATACCGTGGCGGCTCATCAGGAACAGGATGCGCGAGGCTGCGTTGATGCTTGCCAGCGTGCATGCGAAAAAGCTGATGGTCGCACCGATATCGATCAGGATACCGATAGAAGAGAGTCCGGCACGGTCGGCGAGGACATTGAGCGGAGCGGTGCTCTTGTCAAGCGTTTCTGTATAACCCTGGAAACCGATCACCTGGGCATAGGAAGAAAAGACAAAGATCGCTCCGACGATAACCGCGCTCCTGATGATTGCCTTCGGAATGCTCTGTAACGGGTTCCTTGCTTCGGAACCGAGCGTGCTCGCGCTCTCGAACCCCACGAAACTGAAAATCGCGAGGACGAGCCCGCCTTTCAGCGCATCGAGCGATGTGTTTTTCAGGAGAAGCTGGTCGAAATCGAGCCTGAACCCGTAATTGAAAATCGTTACGGCAACCAGCAGAAGAATGAAGGTAACCGAGGCAAACTCGAGGCCGAGCATCAATCGTGCCGAAAGCTGGATATCCTTCCATGCCACATACCAGGAAAGAAGGATGCTGAGACCGATCAACAGCACTGCCGGCACCTTGAAACCGCCGAGATGCTCGAACAGGACGTTCGCGTAGTTCGAAAATCCGGAGGTGACCGCCGATGCGCATCCGATATAGGCAATCAGGAGCGCCCATCCGGCGATGGAACCCCAGAACGAACCTAAGCCTTCGACGGTATAGGAATAGAACGAGCCGGGAGAAGCGGACCTTCGGGCGAACTGGTTGATGCTCGACGAAACAAGCAGGATGCTGAAGGTTGCGATAAGGTATGCCAGCCAGGTGCCTCCGCCTGAAACGGCATAGACGAGCGGAATAACCACCGTCGGCGTTGCCGTAGGCGCTATGTTGGCTATGGACTGCCCGAGGGTCTCGAGCGGAGAAAGCGCTGCATGCTTCAATCCGTAAGAATTATTGACCGCTTCAGCACTTTTTACGTGTCTGCTGTGACTCATAGGTATGCTCCCGTTGAGGATGGTGATGGATTTTTTATTGCCAGTTAATATCCATCAGCCGCCCGTAAGCCGAAATACCGCATTTACGGTATTTTCCATACCCTGATGCGGGCAAAAATACAGGACCGGATTTGTCCTGGTTATATATTTTCAGGATCATGCAATGCGGAAATAACCATACCGGAACGCAACATCGGGGTGGCTTCCAATGATATCCTGACTGGAAGGAAAGGAAACAGGGAAACAATAGGGAGGGGAAAGGGACGAAGTCCGGCGAAGAGCATCATGAAGCTTGAAACGGAGGAAACGGATTGCCACGGGGCAACCGGAATCGATGAAGCGGGTTCTATAAGGGAGTCATGGGATAAAAAGGGGACGGGAAGGCGATGAGCTGTATTGCAGTATTCATGCCGCCTTCCCGGCTTGGAATCAGATCTGGCGGTAGAGGTTCACCATCTCGATGGCGGTCATGGCGGCGTCGAACCCTTTGTTGCCGGCTTTCGTCCCCGCGCGTTCGATGGCCTGCTCGAGGTTTTCCGTGGTGAGGACGCCGAACGATACCGGGACCATGGTATCGAGTGCAACCTGGGCGATCCCCTTCGTCGCTTCGGCGGCAATGACGTCGAAGTGCGGAGTCGAACCCCTGATGATGACGCCGAGCGCAATGACGGCATCGAAATTGCCGCTTATGGCAACTTTCCTGCACACCATCGGCAGTTCGAAGGCACCGGGGCAGCGGTAGATCGCGATATTCTCGTCAACCCCTCCGTGGCGGCGGATGCAGTCGATGGCGCCTTCGAGGAGCTTCTGCCCGATAAAATCGTTAAACCGGGATACTACGAGCGCAAACCTCGTGTCCTTTGCGCCCAGTGTTCCTTCAATCTGTTTTATCTGCATTGCAGTGTAGGTTTTAGGTTGTTTTCGACAAACGGTGATATCCGAGCATGCGCTCCACAAGATCGATGATGACATGCCCGATGGTTATGTGGCACTCCTGAACGCGATCGGCGGAACCGCTGTGCGGTATGATTATTTCGAGGTCGGCAAGGCCTTTGGTCTTCCCGCCGTCACCGCCGAGAAGCGCTATGGTCTGCATGCCGGCATTGCGAGCGCATTCGAGCGCGTTGATGATGCTCTGGCTGTTGCCGCTCGTCGAGAGGGCAAGAAGCAGGTCGCCTTTTCTGCCGTAGGCCTCGACCAGCCTTGCGAAAACAGCGTCGTATCCAAGGTCGTTCGCACCGGCCGTAAGGGCAGAAGAATCGGTGTTGAGCGCGATAGCCGGCAAAGCCGGGCGCTGGACGCTTCCGCGGTAGCGGATGGTGAGCTCGGTCGCCAGGTGCTGGGCATCGGCCGCGCTTCCTCCGTTTCCGCAGATCAGCAGTTTCCCGCCTTCCCGGAATGTTTCCGCCGCCATGCGCGCCATCGCCACGATGACCGCGCTGTTCTGGCGCGCCACCGACTCCTTGAGCCTGGCGCTGTAAAACATGATGTCAAGGACTACCTCATCGAACGATGAACGGTCGGTCATTGCACCGGAACACCTGCATTGATCGCTCATAAATAGGCTTCGTACATTGTTGAAGTGGCATTGCCGGTAAATATAACGAAAAACAGGACACCCGGCATAACGGCATGGCCATTCGTGGCAACAGGGTCAGAACGGCGGTGTTGGCGAAAGGGCATCTTTATTGTCGTGAGAAGCACGAGTGCAAGGCGGACAGTGTCCCGATGAATCTGATAAACTTCAAAACCGGAGTCCCGACAAGTCGGAATGAGGATTTCGAGCACCGACCGACGCTGCAGCAGGGCTTCGGAACAAATACATGGAAATGCCCATAAAAAAACTCCGCCGGATCCTGTGGTTCCGGCGGAGTGAATGCGCTCTGTCGCTGGTGGAGATGATCAGTGGTACTTCACGCTCTCTTCCTTGACGAACTCGACGAGCAGCTTGAGGTTTGCCGGATCGACATCGGGCAGGATGCCATGGCCGAGGTTGAACACATGTCCGGAGTGCTCGGTGTGCGGGCCATACTGCTTGAGGATCTTCGCCGCTTCGGCTTTGATCCTTTCCGGCGTACCGTAGAGGATCGTGGGATCCATGTTGCCCTGGAGGCAGACACGGTCCTTGAGCTCTGCGCGTGCTTTGGAAATATCGATACCCCATCCGAGGCCCATGGCATCGCAGCCGGTATCGGCGATATCGGAGAGGATGGTGTTGCAGTCCTTCGAGAACACGATGACCGGGGTTTCCGGATGCTTCGTCTTGATGGCCTGAACGGTTTCCCTGATGTACGGGAGGGCGAACTCGCGATAGTCGTCCTCGGAAAGCGCGCTTGCCCAGGAATCGAAGATCTGGATTGCATCTGCACCTGCCTCGATCTGGCGCAGGGTGTACTCGGTGATGACGGTCGAGATCTTGCTGAGGAGCATGTGGGCCATTTTCGGCTCACGGTACATCATTTTCTTGGCGTTCGCATAGTTTTTCGAACCACCGCCTTCCACCGCATAGGTGAAGAGGGTCCATGCCGCACCGGAAAAACCGATGAGCGGGACACGGTTGTCGAGCTCTTTCTTTGTCATACGGATAGCATCGAGCACGTAGCCGAGCTTTTCGTCGATATCCGGAACGATCAGCCTGTCGATATCAGCCTGGCTGCGGATCTGGGGAGTAAGCCTGATCCCTTTGGTTTCGATGATTTCGACATCCATGCCCATCGCTTCGTTGATGACAAGGATATCGGAGAAAATAATGGCTGCATCCACGCCCATCAGTTCCACTGGCTGAATGGTCACCTCGGTAGCCAGCTCCGGGGTTTTACAGAGAGTTAAAAAATCTGTTTTTTCTCTGACGGCACGGTACTCCGGCAGATAACGGCCGGCCTGCCGCATTACCCAGATCGGTGTCCGGGAACATGGCTGGCGCCTCAATGCCCGGAGAAAAAGATCATTTTTGAGCATGCAATGCAATAATTGATGGGTTGATAAAAAAATGCGAGTCAGGAGCCCCGGAAATCCGGCTGACGGCGATGATAAAAGTGCAAAGATACTCTTTTTCAGGCTTATAAAAAATTTGCCTGAAAATCACGTTATCAAAGCTTATTTGCAGTGCGGGTCGGGCTTCTTTCAGGTGACGATGTGCCGTTTGATGCCGAGCTGCTTCGCCGTATAGCCCAGCGCGAGGCCCACCATCTCGGAGAGGTGGAAAACAGGAATGGAGTTTTTCTCGTCACCGGCCTGTTTGAGCGCCTTGGCCTGGTAACCGTCAAGCACCGTATGGCAGAGGGGACAGGGGGTCACGATGAAATCGGCCTTTTCCCGGATCGCCTCTTCGAGGGCTTCCGCGGCAACATTGAGGGACTCCTCCTCCGCAACAAGCAGGGTGTGGAAGCCGCAGCAGCGGTTCTTGTGTTCGTAGGGGATCGTTTTGCCTCCGAGCGCTTCGATGAGCTGGTCGAGTGAACTTGGCTCGACCGGGTTGTCGTGGCCGAGCACCTTGGAAGGCCTGAGGATGTGGCATCCGTAGAAAGGCGCTATCCTGTAGTTCGTCAGCGGCACTTTCACTTTCTCTTTTATGGCATCGATCCCGACATCGTCGATAAGCACCCATAGCAGATGGCGGACATCGGAAGTACCGCGGTATTCAAGCCCTTCTTTTTTCAGGATGTCGTTGACCTCCTGTTTCAGTTCCGGGGTTTCGTCGAGCTTTTTCTTTGCCGAACGGATGGTCATGAGGCAGGTATTGCAGGATACGACAAGGTCCAGTCCCATTTTTTCGGCAATGGCGATATTACGTGCGTTGACCAGCGCAAAATGCTTGGGGCTGACGTAGTCGAGGTTGCTCCCGCCGCAGCAGGTGCTTTCATGCATTTTAACCAGCTCGATGCCAAGGTCCTTCTGCCAGAGATCGATCGATCGGTCAACTTCTTTGGTCATCGACTCGTTGATACAGCTCAGATAATATGCGTAACGCTTCATCCTGCGGTTCTCCCCGGTTATTTATTATGTGATTTATGATCTTCCCTGACATGTTCGGACATCTCCCTGAACATCGACCGGAACACCCTGATGCCCTTGGTCGGCTTCACCAGAGGGGGCGGCGGCGGAGTGCGCCGTTTGACGATCATTTTCATGGCCATTGGAAGAAGGTTCTTCAGGGTCCAGGCCATACCGTTGGTACGGATGGGCAGGGTCGCCTCGACCAGCTTGCCTTTCTTTTCGATATCGGACATGAATGCTTCAGCATGTTTTGACCCGCTGGTATCCTTCATGCCCCTGCGCTCGATGGCATCTTCACGGATACCATGGATTGCGTCCATGATGGGAATGCTTTTCACGCAGGTCTCCTGGCAGCGGTAGCAGTGCGTGCAGTCCCATACGCCGTGGTCCTTCACCAGTTCGGCAAGCCGGACGTCATGGATGGCGTCGCGGCTGTCGGAGTTCATCCGGTAGGATTTCAGGAGCACCGCAGGAGAGACATACTCGCTGTTCGCCCGCAGAATGCTGCACTCTGAAACGCAGGACGCGCAGAGGATGCAGTCCGTCGCCTTGTCGTATTTCAGGAACTCCTCTTCGGAAATCAGGAACTCTTTCTTACCCATTTTCTCTTCGGGCATCGTCGACTCGACCCAGTTCGAGTAGTGCTTCATCTTGTCGACAAGCGGGTCCATATCGACGATAAGGTCCTTGACGAGTGGAAGGTTTCGCAGCGGTTCGACCTTGATGACGTTCGGCTCCCTGCACTTTTCGAGCACCTCCCATACCTGGGTGGTGCAGGCGAGCTTGGAAAGCCCGTTCACCCGCATGGCACACGAGCCGCAGATGCCGGCCTGGCAGAAAGCCCTGAAGCTCACGGTCGCATCGAGGTGTTCCTTGATGTAGTTCAGGGACCTGAGCACCGTGATACCGCGTTCCACCTGAATGGTATAATCGTCGTAGTAGGGCTTGCTGTCGATCTGGGGATTGAAGCGGAATACCCTGAAGGTGATATCTTTTTTCGCCTCTTCTATATGCGGTTCTGTTACCGTCATGAGCAATAAGGTTAATAAGTTCTTTCCTGAAGTTCGTAACGGCCCATGGTAACCGGTTTTTCACCAAGGGCGACTTTGCCGTTTTCCAGGGTGGCCACGGTATGCCTGTGCCATTTTTCGTCATCCCTTACCGGAAAATCAACACGGGTATGGGAACCGCGGCTTTCCTCGCGGGCATAGGCCCCAGCGGCGACGGTTTCGGCAAGGTCGAGCATGTTTTTCAGTTCGAGGACCTGAATGAGATTGGTGTTGTACACGTCGCTGGTATCGAAGACACGCACATGCTGGTAACGCTCCCTGAGCGCGGCGATATCGTCGATGCCTTTGCGGAGCAGGGGGGCTTCACGGAAAATACCGACGTTCATGGCGAGGGTCTGCCCGAGCTCCTCGCGCAGCGCACCGTAGCGCTCATAGTGGCCGGATGGCTTCATGAAGCTTCTCAGCTCCTCGGCCTTCTCGGCGATTTCCGATTCCGGTATGATGCCCGGGGCAAATTTTCCCACTTCTTCAGCGGCGGTACGGCCGGCAATGCGCCCGAAAACGAGGATGTCGAGCAGGGAATTGCCTCCGAGCCGGTTCGCGCCGTGCACGGACACGCAGCCGCATTCACCTGCGGCATAGACGCCGCCCATGACGGTACGTCCGAAATTGTCGGTATCGATGCCTCCCATGGAATAGTGGGCGGTCGGCCTGACCGGTATCGGTTCTTCGATGGGATCGACGCCTTCGAACTGCATCGACATTTCACGGATCTGCGGCAAACGCGATTTGATGAGGTCGGCTCCGAGGTGGGTGAGGTCCAGGTGGATGTATTTTCCTGCCGGACTGTCGAACCCTCTCCCCTCCAGGATTTCCGTTTCTAACGATCGGGCGACAAGGTCCCTCGGGCCGAGTTCCATTTTTTCTTTCGCATACCTTGCCATGAACCGTTCGCCGTCCCGGTTGACAAGGTAGCCGCCTTCGCCCCTCGCCCCTTCGGTTACGAGCAGGCCGCTCTTGCGCAGGCCGGTCGGATGGAACTGGACAAACTCCATATCCTTGAGCGGGATGCCCGCACGGTACGCGATCGCCTGGCCGTCACCGGTATTGCCTGCGGCGTTGCTCGACCGGTTCCAGTACATCTTGGCATAGCCGCCTGTCGCGAAAATCACGGTCTTCGACGCAAAGGCTTCGACCTTGCCGGTCTTGATGTTCAATGCGAGCAAACCCCTCATGCGGCTGCCGTTGACCGAAAGGCTGAGCGCGAAATATTCGTTGAAAAACTGGACCCCTTTCTTGAGGCACTGTTCATAAAGCGTCTGCAGGATGGTATGCCCGGTCTTGTCGGCACAGTAGCAGCATCGGGGGCGTCCGGCACCGCCGAACGGGCGCTGGGCGATGGTGTTGTCGTCCATGCGCGACCACGGGGTACCCATGTTGTCAAGTTCGCGGATGATTTTCGGGGCTTCCGAACAGAGCACTTCGACGGCATCCTGGTCGGCAAGGTAATCGCTGCCCTTGATGGTATCGAAAATATGCAGTTCAACCGTATCGTCCTTGGCCTTGTTGGCAAGCGCGGCATTCGCGCCGCCCTGGGCTGCCGACGTGTGCGAACGGTTCGGGTAAACCTTTGAAAGCACGGCGATATTCAGGGACGGGTTTGTTTTCATCGCCTCCATCGCCGCGTACAACCCGGCACCGCCTCCGCCGACAATGACAATATCGAATGGTTTCATGCGCTCATATCTCCTTGTGAGAACCTCCCCGGAGAGGCCTCACCTGTTAAATGACAGTGCCCTGCTGCCGCAGCCTGCCTGTTGAATATGTAGGGAATTTGGTATTGACGAGGAAAGCTGCTCTCTGACGAACCGCGGACGGAAACTTCTTTACCTGATCTTCCGATGCATCTTTGGACAAGGGAAGAGCACAGCATTCCTCATGCTTCCGAACGATATAAAAAAAGGGACTGTTGCCGAAGCCCTGACGTTTACAAGGCTACATTGTTGTCATGCACCGGAAGCTCCTCGACGGCACGGAGAACATCGCTCATGTTGAGTACGCCGATAACCTTGTTACCCTCCATGACGGTAAGGCGCCTCACATTGGTGCGCTTCATCAGGCGAAGGGCGTACTTTACCCTGAGGCCCGGATTGACGCTGATGATCGGCTTGCTCATGATCTGGAAAACAGGGGTGTTCCATGGATCGCGATGGATGTCTTCTCCCGGATCGATAACCTTCTCGAGGATGTCCTTTTCCGTTACGATGCCATAACAGTCATCCTCGTTTCTTGGCTCGATGATCAGGCCGCTTTCGTTGCTCTTTTTCATGATCTGCAACGCTTCCGCAACCGTGCAGCTGCCTTTGATGACCTGAAAATCCTTCTGCATGAGGGCAGAGACCGGGAGGGTACGCAATGTTATAAGCTGATCCATGGGTCAGGCTCCTTGAAATATTGTAGAAGAAGTAAGAGGCTTGATTATTATCGAAGGATAAATAACCGAACGCCGGTTTCTGAAATCGGAATGAAAGGCAGGGCCGCCAGCTTTATAACTATATAGTTGGCGAAAGCATAGAGTTTATGAAAAAAACACTATAAAAACAATAACCGGAAGAAAAAAAGGATCACGGAATGCCATGGGCTTTCTTGTAAGCCGCCCAGTTCTGCTTCAGGAGCAGGAAAGCGTCGAAGTCCTCCGCAAGCAGGAAGGGGTTTGCAGAGCGCTCGCGGCCGATGGTCGAAACCGGCGAAACCCCGTAATCGTGGCCGGGAAACACTCTGGTCTCCGATGGAAGCGCCATGAGCTTGCGGTGCAGGGAATCGTATTCGGCACGTGCCTGCGCTTCGGTGGAGGTTCCGCCGATTTTTCCCGTAAACAGGGTGTCTCCGGTGAAGACCGCATCGCCAACGATGAGGCAGATCGAATCTTCCGTATGGCCGGGAGTGTGGATGACCCGCACGTCGAGGCCGCCGAGCGGGAAAACCGCCCCGTCCTCCACCTCGATGCCCGTCTGAGGACAGGTATCACCGAACAGCAGGGGCGTCACCCCGCAGAGCCTTTTCATGGCGCCGTTCCCGTTCGTATGGTCAGGATGACCATGCGTGGAGAACAGAAAACGGATGGTGAAGCCGTTCTCTTCGGCGTACCGGGCGATTTTATCGGGAGAGTATGAGGCATCGATGACCAGTGCATCACGCGAAACCTTGTCGGCGACAAGGTAGCCGAAATTCCGGTCCCCGCCCGTTCGGAACTGCTGGATAATCATGGATGGAGACTCCTTCATACTGTTTTTTCCACATTCATCAGAAACGCTCTGGAAGGAAATTCGCCATCGACGGTAATCGGGCTCCTTTCCAGTTCGAACATGATCGCCTCGGCTTTATGGTCGTCAATGATGGCGAAACAGAGCGAAGAGTAGACACCGAGCGTCTGGTCGGCCGGCCACCAGGCCTGCACCTCGCTCCCCTTCTTTTCGCAGTTGCATCCCCTGATGTCCATACTGCTGAACATGCTCACCTGGTATTTCCTGAAAAGCTCCCGCACCATCGGCCGGGTTTCCTGATGCCCCATGATAGCAAGAAATTTCATCTGGCCCCTACGTTTGTTGCGTTTTTCCTTTCTGCGATATAATAAACGATCGGCACAACGACAAGGGTCAGTACCGTAGAAAGCACGCCGCCCCAGATCATCGAGATGGCGAGACCCTGGAAAATCGGGTCGAACAGCATGATGACCGAACCGATCACCACTGCGCCCGAAGTCAGGATGATCGGCCTCGTACGGACTGCCGCCGACTCGATGATCGCCTGCTTCAGTTCAATGCCTTCATCGCGACGGATCTGAATGAAGTCTATAAGCAGCACCGAGTTGCGAACCATGATGCCGGCGAGGGCGATCATGCCGATCATGCTGGTCGCCGTGAAGAACGCCCCGTGGAAGAAGTGCCCCGGAATGATGCCGACAAGGCTCAGCGGGATCGCGATCATCATGATGAGCGGCGTTTTGAACGACTGGAACCATCCCACGATCAGGAGGTAGATGATGACAAGCACCACGGCGAATGCCGTTCCAAGGTCCCGGAAGACCTCGAAGGTGATCTGCCACTCTCCGTCCCACTTCATGGCCGGACGGTCTTCTTTCGAAGGCGGTGCGGTATAGAGCGGATCGATCGAGTAACCGCCGGGAAGCTTGATCTGCTTGATTTTCCTGTCCATCTCGAGCATGGCGTAGACCGGGCTTTCGGTCGCCCCGGCAACATCTGCCGTCACATAGACCACATTGCGGAGGTCTTTGCGGTAGATGCTCTTGTCCTGGATTTTATCCTCGACCCTGACAAGCTCGGAAAGCGGGATCATCTCTCCTGCCCGAAGGCGGGTAGTCAGTGAGCCCATTCCCAGCGACTGCACGAATATACCGGACAGGTCTTTCAAAGATGTCCTGTCCGCCCTTGGAAGGCGAACCTGGATCGTGACCGGGTCTTTGTCGTTGCCGGTATGCAGGACACCTGCATCCATGCCGCCGAGCGACATGCGAAGCGTCTGGGCGATCTGCTCGGCGCTTACGCCTCGAAGCGCGGCGCGTTCCTTGTTGACCTGGAGGTTGACGACTTTCTGGTCATCTTCCACAAGCCAGTCCACGTCGACCACTCCGGGAGTTTCCTGGAACACCTTCCTGACCTCTTTCGCAAGGGCGATCTGCTGCTGCCGGGATGGTCCGTAGATCTCGGCTACGATGGTTGAAAGCACCGGCGGTCCGGGAGGAATCTCCACGATCTTGGCATTGCCGTTGTATTTCAGGGCGATCTTCTGGACATCGGCTCGGACCCTCCTGGCGATATCGTGGCTCTGCTCCTTCCGCTCGCCTTTCGGCAGGAGGTTCACCTGGATATCGGCCATGTTGGGCGACTGGCGGAGGTAATAATGCCTGACCAACCCGTTGAAGTTGATCGGTGCGTTTACACCGGCATAATACTGGTAGCTGCTCACTTCGGGAACGGTCCTCAGATAGGCCGATATTTCCTTCGCCACGCGCGAAGTCTCTTCGAGCGCGGTCCCTTCGGGCATATCGAGGATCACCTGGAACTCGTTTTTGTTGTCGAATGGAAGCATTTTCAGCTGCACGGCTTTCATGGGGATCAGGATGACAGCTCCCGCGAGCATCAGGCCGACGATGCCGAACGCCAGAAAACGCATGAACCCGTTATCGAGCAGAGGGGAAAGCACCTTCCGGAACAGCCTGTAATACACTGTTTTGGTAATGTCGTACTCATCGTGGCCGCCATGCTCGACCTTGATCAGCCGGTAGGAAAGCCAGGGCGTGACGATAAGGGCGATCATGAGCGAGAAGATCATGGCAAGCGATGCTCCGATCGGCATTGGGCTCATGTAAGGGCCCATCAGGCCGGAAACGAAAACCATCGGAAGGACCGCTGCTATCACCGTAAAGGTGGCGAGAATGGTCGGGTTGCCGACCTCGCTGACTGCAGTGATGGCCGCCTGCAGTTTCGGCTGCCGCTTCATCGAAAAATGGCGGTGGATGTTTTCGGCAATGATGATCGAGTCGTCGACGACGATACCGGTCACGAAAATAAGCGCGAAAAGCGTAACCCGGTTGAGCGAATAATGGAACAGGTAATAGACCAGCAGGGTCAGGGCGAAGGTGATCGGCACGGAGACAAAGTTCACCAGCGCGCCTCGCCACCCGAGGAACAGGGCGACCACGATCGTCACCGCAACAATAGCGATAAAGAGGTGTTCGAGCAGGGTGAACACTTTTTCCGTCGCTGTTTCGCCGTAGTTTCTCGTTTCCGTGACCGTGATATCGGACGGTATCACTGAACCTTTCAGCTGATCGACCTGCGCGATCACCTTGCCGGCAAGCACCGAAGCGTCGGCGCCTTTCCGTTTGGCTACCGTCAGTGTCACGGCCGGATATTCTCCGCGGTCTTTCGCCCCGGAAGCTGCCCCCCATCCGAAAAAGCTGTAATTGCTTACCTCTTCAGGGCCGTCGATCACCGTTGCGACATCTTTTATATAAACCGGCAGGCCACCGTTGACACCGACAACGATATTGGATACATCATCGACGCTTTCGAGGAAATTTCCCGATTGAACGACGATTTCGCTGTTGTCCTGCCTGAAATTGCCCGAGGTCATCCGGCTGTTGGCCATCTGGATCTGCCGTGCAATCTGGAACGCGCTCACGTTGTAGCGCTGCAGCATCTCTTTTTGAAGCTGGACGCGAACCTGGCGGCGAAGGCCGCCCTTGATTTCGACATCGCCGATATTCGGTATTTTTTTCAGAAGGTCGGCGACATCCCGGGATGTTTTCCGTATCTGGAAAGGATCTTTCTGTTTGCTCCAGAAAGTAAGGTTGAGCACCGGCACGTCATCGATGGCAACCTTTTTCATCAGGGGCATCTGGACGCCGGGAGGCATCCTGTCCATATTCTTCAGCAGGGTGGACCACAGTTTCACCATGCTGGCCTCGGTGTCCTCGCCAACCTTGAAACGGACGGTCACCAGCGCGAAATCAGGCATCGAGGTCGAGTAGACATAATCGACCCCCGGAATTTCAGTGACCGACCGTTCGAACGGTTTGGCCACCCTCTCCTCGACCTCCGACGGGGCCGCACCCGGATAGGGGATATAGATATCGACCATCGGCACGACGATCTGCGGTTCTTCCTCGCGCGGTGTCATCATCGTCGCGATGATGCCGACAAGTATCGCCGCCAGCATCAGCAGCGGCGTGATCTTTGAATTGATGAACTGCCTTGCGAGCTTGCCTGCTATACCTTCATTCATGGGGAACTGCCTCCTTTGATTCTGAAACCTGCAATTTGACGGGCATTCCGTCTTCAAGCTGTACCGACGAATTTCCAACGAGACGTTCTCCCGCATCGAGACCTCCGAGCACGACGACATCGCCGTTTACCGAACGCCCCGTATCTATCCACCGGATAGCTGCCCTGCCTTCACTATCTACGACGTAGACTCCTGCAAGCGGCCCCCGATGGAAAACCGCAGCCTCGGGAATAACGAGTTCCGTTGTCCCTGAAAGAAGCGGGCGTTTCTCGACGGACACAATGCTTTCGACAGCAACCGGTTCGACCTGGGGCGTGATGCCATGAGTCGGCCTCCCGTTTCCGCCGCATGCGCCCAATGCCGCAGGAATACCGAGCAGGAGCACCGCCAAAAGCTTTCTCGCAGCTCTTGAGTTCAATATTTTTTTCATCTGCATTTCAGTTGATGCTTCAATTGCTGCCGGCATAATAGGTCAGTTCGCTTTTCGCGATGCAGTAATCATACTGTGCCTGGTTGAGGCGAAGCTTCGCATAGGTAAATGCACCTTCGCGCATCAGCAGTTCGAACGTCATGGCCATGCCGCTCCTGAACTGCGTACTGATATAATCGAGACTCACCTTTGCCTCGTCAAGCGCCTGCCGGGCGACGGCAATTCTCGCTTTCGCGGTTTTAAGCTCGCGCAGGGACTTCCTGACTTCGACAAGGCTTCCGTCCCTGGCAGCCTCGTAGGTATACATCGCCTCGAGCTCCTGAGCCCTTGCCTCCTGTATCTTTCCTTCGGATGCCATGCCATCGAACAGGTCCCACTGAACATTGAGGCCCATCATCCAGCTCGAACCGCCGTTGAAGATTTCGCTGCTGTGCAGGTCGGTGCGCAGGAATCCGTTGACCCTCGGAAGTCTTGCCGCCCTGGCCATTTCAGCCTGCTTTGCCGCGATATCGCGATAGCCCTGCATCGCAAGGAGGTCTTTCCTTTTTTCAGGCGCCCGGTCGTCATCGACAAGGGGAACCCCCCTGTCCACGACAAAATCACCCGCAGGAACGATAGTGACGTTCGAATCGATATTCAGCAGGGACTTCAAGGCATCCGAAGCGTTTTTGACGGCATCGAACAGCATGAGCTTCTGTTCGTTCAGTTCCGCGAGCCTCACCTCCGTGGAAAGCTTGTCCGATTTCGACATCATTCCGGAACTGTACCCGGCAGCGGCTTCCCTGCTGTGAACCTGCATGGTCGCGATGGACTGGTCAATCGCTTCGATATTCCGGCGTGCGAGCACAAGTCCGTAATAGAGTTTCGAAACCTGAAGCTCGATAGTTTCCGCAGTTCTTCCGGCCATATACTCCTGGGCTGTTTTGGCGCTTTTCGCAATCGCCCTTCCGACAGCCGCATCCGCGTTGAAAATCGGTTGCATGACCGTCACGGAGGTATTGAAATCATTGATGACGAAGGCATTGTTCAGCTTGGCCGGACTGAAATCAGCCGTCTCGACGATGTTCTGCTGCAGTTTGAACACCAGAGCCGCGCCAGGGTCGTTGGTGACGACCGCGTTCTCCGAGATGGTCACTTTGGGCAGGGTACTCTGCCTGGTCTGCGTGATTTTCGCTTCTGCCTGGGCGACACGGCTTTTCGCCGCCTTGATGACGAAATTGTTTTCCTTCGCCATCCTGAGCGCCTCGTCCAGGGAAAGCTTCATTGTCCTTTGAGCTTCTTTCGCCTCGCCCGTACCGCTCATGGCGGCAAGGATTGCAAAGACGGCTATGATTTTTGAAAATTTCATGGGTTACTGCTGTTTGACGATAAGCTTGATGATTTTTTCAACGCTGCTGCTGTCATTCTTGCCCAGACATGCCTTGAGGTTCCTGTCGAGCACCAGCGAAAACGTATTGTCGAGCGCGGCTTTTGCCGCCTGGAACTGGGTAATGATCTGACTGCACTCTTCGCCTCTCTCGATCATCCTGGCAAGTCCATCGATCTGCCCGCCAACCTTTTTCAGCCTGAGAATCACGTCTTCCATGGGATTTCCTGTTTTATGATGAAAGGATGTTCCTGAATTAACAATCATTAAATACCCGTACCCCGTACAGGTATAATGTACAACAAAAGAAAGGACAATGCAAGAGGGGGGGATGCAGGTTGATCCGGATGGAAATCAGGGGTGAAGGATCACTTTCCGGACGCGGCTATCTCCAGATCAGAGCAGCAGATATCGGACTGGACACGGCAGAGCATGCTCTCTGTCGCCTGCTGCATGATCTGCGACATGATGGCTTCGCTCATGAACTTGAGAATGCCTTCCGGCATGAGGTTCAACGGAAAGGTAAGCTGGAAGTCGAGCGTGATGCTGGTATCGAAAAAGACGGATGTCCGGTTGTCTTTCTGGTGGAGCAGGAAAATTTCGGAATTCGCTTTTCCGACAAACGTATGAGGATTGACGATCTCGAATTCGGGATTGTCCGGAACATGGTCCCATTTGATCCTTTTGACGGAGCGGTGGAAATGATCCTGGTTCTTCAGCTTCGGAAGCAGGACACTGCTCTGGTGATCATCGAGGGAGAAGCTTTCTTCCTGCTGTTTGACGAAAAATACCGCGGTGATCGGATGTTCGCGGGGATCTTTCACTTCGAAGACCCACTGGAAAACGTCGTGGTCAACGAAATACCTGACATTGGTACAGTAGGGATTACACTTGAGTATCTTTTCATGATTCGAAAAATAAACGGTCGATTCATGAAGGCATGAGTCAAGAACGATATGAGCATTGCTTTTTCCGACAACTTCCATAACAGTGCAATAATAGGGTATTCAAGAACATTCCGGCGGGAGTATCGAATTGAATGAACGCCTCCCGCATGCTGAGAGTTCCTGACGGAAAACGATTCATTTCAAAACGCGAAAAAGCGGGACAAGGGCCCGGGGAGCTGTTCCCCGGGTTCACCCCTATGCATTCCCTCTCGGAATATTTACTCTTTTTTCAGGCCGTCCGCAATTTTCTTCGTCGCACCCGAAAGCATGGTGAAGGTCATATCGATCACCATGACCTGTGACTTGTTGATATCGACAAAAGCCTGGCACATCTCCTTGAATGCCGCGACCGTGTCAATTCCGGATCCTGGCTGGGCCTGAGGTGGGGCTGATACTGCCGCTGCTGGCGCAGCCTTCGGGGCCGCGGGCTGCGCAGGCCTGCTTTCAGGCTGCTGCATCAGCTGTTCCGGAACTCTTGCGGGAGGTTCCGCTTTCGGGACAGGAGGCTGGGCTTTCGGGGCGGGAGCTGCCGGTTTCGGTGGCTCCGGTGCACTTTTTCTGAACCGGGCAAAAAAGCCGCGTTTTTTTTCTTCCTGTGCCATAGTGGTATCGTCTTATGTTTTAAGCAATTGATTTACAGCAAACCTGCCGGCAGACAACCTTATTTGCCCTGATCAGACCTCGCGATATCCATAAGTTCCGCAGTGATCGTACTGTAACCGTGCGTCTCCGCGTAGTCTTCCACGAGACCCTTTATCCCGCCATGCATGAAGGGTGGCAAACCCTGAAGCATCTCAAGGGCTTCTTCGGTCCATTGTATTTTAACTTTCGACTTCTTGTCATTCTCGTACTCTTCAAGGATATCAAAAACGAAATTCTCGACAGCGTCTTCGCCGGACAGCATGGCTGGAGAAAATATTTTTTCCGCCAGGATCCGGTTTCCCACAAGATTAATCTTCAGCTGGGGAAGGTACAGAACGGCTGCCATGGCCTCAGGACTGCCGCAGATCAGGAAAAGTGCGAGTTTCTTCCTCTTCAGGTTTTTTCTCAGGTTCCCCGAAACAAGGGCGCCGAGGAGTTGCGAAGCGACGACGAAGTAGTAAACAGGCGCGCCGAGAAGGACGATATCGAAATCCCTGACAAAGCTGTAATCCGCATTGGCCTTGCATCTCGCTTTTTCAACATAGACTCCCTCTTCCGCCAGTTTCATACCGATTGCGTTGATCGCGGTTTCGGTAGAACCGCTTTTGGACATGCTGTCGTAGAGGATAACAGCCTTCAGTGTTTCAGACATGCTTGCTGTAGAGTTATGACTTTAAATAACATTGGAACCGGCACTTCCGGAAACCGTTCATATGGAAAACCGCAAAACCGGTTTATAATTTATGAAGATAAAGGTAAAGAATTTATTTGCTTGTTGGAACTCCTCCCGATGAGTGCCGCAAAACGGCGACAAGATGAAAATCTTCTTTCATGAAAGGCCGGAAACATAACTTCTCTTTTTTTTCAAAAAAACACCGCAGCACTCAAAAAAAGCAAATGCCGCATCCGGTTCGCTTCTCCTGACCGGATATATCTTTCAGATATATGAACAGTTGTTTGAACCGGCCGCAGCTTTTCCATTTGCTCTATACGTGAAATTATTTTAACTTGTTGAAAAATAGGTATAAAATACCTTAAGAATGTTGATTCTCTCTCTTCCACAAACCTAAACAATAACCGCTATGTCAAACGGAACAAACGACGTATCTGGTGCCGTCACCAACCTGATCGACACCTTCGGCAAACTCGCACAGCAGCAGGTTGATGTCATCAACAATGCAGTAAAAACCGCTGCATCGCTGGTCGATCCGCTCACCAAGACCGCAACCGACCTTGCAGGCACCCTTCTGAACACCTGCAACCAGGTTCTCCAGAGCGTTTCCGCAGCTATTGCTCCTAAAAAATAAGCTGTAGCAGGTTTATCCCTGGCACCTTATACTTTGTATAGGGTGCTTTTTTTTTGTTTGCCGCAACGCTTTTTACGATGTTTCGCATATCAATACCATTCCCTGTTCCTCGTTTGACAGGACTCTCTCGAACATACCGCTCATGAACATTCCGGAATCCATAACCGGTTTTTTCAGTCCGGAAATCCGGACACACCTCACGATCGATAAAATCCAGGGCGATGCATCCACCCGGCAATATTTCAGGGTGAACGGGCCTGACGGCTCTTCGATCGCCTGTTATGACCCAGCCCTGGCCTCTGCCGGCGAAAAGGGTTACCCGTTCATCGTCATGCAGGAACTGTTTGCGGAGCACGGGATTCCCGTTCCTGAAATCAGGGCGGTCGATGCAGAAAAAGGGCTGCTGCTGCTCGAGGACTGCGGCGACTTACTGCTCCAGAACATTTTCAGCACCCCGCTTCAGGGGGAGGTTCCCGCACTGTACCGGAAGATCGTCGATATCATGACAACGCTTCAGTCCATCAGGGGAGTAAACGACCGTATACCGTTCAGTCTCGGTTTTGATCGTGACAAACTCATGTTCGAGTTCGATTTCTTCATCGAGCACGCACTGCGGGGATATTTTTCACCGCTTTTCGAGGAACCGTCCATTGCGAAACTTCGAGGGGAGTTCGAGGCTATAACCGAAGCTCTCGTTCTGCCAGGCCATTTCGTCCTCAACCACCGGGATTTCCACAGCCGGAACATTCTGCTGATGGAAGGAAAGCCCGTCATCATCGATTTCCAAGACGCCCGCATGGGACTCCCCCAGTATGACGCCGTGTCGCTCGTCAGAGACTCCTATGTCAGGCTGGAAAACACACTTCAGGAAGAGCTCAAGCTTTACCATCACAATGCACTCTGTGAGCGTGACCTCACCTCTATGGGATTTGACGAATACCTCCACTATTTCGACCTTATGGCATTCCAGAGGAACATCAAGGCTGTCGGGACGTTCTGTTACCAGACGAGGGTGAGGAAAAACAACACGTTCGAACGTTCCATAGCGCCCACCATAGCGTACCTGCCGGATTACATCTCGGCCCGCAGTGAATTGAGAAAAGCAGGGGAAATGCTCAAACCGGTCATTGAAAGGTACAGATCATGAAAGCGTTCGTCCTTGCCGCAGGTTTCGGCACGAGGCTCCGTCCACTGACCGGGCACCTTCCAAAACCGCTGATCCCGGTACTGAATGTTCCGGCCCTTTTCTACACCTTCTTCCTGCTGAAGGAGGCTGGAATCAGGGAGATCATCTGCAACATCCACTACCACGCCGATGCGATCGTGAGCTTCATTGAATCGAGCTGCCTGTCGGGGCTCGATATCACCTTTTCGGTCGAGGAGGAGATCCTCGGCACGGGCGGCGGTCTCAAAAAATGCGAAAAGCTTCTGGAAGAGGACGATTTTCTGCTCGTCAACAGCGATATAATTACCGATATTGATTTTGCCGCGCTCATAGGCCACCATCGCCGTTCCGGCAGGCCCGGAACTCTGGTGCTCCATGAAACGCCCGAAGCGGCTGAGATAGGCTATGTCGGCGTGAAAGACGTTCTGGTCATGGATTTCAGGAACATGCGGGGCACAGGGCTTTTTTCATCGCTTATCTATACGGGCACCGCGGTGCTCGGCCCTGAAATCTTCCGCTTCCTCGACACCGGTTTTTCAAGCATCGTCGATACCGGCTTTACCGGACTGATCGACAACGGCGGCCTCGGCAGCTTTCTCCACGACGGATTATGGTGCGATATCGGCACCATCCCGAACTACCGGAAGGCAAACCTCGGGATGACGGCAAGGCTTGCCGCCCTCGGAGACCGGATGGAGCAGGCGATCGGCATGAGGCCGGAGCTGATTTCCGCTGAAGCAGAAATCGCACCCGACGCCACAGTGAACGGCTCCGTCATAGGAAGGAACTGCCGCATCGGCAGGGGGGCCGCCGTATCGGGCTCGATCCTGCTTCCCGGCACGGTTGTCCCTGATTTCAGCATTGTTTCAGATGCAGTCGCCGATCCTTTCGGCATCATACCGTTTCAAACGGCAACATGATCAACACGAACCAACCATGACCGTTACAGGCCTCGACATACTCCTCAGGGATATTTCCCCGGTACGCAACAGGAATATCGGACTGATCGTCAACCAGACCTCCGTCACCTGCGATCTCAGGTACTCCTGGGAGGTGCTGGAAGGACGCAGCCTCAACATCAGGAAAATTTTCTCGCCCGAACACGGGCTTTTCGCAACGGAACAGGACCAGATAGCCGTGACCGGCCAGCCGGAATTCGGCTGCGAAATTGTCAGCCTGTACGGCGATTCGGCAGAAACGCTCCTGCCCCGCCGTGACGTGCTCGACGGCCTCGACCTGGTGCTGTTCGACATCCAGGACGTCGGCTCACGCTACTATACCTATGTGAACACCCTCGCGCTCTTCATGGAAGCGGTTTCCGGCATGGACATCGAAATCATGGTGCTCGACAGGCCGAACCCCCTTGGGGGCGATATTGTCGAGGGGCCGATGCTCGACATGGCATTCAAATCGTTTGTCGGCATTTTCCCCATTCCGGTACGGCACGCCCTTACCGCCGGGGAGCTCGCATTCCTTTACAGGGATTACAAAAAACTCGACCTGAAGCTGAGCGTCGTAAAAATGGAGGGCTGGAAGCGCTCCATGCTCTTCCCGGAAACAGGCCTGCCCTGGATACCGCCATCGCCGAACATGCCGACGTTCGATACCGCCGGGGTCTATCCCGGCATGTGCCTCTTCGAAGGGCTCAACGCATCGGAAGGACGGGGATCGACCACGCCGTTCCAAGTGTCGGGAGCGCCGTTCGTCAAACCAGCTGAACTTTGCCGGAAATGCGCATCCTACCCCCTTGACGGGGTAACGTACAGGCCTCTCTGGTTCAAACCGACTTTCCACAAGTTCTCGGGCGAGGTAATCGGTGGAGTCTGGCTTCACGTCACCGATTACAAGCGGTTCAGGCCATTCGCTACCGGTGTCGCCATGACCGCTGCGCTCCATGAGCTCTACCCCGGAGAGCTGCAGTTCCTCAGCGGCGTCTACGAGTTCAATGACACCATCCCGGCATTCGACCTCCTTGCCGGAAACGCTTCGATAAGGAATTCGATCCTTGAAGGAAAAGATATCGCCGCCATCCTCGCATCATGGATTGAAGACGAAAATCAGTTTCTCGACTTCAAGTCAGGCTACCACCTCTACGAGGCATAAACTTACGGCAACAAGCACACAACCCTGAAATCCGACCAACCATGCAGCCGATCGATATCGCCATCGTCGTCCTCTTTCTCCTGGGGAACACCCTTTTCGGGCTCTGGCATGGCACGAAGAACAAAACCACCAGCGACTATTTCCTCGGCGCCCATAAACTGCCATGGGTAGTCGCGATGCTCTCGATCGTCGCTTCCGAAACATCCGTCCTGACCTTCGTGAGCGTGCCAGGCCTTGCCTATCGCGGCGACTGGACATTCCTGCAGCTTTCCATGGGTTATATCGCAGGAAGAATCATCGTCAGCATGGTGCTCCTGCCGCTTTACTTCGAGCACGGTGTCAACTCCATTTATGAGGTTATCGGGATCAGGTTCGGCAAAGGAATGCAGAAACTCGCCTCGGTGATTTTTCTCGTCACCAGGACTCTCGGGGATGCGATCAGGTTCCTTGCCGCAGGGGTTGTCGTCCAGGTGGTGACCGGGTGGTCGCTGCCCATGTCCGTGCTCATCATCGGCCTCGTGACGCTCGTCTATACCCTTTCCGGCGGCATCAAGGCCGTCGTATGGCTTGAAAGTTTCCAGTTCGGGCTCTACCTGCTCGGCGGTATCGTTTCCATAGCCTTCATGCTCACCATCCTGGGCAAACCGCTCCCCGAACTTCTCGCCCCGCTCGCCGGTAACGGCAAACTGCAGGTCTTCAGTCCCGACCTGCATCTGCTCACCAACCCGCTCACCTTCCCTGGAGCTTTCCTTGGCGGCATATTCCTGTCGCTCTCGTCTCACGGCGTCGATTACATGATGGTGCAGCGCGTGCTTGGATGCAGGAACCTCGGCGCCGCAAAAAAAGCCATGATCGGCAGCGGATTTTTCGTGCTCTGCCAGTTTTCCGTTTTCCTGCTAGCCGGAACGCTCATCTATCTGTTCATGCATGGAGCCCCTCTGGAAAAAGACCGTGAATTCGCCTTTTTCATCGTCCACCATCTGCCGGCCGGACTGAAAGGGCTGCTGATCGCCGGGGTGCTTTCCGCCGCGATGTCCACCCACAGCTCCGCCATAAACTCCCTTGCTTCATCGACGGTGAACGATCTCTTCGGGGGGAGGCCGTCGCTGGGCATGTCGAGGCTGATCAGTTTTGGTTGGGCCGTACTGCTCATCGTCATCGCCCTCATGTTCGACGAAAGCAACAAGGCGATCGTGATGGTCGGTCTCGAGATCGCATCCTTCACCTACGGCGGCCTGCTCGGGCTTTTCCTGCTGTCGAAAAGCAAACGGGATATCCACCCGGCAAGCCTTGGTGCAGGACTTGTCGCCAGTCTCGCCATCGTATTCGTCCTGAAATTCTTCGGGCTTGCATGGACGTGGTACATCCTGGTCTCCGTAACCCTGAACATCGTTGTAGTATTCTCCACAGAACTGGTTCTGAAGGCGTTCGGCAGGGAAAGCATACCGCAGGACAAACCGTGACCGTCCTGCAGGGAAGGTCCTCACTCTCCCTGCAGGTGAACATCCATCGTCATTCAGTCGAGCTTGTCGTAATACGGTTCAAGGCTCTCCTGAGGTTCCTCGGCCTCGCTGACGACCTCGAAAGTCCTGTTGGCGGCTTTTTTCGCCCAGAGAGAAACCACGAGCAGTTCGGCGACATCGGCACGGTTCACCCACCCGCTCCACATCCTGTCCCCGGTTTCGACATGGAGCCTGCTCTGCAGCGGCTCGCCGTCCTTCAGGCCTCCCGGTCTGACAATGGTGAAACTTCTGCCATTCTGTGAAAAGACCCTCCTCAGGTGCTCTTCGGCTTCCCATTTCTTCGAAAGCACTCCGGCAAACAGATTGAGCGGATGATACCATTTCGTGACCGCCATGGAGCTGACCAGGCCGAAATGTTTTACCCCTGCCCTGGCCGCTTCGTCGACAAGCCGCTTCACTCCGGCCAGGTCAACCTCCTCGGGAGACGACTCGCCCGAAAAGGCACTGGAACCGAGCGCAGAGATGACGGCATCGCATCCCTTTACCGCATTGGCCACATCCCCGTCGTTCTGGATTTTTCCGGTAACGATTTCTACGGCATCTCCGAACAGACCATAGGCTTTTTCCCGTTCACGCGAAAACACCCTTGCCTGTATTCCGTAATGCAGCAGACGTTTCACCACCCACTGTCCGGTCCTTCCCGTTGCGCCCGCGACCAGAACTTTTCCCTTGTATTGATTGATCCCTGTCATGATTGTTTCCTTTCCGAAAAATTTTTTCGGTTCTGTAATTTCAATAACCCCATGAAAATTTAACCGCGACCTTCTTCAAGAAAGTTTCTCTTTGAAACGGGTAATTTCATTACCTTTTAAACTGGCTGTCCCCCAGCTGACCCGGAAACTGTTCGTATCGTGAACACAGAAACAAAACCACCAGTTATGAAAAACAGGAACCTGAAATCGGCGCTGTTCCTTGCCATCTTCTCATTCACGGTCAGCGGGACCGCATCGGCTTTCGATCCCGAATCCCTTGCCCTCCTGAAAAAAAGCGTCAGCGAGTGGAATGCCGCACGCAATGCACATCCCGATCAGACCATAGATCTCCTGAAAGCGAACCTGGAAGACGCCAAACTGCAAGGCGCCAACCTCAGCAGGACCGTTCTCGTCCGGGCCGAGCTCAGCGGTGCGGACCTCAATTCAGCTGACCTCAAAAATTCTAACCTGAAAATGGCGTTCATCAAGAAATCCGACATGAAAGCGTGCGATCTTTCAGGGGCATACCTTGTGAAAGCCAACCTCAAGAACTCCTTCATGAAGAACGCAGTCCTGAAAGGGGCTAACCTTCATGGAGCAAACCTCCGGTGGGTAAAGCTCGAAAACGCTGATTTGAGCATGGCCAACCTCTCCAATACCGTTCTCTTTGAAGCGAACTTCGAAAACGCAGACCTCAGGGGTGCCAACCTGGCCGCTGCATTGTTCATCGATCAGGCAAACCTCAATGGGGCCCTCATTTCGAATAACACCATCCTGCCCTCCGGCCAGAAAGCCACTTCCTCCTGGAGCGCCTTGCATAACGCACGTTTTCAGAGGGAAGAGGAGATTACCGCAGCCAATTATGACCTTCCCCCTGCCGTCGATCTTGACAACTCCGAATCGCAGGAGCTCATGACAACGGACAAGCAGGAGAGGAAGCACCGGAACAGGAAGGAAAATGCTTCCGGGGGCGAGAAATCTGCGAAGATAACAGACAGCAAGCAGCAGGCAATGATCATCGAAGACGTGGAATCGTGGAACAGGATGCGCTCGACGAATCCCGAGGTTGCAGTTTCCCTGAAGGAAGAAAAATTCACCGAATACAAGCTGCCGGGAGTCAATCTCCAACATGCGGAACTCACCGGGACCAGCTTCGAAGATGCAAACCTCGACAATTCGAACCTTGCCGGAGCTGTTCTCATAGGGTCAAATTTCCAGAAGGCCGACATGAAAGGCGCCCAGCTCCAGGGGGCGAACCTTCAGAATGCAAACTTCGACCGCACCTTCATGAAAGGGGCCAACCTCAGCAACGCCGACCTCACAAAAGCGGTACTTTTCGGGGCTATGCTCGAAGGTGCGAACCTCAGCGGCGCAAACCTCCAGGATGCATCACTTTTCGAAGCCGATCTTGAAGAAGCGAACCTCAGCGGCGCAAACCTGAAGGGTGCCAATATCAACGATACGAATTTCAACAATGCGACCATCTCGTCCTCGACCATCCTTCCTGACGGTAAACAGGCCACAAAGAACTGGGCAGCGATGAAACAGGCTAAATTCGTCGAAACGAAATAACCCCGCAAACAACTAACGGCCGGAAACGCCATCCTCATCGGGGTTTCCGGCCCGCATCAACCAAAAACGCGGCCCCGGCTATGGCAAACATTCTTGTAACAAGCTACTACAGCAGATGGGACCTCCACAACCACACCGGCAGGATCGCCCTCTACGATTCGAACAACCAGCTGATTGAAAACCATACCTATAACGACCCGTCGGAATTCCAGGTGGTTATCGGCATGCTGCGGCATGAAAATCATGTATGGTATGAGACCGAAGCCCGGTACCTGAGAACCGGCAACGAGCCTGCGGGGGATTAGACAGGGGAATTACCGCGCTGCGTTCAGTATTGGAAAGCGTTTCCTGTAGATAATGTGCTGGAAAAGGCGGGCTTTGCTGATATTGGGATCGCTTGCCTCGATCAGGTGTTTTTTGCCGGTCCTGGTCACGACCACGAGGGTCCCGTCATCATTGACCTTTGCAACCTTCCAGAACTTGTCCACGACATAGTGGTAAGCCTCTCCATGTGCGAGCGGGTAAACCTGCCTTGCTCTCGGTCCGGGACGGAACGAGCTTTTCGGCTTGTGGTAAACAATCGGATCACCAACTTTGAACTGTATCATTTCAACCACCTCCCGGCAAAAATGACCGACAAAAAAATATTTTGGAACTGAAGGGTCAATGTAATAAAAACAAACGACTATCCATCATTTTATTTTTTCGGACCATCACCTTCCTCGACAAACCTCACGATAATGCGATCATCCACCATATCGGCCCCGTTTGTCCTCAGGGCGGCAAGCACCTGTGGCAGGACGATATTGCGCCGGTGGTTGCCGATGCGGATATTGAGCTCGTCGGCGCTCTTGCTCAGTTGCACCTGGTCTTTGGGGATTCCGGGTATGCGAAGTTCCAGCTCGAACCCATCCCTGGTCTGTCGGATTTCAAACGCGTTGACGCTGTAATAGACCTTTGACGGGTCTTCATCGCCATAAAGCAGCTCCTTCAGTTTTTCAAGGGCGGCCAGACCGCATATCTCCCTCGAGTAAAGGGGAACTTCTTTCACCGGAAGAGGGCTGAAATTGTCAATGATCTCCTGTCGGTAGATTTTCTGGTTTTCCTTCCAGTACTGGAAATAGGGGTCCTGAACTTCGTCAGGTATTATCCTGTTCGAAATGACGAGATCGACGGAAATATCGTAAAGGCCGAGGTATGCATGGGCCCTGAGCGACTCCTTGATCACCATTTTTTCAGGGTTCGTGACCAGGCGCACCGATGTGACCGTATGGTCCGTCAGAATTTTGCCGAGGGCATCGATTTTTTCATAAAATTCATAGGGAAGGTCCATCATCTGCTTGTCAGGAAGGGAAAACCCGGCGAGCGGACGGAAAATCGGTTCAACCAGCGGCCGCAGGTACATGGCGACCTTCTCGAGGGGTTTGTAGAGCCGCCGCATGTACCAACCCGCCACATCGGGAACGCTCAGGAGCCTCAGAGCCGTGCCGGTCGGTGCCGAATCGATGATGAGGACATCGTAATTGCCTTCCTGGTGATGCCTGAAAACCCTCACAAGCCCGAATATTTCATCCATACCGGGCAGTATGGCCAGTTCCTCCGCCTGAACACCGTCGAGACCCCTTGCCTGGAGCACTTCGGTGATGTACCGTTTTACCATGCCCCAGTTGTGCTCGAGCTCCTGAAGCGCGTCGAGTTCGGCCCCCCAGAGATTTGGGCGGACCTCCTTCGGCTCATGACCAAGCTCGAGATCGAAGCTGTCCGCAAGAGAGTGTGCGGGATCGGTGCTCAGCACCAGGGTCTTGTAGCCAAGTTCCGCACACCGCAGTCCGGTAGCCGCAGCCATCGAAGTTTTTCCGACACCGCCCTTGCCTGTCATGAGAATAAGCCTCATAAACCCTCCCGCTTTTCAACAAATTGACATGTCTTCACTGATTGGTAAATCCGGATGTTACCGTTTTCATAAAAGATAGATCCTTCACTTCGCCATGCTTCGTTCAGGATGACACCTGTGTTTCAGAACAAATTCCCTGCTCCTGTCATTCTTTTCCTGACATGCTGCATTTTCGTTGTCATTCTGCCTTTTCCGTTGTCATTCTGAACGAAGTGAAGAATCCACAAAGAACAACGCCAGGAAATGGATGCTTCACTTTATTTCATTACGTTCAGCATGACGAACCATGATGTCTGGCTGAGCCCTTATATCCGGCTGCTGCCGCTCAAGATCCATGTATCAGTAAAACCGTAAATTATGGCAGTGAATCTGTTATAAGCATTACGTGTTCATAGAGAGCGGAGCGAAGAATCCTGATGTGTCTTTTTTGTAAGAAGACGGATTCTTCATCACTCTGCACTTCATTCAGAATGACACCACCGTTGCAAGGATTTTCTTGCGATCTGTTCTTACCGGATTAATAACAGGATACGCAATAAAATAGTTTACCCCGGGATAATGCCTGGCTGATTCATCCTGTATGGGCCTGCAGGAGGTCAATACGCTTTGGGTTTGAGGATGAGGATTTCCCTCCTGACTCGTCTTGACCAACCGGGATCAGGGCTTCGGAAAAAACCAATGGAATCAGTCTGTCTTGTGCCGGGCGGGAATGTTGAACAACATGCTGGTAAGGACCGGTATGAGAAAGACGGCTACGGTAACCAGCGACGTGAGGATATCGGCGATGTGCCCTTCCGTGAATTTCATTAGAGGGTGGTCGGGAAAAAGATGCTCTACCGACGCCAGGCTGAGCTTGACACCAAGAAGGCCGATTACGATGAACGCACTGCTTTTCAGGAATGGGTAGGTCTCCATGAGCTTTATGAAGCCCCTTGCGACGAAGCGCATGGCAAGGATACCGATGAAAACACCGGTATAAACAAGCAGGATGTTGTCGGTAAAGGCTACCGCTGCGAATACATTGTCGATGGAAAAGGCAAGGTCCATCAGCTCGACAAGGATGATGGTCGAAACGAAGGGACCGATCCGGGAGGATATCCAGTTGTAAAACCTGTTGTGCTGCTTGTCGAAATAGTCGTCGCTCACTTCAGGGGTTTTCCTGCCCCTGAACCAGTTGAGAAACAGGTAGAGAAGGTAGAACCCGCCGAACATCTTGAGCCACCATACCTTCACGAGAAACGACGCAAAAAACAGGCAGATGCCCCTGAAGATGTAAGCGCCGAGGATCCCGTACTGGAGGGCTGCATAGCGCTGCCTGACGGGCAGGTCCATCACCATGGCGGCAAGGACGGCCGCATTGTCTACGGAAAGCAGGCTTTCGATGATGATCAGGTTCCCGATAACGAGGAGAGACGAGACCGGATGGGCGATGATTTGCTGGAGAAGTTCCGCCATAAGGCAATGTGAAATTTCATGCGATATCTCCCGGAGAACCGGCAGACCACGCATTCGCAGTCATGCCGGTACCCCGAACCATAAGTCAAATCTGGACGAGCAGTCCTATCTCGATAACCTGGCCGGATGGAAGGTCATAGTAAGCCGTCGCGCTCAGGGCATTGCGAGCCATCAAAGCATAGAGCTTCTTGCGCCACAGGCTCATTTTGGATTTCAGGCCAGTAACGATTTTTTCACGGCTGAGGAAAAAGCTGATGGCCTCAGGCCTGAAATGCAGCCCCTGATGGTTCGCAAGGGCAATAACCTGTTTGATGTTTGGATATTCGAGGAATCCATAACGTGCGACAACCTTGTAAAAACCGTCGCCAAGCCTTACGACCTCTACCTTGCGGCTGTTCGGCACCCTCGGGACACGTTCCGTCAGAAAATGGAAAAATGCCACTTCCGAATGCATGATCTTGTTATGCCGGAGGTTATGGAGCATTGCGAGCGGCACCACATCGGGATTTGCAGTCAGATAGACCGCCTGGCCGTTGACCCGCTGGGGCTGCTGCAGCGAAAGGCTCTGGAGGAATTCCTCGACAGTCAGCGTCCGGTTCTGCAGCTGCTGCAGCAGGAGCGAACGTCCCTGGTTCCAGGTGATCATGAGGCTGAACACGCCAAGACCGATAACAAGCGGGAACCAGGCCCCGTGGAACAGCTTGGTGATGCTGGCGCCGAAAAAAGAGAGGTCGATGATCATAAAGACGCTGACGAGGACGTTCAGCGCGAAAATATTCCATTTCCAGAAATCCCTTGCTACATAGTAGAACAGGATGGTCGAAATCAGCATTGTCGCCGTTACGGCTACACCGTAAGCCGCGGCAAGTCGGCTCGAAGATTCGAATCCGATCACGAGGCCGATGGTCGCGATCATGAGCACCCAGTTGGCCGCAGGGACATAGATCTGCCCTATATGCTTGGCCGATGTGTGCGTGACGGTAAGCCTCGGAAGGTAACCAAGCTGTATCGCCTGCTGCGTTAGGGAATAGACCCCGGTGATCAGCGCCTGCGAAGCGATGATGGTCGCCGATGTCGACAGCACCACCATCGGGATGAGGCCCCACGAAGGAACGAGCCCGTAAAAAGGATGGTGGGATTCCGACGGGTGTGAAAGCAGGAGGGCCCCCTGGCCGAAATAGTTCAGAAGCAGTGCGGGAAGGACGAGCAGCAGCCAGGTCAGCCTGATAGGCTTTTTTCCGAAATGTCCCATGTCGGCATAGAGGGCTTCGGCACCGGTGACGCTGAGGAAAACCGCTCCGAGAACCATGAATCCCTGGACATTGTTGCCAAACAGGAACGCGATTCCGTACCAGGGAAAAATCGCCCGAAGTATCTGCGGATACCGGAAAATTTCCACCAGGCCGAGAATGCCGATCACGGCGAACCAGATAAAGATAACAGGCCCGAAAAACGCCCCGACCCTCGCCGTACCATGGTGCTGGAACAGGAACAGTGCCGCGAGGACCACGATCGTTACCGGTATGACGAGCTCCCTGAAGGCAGGTGCGATGATCTGCACCCCCTCGACCGCGCTGAGAACGGAAATAGCCGGTGTGATCATGCCGTCGCCGTAGAGGAGGGCCGCCCCGAACAACCCGATGGCAATAAGGAACATGCGTTCTTTGCCGTTGCTACGACTGTGCGTTATGATCAGCGATGTCAGGGCGAGAATGCCGCCTTCGCCCTGGTTATCGGCTTTCATGATGAACGTGAGGTATTTGACTGTGACAATCATGATGAGCGACCAGACCAGCAGGGAGAGCACTCCCAGAATATTTTCCTGCGTTACGGGAATGCCATACTCGCCGTGGAAACACTCCCTCATGGCATAAAGGGGGCTCGTACCGATATCGCCGAATACAACGCCAAGCGCGGCCAGAGAGAGACCGAAAAGCCTTTTCAAGCCGGACGGACCAGAAAAGTCATGTATATCATGTTCTTCAGAAATTGTTGACATGTTCGTTCGTTACACTGAATGAAAGTGTGCCGACCGTTGGCGGCTGCACTGCACCGGCAGAAGCTTTTCACGCGGTTGCACTAAATAACACCCAAAACAACACCCTCCTCTCCGAATATTTTAAGGCAAAAGTCGTCAGGGATTTTAATAATTCTGCAAAAATGAAGAAAAACCACTATGAACAATATATACAAGAGTTTCCAAAAACAAGAACCGTCTTCCCGCCTCTGTCAGGGAACAAGCGACAGATCGGAACCCACCAGCCTTGAACCAGTCCGGGATTGTACGAGTCACTGGCGTATACCTGAAACAGGTACACCGTTATCATAAAAATGGAATTAATTCGGATTTTCATGCATAAGGCATCGCATTGAATCAGACGTATTGCCTATACAGCACAAGAAATAACACACCATTTATGCTTTCCGGTAATTTCTTTATTACATCACTTTGAGACTAAACCAACAAGCGAGAGATTATTGCAGTAAATTATGTTTTTTTAAATATATTTTTTTATATTGGTCATGGAATAAAGATTGAATCGAATTTTGATTTTTATTCATTCTGTCCGTTCCATGACGGCTATCAGTGGCGGAACGGCTAATTAAATTCGAGATCTTATGAAGTATGGAAAAACATTTTTTACAACATCTCTCGTTGCAATCCTTATATCGTTAAGCTGCTCAAAAGGCTTTGCAGATACACCAGCCTCCGATCCAACCAGTAACCAGAACATATTCACGAACATCGCCGACGCTGCAAAAAAAATCGGCAGCATGTTCAGCATCCCATCCGACACAAGAACGAACGGCGATCCATTCATGGTGACCCGCGGCACGGCGTCCTACTATGCAGACCAGTTCCAGGGGCGCAGGACTGCGAACGGCGAAACATTCGACATGCATGAACTGACCGCGGCACATCGCTCGCTTCCTTTCGGTACGTGGGTGAAAGTTACCAACATGAGCAATGGCAAGGATGTCATTGTCCGCATCAATGACCGCGGCCCATATGTAAAAGGTCGCATCATCGACCTCTCGATCGGCGCGGCAAAAGAGCTGGGAATCGTTAAATCCGGCATAGTCCAGGTCAAGCTCGAAGCGTTCCAGCCCGAGTCCTGACGGAAGATGGCGCAAAACCTTCCGAAGGAGGCTTTTACGGGAGGTTTTGCATTGCAGGATTAATTTTTGTAGGTTGAAGGATATTCTAATATTATTTTTTCCTGTTCTCTAACGAAAAGCGACTGTATTCAAACACCGGGTTCAAGTACAACAGCCCGGGTACAGCCATTCTTCAGTCGCAACCCGGCCCTTTTCACGGCACTGGCAATCCATCCGGATCGCACGTTGCAGCCTTCATGAACGCTGCGGCAATACGATAATCGAGAACCTTGCGGAAACTTCTCAAGGACAGCTCTGTTTCTTGTCGTGAGAAACACGAGCGCATGGCGGACGGAACTGAGAAACCGGATTGTACACTTGTACATGAGGATTTCGATCCCGATTCATCGGGACCAACGCAGCAACAGGACTTTGGAACAAATAAATAGAGGCGCCCTCAAGGCAATAACGTCTCAAAAACGATTGATTACCTTAAGATACCATGACGCAGAAGCCAAGAACCACTATTTTGACCATGATGTTCGCCCTGTCGGCAATCATCATGACCGCGCGTCCCTGTGCAATTGCATTGGCGGAAACAAGAGAATTTCCGGATCCTGCCAAGCCTGGCATCTCCTGGCTTCCGGAAAATACCAGCGTAAACCCTGCATCATCGACAAATCCCATCCGGCAGGAAGCGGCCGAAGGCCGTCTGGTAACCGTAGGCAAGGCTTCGTATTACGGGAAGGAATTCAACGGAAGGAAAACGGCAAGCGGCGAATATTTCAACTTGAGGCATTTCACAGCAGCCCACCGCACCCTCGCTTTCGGCACGAATGTCAGGGTCATCAACCTGGAAAACGGCAGGAATGTCGTCGTCCGAATCAACGACAGGGGACCGTTCATGAAAGGCCGTATCATCGATATTTCCCCTGCAGCCGCAAAAGAAATAGGGCTTACCGGAACTGCAAACGTCCGGATCGAAGCTTACAACTGATTCAGGATTTCCTGAAAACCATCACGAGTCCCGAGTTCTTCTCTTTGGTGAAAACTGACCCGTCAAATCCGGCAAAAATGCCCTCGTTGATGAACCCGCAGCGGTCGTGAAGATTGCAGTAAGTATCGCTGGTTGTCGGATACAGTGTGGCGCTCTCCTCGAAAACCGTCCTGCCTCCCGCCACGAGACGCACGTCGAAATCTGCCCTTTCCCCTGAAATATGCGGATAGGACCGGAAAAAGGAAACATCGCCTCCCTCAATTTTCTTTTCGGGAAAGGTGTAATCGCTCAAGGTCAGCAGGTAATCCCAGTTTACAACCTGGAAAATCCAGCATCCCCCCGGTTCAAGTGCGGCATGTACCCTTTCGACCAGGGCGGAAAGCGTTGATCGCTTAAGGTGGGCGAGAACATTTCCAACACAGCAGATCATACGGAAACGGCCATCGAAGACGGCAGGATCGGCAAGATCGAGACACCTGAACAGGACGCCCGGATAAGCCCCTGACGCAGCCTCGATCATCCGTGGATCGAGATCGACCCCTTCTGCTATGAACCCGTCATCATAAAACCTGCCGCAGTAGTGGCCGGGTCCGCAACCCATGTCGAGAATATGTTCCCCCGGGTCCCCCGAAAACTTCCTGAGGAACGCGTAGACCTCCTCCCTGAAAGGAAATATCTGCTCGTAATAAGGAGCGAATTCACTGTAGAATGAACCCATGGCTCACAAAATTATTGCCTGACGTCCCATGAAAATGAACCGCATTGAGTAAAGTCAATTCCTTAAATTTACGGATTTACTGTTCATGAGCCGAGTGCGGCAGCGAAAGGATAGAGGAAACTACTTTTGACATCTCGGATCGTCATGCTGAACGAAATGAAATGAAGTGAAGCATCCATTTCCTGACTTTGGTTTTGTGGATTGTTCGCTGCTCTCAGAATGACAGGAAAAGAGCAAGGACGGCATGACAAGATAAGGATGTTTGTTCTGAATCACAGATGTCATCCTGTACGAAGCATGGCAGAGTGAAAGGCCCATCGTTCTGTCAAACAACAAGTTGTCGATTGATCGCTTTGCTCGGAATGACAAAACCGGATATCTTTTGGCTAACCGGAATTGAAAGTTATATTCGCCGGAGTACAAAGAAAGGTCGCCCCATCTCACAACCGGCCCACAGCCCGTTCCAAGCGATCAGAGTAACTGCAGGGACCAGTCCTCAGTCCTCAGTCCTCAGTCCTCAGTCCTCAGTCCTCAGTCCTCAGTCCTCAGTCCTCAGTCCTCAGTCCTCAGCACTTCCCAGACCCCACTTTCCACTTTCCACTTTCCATTACCCATTACCCATTACCCATTACCCAGACTCCGGTAATCACGGATTTACTCTTCATGAGCCGTGTTCGGCTGCTGCCGTATACAGGGGACTCTGAAGGAGTATGACCTGACAGCAAGTTACAACGTGGAGGTAACTTTTTTCAGCAGTTCGGAAAACTGTCCGGCTTCCATGAAACCTGCCACCCTGCACTGGACCAGTTCCTTGCCGGTCCGGTCAAAAAAGATAATCCCCGGAGGCCCGAACAGTCCGAACCGCTTCATCAGCCCGCGATCATTTTCGTTGTTCGCGGTTACGTCAACCTGCAGAAGCGTCACGTTCTGAAGTTCCGCTCTCACTTTGGGATCATGGAAGGTGAACTTGTCCATCTCCTTGCACGCCACGCACCAGTCCGCATAAAAATCAAGCATGACCGGCTTCTGCGCTCCTTTGAGCGCTTCATCGAGCTCCGCAGCCGTCCTGATTCGCCGGAACACGAGCTTCTCCTCGACTGCACCTGGAGTTACGGACGATGCGTGCAGATGACCGAGAGGCTCAAGGGGATTGTCCCCTCCCGATGCTGCGCCAACAAGCTCGACCGCACCGATGATGAAAAGCACCAGCCCCAGTGCCCTGGAAAAGCGCTGTGCAATCGCCGGTTTTTCCTGAGACCGCTCGAACACACCAAGAAAAACCGAACAAAGAACGGCCAGGGCCCCCCATGCGATCAACACGCCCTGAACCGGAAGTACAGGCGAAACCATCCATATCGCAACGCCGATCAGAAGCAGGCCGAACACATATTTTACGCCGACCATCCACGCTCCCGCCCTTGGCAGCAGGCTTCCGGCCGAGAGACCTACCAGCAGAAGCGGTACGCTCATCCCCGCCGCCATCGAAAACAGTGCAAGCCCCCCGATCACCACGTTTTTCGTCTGGCTTATATAGACAAGGGTGCCGGCAAGGGGCGCTGCGACACAGGGTCCGACTATCAGTGCAGACAAGGCGCCCATCACGAACACACCAAGGAATTTTCCTCCTTCCTGCCTGCCCGATGCCTGGTTGAGCCTGTTCTGGAGCGCTGCAGGCATCTGGAGCTGGTAAACATCGAACATGGAAAGGGAAAGAAGCACGAGAAGCAAGGCAAACAGTACCAGTACCCACGGTTTCTGCAGCGCTCCGGCAAGCCCTTCCCCGGCAAGCCCTGCGGCAACACCGAGCGCGGTATACACCAGCGCCATGCCGAGGCAGTAGGCTACAGCCATCAGGAAGCTGCGGCCGCGGGTTGTCTCGCCCTCGCCAACGATAATCGATGAAAGGATCGGGATCATCGGAAGCACGCACGGTGTGAACGAAAGAAGCAGTCCGAAAAACAGAAACGCAAGGGCGATTTTCCAGAGGCTGCCGCCCGCAAGTGTCGATTTGGCAAGCGAAAGGTCGCTCTCGGCTCCTGATGACGCAGATGCTTTCGGTGCAGCCGCCTGTTGCGCTGCGGGCTGAATTGCAGGCTTTTCAGGGAAGGAAACGACGGCCGACGTCAGAGGGGCGGGCGGTTCCCCGACAGCGGCATCTGTGCCGAGGGTCGAAGCGTCAACAGTAAAATCCCTGGTTATCGGAGGATAACACAATCCGTCTTCCGAGCACCCCTGGTACTCCACGCTCAACGTGAACTTTCCTTCAGCCTTCACCACCGGCACCGTCAAATCCAGCCGGTCGTGGTATATCTCCATTTTTTCGTTTGTCGTCGGATCCGTTACCGTTATACCTTTCGGCATCACCGGAGCCTTTATCCTTCCCGTTCCCTTCGCTACGCTTACCTTTACCTTGTCGCGGTAGAGCTTGTACCCTTTCGCAATATTCCAGTGAAGCTTCACCGTATGGTCTCCACCGACCGAATGCCTGAATTTGAATGCCTGCTCAGGATCGAGAAAATCCGCTCCTGCCGCGGTGCTTATGCGCACCTGCAGCAACAGGAATGCCACCACGAACATCCTCATGACGTAACCGGCCCTTTTCATTGGTTCCATGGTCTCCTTGATCATTAATTCCTGTAATGAATTTCTCCCCTACTGTCTACAGCAAGATATTTCATTCCTGTCCTCTCAAGATAGGAAAGTCCGCGGGTTTCCATCAGCATGGCGATGGTTGAACGGCTGCCTGCAAGGAGCGTTGTGGCAGCAAGGACGGTTACCGACCTCCAGCTTCCCGCAGGCATACCTGATTTCGGATTGATGATATGGCAGTACCGGACACCATCTTTGTCGAAAAAACGTTCGTAATCACCGCTCGTTGCCAGTGCTCCGGAATAGAGTGGAATCGATGCGATGGTCTGTTTTTTATTCCTCGGGTCCTGTATGCCGATAACCCATGGAGTGCCGTCCGGTTTCGGTCCGACTACCCTGACATCGCCTCCGAGGTTGACATAACCATGTCGTACCCCGTCGTTCTGCAGGATTTCCGCAGCACGGTCGGCCGCATACTCCTTGCCGAACCCTCCGAAATCGATCTCCATGCCTGCTGAGGGAAGAAAAACGGTATTACCTTCCCGGACGACACGCTCCCATCCAACCAGAGCAAGCAACGGCTCAAGGGCTCCGGGTTCCGGTATCGATGCTTCCCTGAAATTCCAGGCCCTGCGAAGCACGCCGGAAGTAATGTCGAACAACCCTTCGCTGCTCCGGTAGAAAGCGTCGGCGAACCTGATCAATGTCAGCGTCTCTTCGTCGCAGGCAACACGTTCAATCCCCGCGGAGGCATTGATCCTTGAAACGATGCTTTCAGGAAGGTAACGTGAATATTTTTTCTCAATCCTCGATATTTCCAGGACCGCTTTTTCAGCAGTCGATTCTGCCGATCTTTTACTGTCGGCGGCAATCAAAATCTCGCAGGCACTTGCCATCGCCTCGAAACCAAACCTGAAAACATTCATGACTGTCCCATAATACTTAATGACCTGTTCGCGTTCAGAACTCGCGTGAAACGCCGATTTGAAAATTCCTGGTGTTGAATGCCGCCAGGCCGGGATCGCCTTTCCCAAACAGGCTCCATTCTTCCCGTTGTTCGTAGCGCTCGTATTTCATGTCCATCAGCCAGCTTCTGCCAAGGTTCTTTGCAATCTTCAAACCGAGCGTGACCGCTCCGAATGATGATAAACGCTGATCTTCCGAATAATATACGGCTCCATCGGGCTTAGGCGTAGCCGCTTCCGGATGTGATTTTTCATTATCGCCGACAGGAACATAAAAGTCCGCTGCGCATTGCGAATAGAGCCGGAGCCCGGGCGTCAGTGTCCATCCGTGCGGCAACGGCTGTACGTATTCCGCACCGAGGGTGTGGGCCCTGATGCCCCAGGTATCGCTGTAATACCGATAGGAGAGGTGTGCGGTGCCGTCCGTACTGTCGAAATGATGGTTCCAGCGGGTCATGAAGGTCAGGTTCTCACGGTCCCCCGGCCGGTTGTCAGGCTCCTTGAACGGATCGGTATAGTATCCCTGCCCGCTTGAATACCCGAAATTGAACTGGATGATATCCTTCTTTGTCAGCACTCGGGTGATGCCGAACAATCCCGAATACACTTTCTTGCTCTGCCTGATATCGCTCCGTTTTGTTTCCACGACATGATCACTGCTGAGATCGATGGTATCACTGCTGAAACTGCCTCCGAGCGAAAAGGTCGTATTTTTGTCCTCGGTCTCCCAGTTGCCCTGCAGGGAAGCGCTCCGGGATATGTAATCGTTCTCCCGGGAATAGCTGAGGCCGCCGCTGAGACTGCCTCTGGAAAAATAGCGGGTGAGCTGCAGATCGCCCGCATGCCTCAGGTCAAGAGCGGAAGCCCCTGAAACCGAGGAAGGGAACCCCGATGAATGATATGCCGGCGAAGCGCCTGTGACCAGATCTTCGAGGAGGGTGACCCCCAGCGACCATTTCCCTGCGATGGGCACCATCCCCATCAGCGAAAGGGCCTGGACGCCGATACGGTCCCTTGTCATTCCGGCGGTCAGAGGCGTATCGCCCGTCTGCCAGTCCTGATAGTTCAGATACTTCAGGCTTACGATACCCCGCTCCGGCGCTGCATCGGCAAACAGGGGGGCCGATGAGGGCATCACCACTGCAGCTCCGAGCATTGCCGCACCATAAAACGAGAACCTTTTCATCGAAACTGGTGTCATAATCCCCTAAAATAGTTGTTGCTTTCAGTTGCATCCACATCCGCCGCCGTCAACCCCGGACCCGCCGGACGCAGCTTCCTTGCTGCTGTAGATATGCTCGGTATAGCGCGTGTCGAGGGCATCACCCCCGAACGTCATTTCAGGCCGGGCAAGCGTCCCTTTCTCCCATGGCTGCACCGTACTGCATGCTGAAAGGCCCAGCAGCAGAAGCAGCAGAAAAGTGAAGAACGATTGCTGAAAAAGTTTCCTGTTCATCATTTCGACTCCAGTGCTTTCTCAATCTGTTTCTCGAGGTCCTCGCGGTCCGATTCCCTGAATCCGAGATGCTGGAATATTATCTTGCCGTCTTTTCCGATAAGAAAGCTGGTCGGCATCCCCTTGACGCCATAACTGCCGGGCGTAGCGCCCTTTGGATCGAATGCGACCGGAAACCCTGCCGGGATCTGGGCAAGGAATTTCAACGCATCTTCATTTTTTGCATCGAGATTGACACCAATCACTTTCAGGCCTTTTGTCCCGAATTTCTGCTGAATTTCGTTAAGCCAGGGAAAAGACTGCTTGCAGGGCCCGCACCATGATGCCCAGAAATCGAGGTAAATCACCGATCCGGAGTTGTTTGAAAGTTTGACCGTTCCCTGGGTGGCAGGTAATTCAAAATCCGGCGCCGGGCTTCCGGCATCGAGTGCAGATGCTTTCGCGCTGAAACTCAAACAGAACAGTAATGCGAACATGGCACCTTTTACACTTTTTCTCTTGAACATCTTCATAGCAATGGAGTCTGGTTGGTTGATAATGAAAACAAGTTGCAATGCGAATGGGAAGCACAGGCCGGGAACGGGATCGCCGCACCGGACATTCAGGGAATCAATGCCGGAAAAAAATAGCTTACTCAAGCGAACGATCTGAGGAAAAGGAGGAGCGGGAAATAAGAAGCAGCCACCAGTTTTGGCACTGTTGAATTTCATGCACAATCACACCCCGTATAAGCATCGAATCGCCGAATATTATCAACAGACAACAATCATCATCATCAAACCCTCAGTCCGACACGCACCTGTCACCGCAACAGGAAAATCAGGAGAAATCCGGACAGTCAAGCGTCAGAAACGCATCTATGTATAGAATCAGGGGAAGCTTGAAAAAAGAATCCGAAAGAAAGCAAAATACCGTCAAACCTTCTTTTTACAGGCTGTTACAACAGCAGGAAACAGAAGAAATTTAACAATCGTTATACCATTTACAAATAAAATCATCAATCCATACAAGGAAAAAAAGTAAAAAAATAATGGCTATAAATGCTTCAAACAGAGTTTTTTTAGCCGTCCGGCCATCGGAATTACGATGGGCATTCGGCAACGGAAAGTTTCCGTCAATGAAGGACAAACCCGGCACCGTAATCAGGGATGTTTTTGCCGCGTGGATTTAAAAAAAATCACATGCGGCTTCCTGCAAGCAAGAAAAACCGCATGTGATCTATTACTCGGCGCAAATCAGGAAATAACCTGGATATCGCTTGCCGATAATGTGGGATGCGAACCGGTTCCCAGCAATGCAACCTGCACAGCCGCTGCCCCGCCAAGGCCGTCCTGATCGTAGTAGAGCGCGCCGGAAGACGAGTTATAGATCAACCTGTCGCTGCTGTCGTGGGCACTGATCGCCCCTGCCGCTGCATAGAACTGATCTGAACCGAGGGTGCCGCTCAAGCTGCCGAGGCCGGTGAAAACAGAGCTGCTGAACTGGAGTTTGTCGGTGCCGTGCACGAAATCGGTGATCGTGTCGATATTGCCCGCTCCCGGCTTCGTATTAAAGAGAAAAGAGTCGGTGCCGGTTCCTCCGGAAAGCGTATCGTTGCCTGAACCTCCCGAAATGAGATCATTGCCTGCACCTCCAACCAGGATGTTGTTCCCGCTATTGCCGATCAGGATATTATTCAGTGCGTTACCTGTCCCGTTGATGGATCCCTTGCCTGTCAGGGTGAGGTTTTCAATGTTGGAGCCAAGTGTATAGGAGATACTCGACTGAACGGTATCATTCCCCTGATACAAGTTCTCCTTCACGACATCACCTGTACTGTCAACGATGTAGGTATCGTTTCCGGCACCACCCTGCATCGTATCATTTCCGGAGCCGCCATCGAGGATGTTGTTACCACTGTTGCCGGTTATCACATTGTTCATGGAGTTGCCGGTTCCATTGATCGAAGTGTTTCCTGTCAGGGTAAGGTTTTCAATATTGGGGCCGAGCATGAACGAGACACTTGATCTGACGTTATCCGTTCCTTCGCTGGAGCTTTCAACAACCTTGTCCCCTGAACTGTCCACGATATAGGTATCGTTTCCTTTGCCGCCCCGCATCGTGTAATCACCACCGCTGCCGTTGAGCGTGTCGTTTCCGCTGGTGCCTGATATACTTTTGCCGCTTTCATGCTCATCATCACTACCGTCAGATGATTCTGAACTCTCATGATCACTTTCTTCTGAATCGGATACAACTGTCTGAGTGGCCGTCGTGAAGTCATACGTCGTCGTACCGGCATAGTTGTTGCCCGCCAGGTCCCTGATCGATCCCGAGGCGAACATGACAAAGTACTGCGTCCCGCTCGCAAGGTCCGACGTCGGGTTGATCGTCAGGGTCGAGCCCGATATCGCCAGGTTGCCGCTCGTGGCCGCATCATAGCTCGCAACAACCGTCCCTCCAGCCGAGCC